>JAEWJH010000071.1 GCA_023386635.1 Pseudomonadota bacterium
TGCCGGGATTGGCGCCGCAGGCGCTGACGGCGGTGACGCCGCCGGGCTTGCGGCGGCGCACGTTGAGCACCTCCTCGCGCAGCACGTAGTTGGTGCGCTCCGCATGCGTCGCATTCGGATTGTCATAGAGACCGGGCCACGGCTCGCACACCGTGTCGATGTAGTGCGCCTCGATGCTCTGGCAGAACTCGATCAGGTCGGCGGAGCCGGTGTCGACCGTCAGATTGATCATCAGCCCGCGGCCGGGACCGGCGGTCAGCAGCGGCCTGAGCACGTCGCGGTAGTTCTCCCGCGTCAGCGCGCCCTTGATGAAGTTCATCTTGCGCTCGTCAACCAGACCGCGGTGCAGATCGAGCGGGTCGATCACCGTGAAGCGCGAGCGGTCGAACTGAATGTGCCGTTCCAGCAGCGGCAGGATGCCACGGCCGATCGAACCGAGGCCGACCAGTACGATGGGTCCGTCAAAGCGGGCGTGAACGGGCCAATGGGTCATTTTTCACAACACTCCAAGATAGCGTTTTCAAGCGAAGTGGGGACCGGTTCGCGTCAAGAAAACGCGTCAGAGAAGAACTTCAGCGGGGGTCTTATCCGCCATGGTCTCCAAACGGAAGAGGACGCCGCGCCGGACCGGCACGGCGTCCCCGCTCTTCAGGTTGGTTATGCGGCGCGGCGCAGCGGCTGCGACGGCAGGGCGATCTCCGGCACGACGGTGCCGGTGGCGACGATCGCGCCGCGCGCGCCGTCGAGCGTGCCGGGCACGAACTGGATCGCCAGCAGCCGCTCGGGCTCCGGCGTGCCGGGCATGCGCAGGTCCTGCGTCTTCGCGTTGCTGAAGCCGAAGCGGCCATAATAAGCAGCGTCGCCGACCAGTACGACGGCCCCGTGACCGGCCCGGCGTGCTTCACGCAGCGCGCGGCCGATCAGCTTGCCGCCGATGCCGCGGCTGCGGCAGTCGTCCGCGACCGCCATCGGCCCGAGCAGCAGCGCGTCGCGGCCGCCGCACGACACCGACCACAGCCGGACGGTGCCGACGACGCGCCCGCCGTCGCAGGCGACGAACGACAGTCCGTCGGCCGGCAGGCGGCCGTCGCGCAGCCGCTGCGAGCTCTTGGTGAACCGCCCCTCGCCGAACGCTTCGTCGAGCAGGTTTTCGCGCGCATCGATGTCGCGCAGCCGCTCTTTGCGAATAACGATGTCTTTGCGAATAAGGATGTCTTGGCGGATGGTGATGTCGTGAACCATGACGCATGCCTCCCCGCCCTGCGGCCACAAGCCGGACAGGGCGTTGTCAGTCGGGACTGGATTGACGGGAAGGGGAGCCGGCCGAAGCCGGCTCCCGGATCTTAGATGTGATACGTCTTCAAGGGCGGGAAGCCGTTGAAGCACACCGCCGAGTAGGTCGACGTATAGGCCCCGGTGCCTTCGATCAGCAGCTTGTCACCGATCTCCAGGCTGACCGGGAGCGGATAGGGCTGCTTCTCGTACAGCACGTCGGCCGAGTCGCAGGTCGGGCCTGCGAGCACGCACGGGGCCAGATCGCCACCGTCCCGCGGGGTGCGGATCGGGTAGCGGATCGCCTCGTCCATCGTCTCGGCGAGACCGCCGAACTTGCCGATGTCGAGATAGACCCAGCGCACGTCGTCCTCCTCGCTCTTCTTGGAGACGAGCACGACCTCGGTTTCGATCACGCCGGCATTGCCGACCATGCCGCGACCCGGCTCGATGATCGTTTCCGGGATGCGGTTGCCGAAATGCTTGCGCAGCGCCTTGAAGATGGCATTGCCGTAGGTCTTCACCGACGGAACGTTCTTCAGGTACTTGGTCGGGAAGCCGCCGCCCAGGTTGACCATCGACAGGTTGATGCCGCGCTCGCCGCACTCCTTGAACACGGCCGCCGCCTGCGCGAGCGCCCGGTCCCAGGCATGCTGGTTGCGCTGCTGCGAGCCGACGTGGAACGACACGCCGTAGGGCTCGAGGCCCTGCCGCAGCACATGCTCCAGCACATCGACCGCCATGGCCGGCTCGCAGCCGAACTTCCGCGACAGCGGCCATTCGGCGCCGACGCAGTCGGACAGGATGCGGCAGAACACGCGGCTCCCGGGAGCGGAGCGGGCGATCTTGTCGACCTCTTCCTTGCAGTCGACCGCGAAGAGGCGGATGCCGAGCGCGTAGGCGCGGGCGACATCACGCTCCTTCTTGATCGTGTTGCCGAAGGAGATGCGGTCCGGCGTGGCGCCAGCCGCGAGCGCCATCTCGATCTCGGGGATCGAGGCGGTGTCGAAGCAGGAACCGAGCGACGCCAGCAGCGACAGCACCTCCGGCGCCGGGTTCGCCTTCACGGCGTAGAACACCCGGGTATCCGGCAAGGCTTTGGCGAAGTTGGTGTAGTTCTCGCGCACGACTTCGAGGTCGACGACCAGGCAGGGCCCGTCCTCGCGGCGGTCACGCAGAAAGTTACGAATGCGCTCGTTCATTGGCGCTAATCCCAAGCTCAAGGGACGGACAACGTCCGTCCGGTGATGCGGCTGCGGGAGCTGTCCGGCGGTGCGCGATGGGGACGCAGGCGCCGTTTGCTCTTGGCCGCTTAGCTGCCTTGGCTTGGAAGGGAGGACCCCGCCGCGCTGCTGGCAATGATGGACAAGCCTCGTCGGTGACCCGTCGCCGGCGGTGGAAGGCCGGCAGAGACCAAAGAAGCCCGCTCCGTCGTTGCTTTAAGCCGCGTCCCCCGTTGAGCGCGGGGTGCGCCGGTTTCGCCTCCGGCTGCCGGTCAAGTGCTAAGAAAGCGAACTTCACTTTCTCAGGCGGCTGTCCGGCCTCTTGTCCGGATACCTACCGACCGACACACGGCCACAGGCACGTGCGAAATTGGGCGTGGTGGAAATATGAGAGACTCAGGGTGAGCGCAAGAGATTTTGTTCGTGCTGCACACACGAATTCTCAACATTCTTTACAGCGATGCCAAACAGCAACGCTTTGCCGACTCTCTGACCGGATATTCAGCCGCGTTAACGATCAGCCGGCGGTGGTGAACGGCTCCACGCGGGTCGCGCCGCGGACGAACTTCACCATCACGGCGATGCCGATCAGCACGAATGCCACGTCGAACACCTTGGCGCCGGTGTCGCCGAGTTCGAACAGCGTGGCGATGGCCCAGCTTCCGGCGAAGGCTGCGCCGAACACCTCGGCGCCGATCAGGATCGCGGCGCTGATGACGGTGGAGACGTTGGCCCAGAGGATCCGGCGGGCAGGCAAGTTTGGCGACTTGGAAGCGGCGTTCATCACTGGCGGTCCTTCAGGCGGCTTTGAGGCAGGATGATCGCACGGGACGTGCATTCACCCCAAAACGGCTGCAATCTGGTCGAAAGTGACCGTTCAATCAAGGTTGAAAAGCAAGGCAAAAAGGCAGGCTCATGACCGCACCGGCGAACGCGACCCTCTCCGACAATCCGCTCCTGCGCGACTGGGCCGGCCCCACGGGGCTTCCAGACTTCGCCGCGGTAAAGCCCGAGCACTTCCCCGGCGCCTTCGCTGCGGCGCTGGCCGCGCACCGGGCAGAGATTGCGGCGATCGCAGGGCAAACGGAAGCGCCGAACTTCGCCAACACGGTCGATGCGCTGGAGAAGAGCGGCACGGCGCTGAACCGGATCGCCAGCGTGTTCTTCGTCCTCGCCGGCGCCGACACCAGCGACGCCCTGCAGGCGGTGGAGCGCGACATCGCGCCGCTGCTGTCGCGCCACGACAGCGAGACCTTTCTCAATCCCGCGCTGTTCGGCCGGATCGATGCGCTGTGGCGGCGGCACAAGGCGGGGGAACTCAGCGGCGAGCACGCGCTCTCGGCCGAGCAGGCGCGGGTGCTGGAGCGCTACCACGTCCGCTTCGTGCGGGCCGGTGCCGCGCTCGACGAGGCCAGCAAGACCCGGCTGGCGGCAATCGGCGAGCGCCTCGCGAGCCTCGGCACCGCCTTCGGCCAGAACGTGCTGGCCGACGAGAGCGACTACACGCTGGTGCTCGACGACGACGATCTCGCCGGCCTGCCGGATTTCGTTCGCGCCGATGCCCGCGCGGCGGCGGAGGAGCGCGGCCATCCCGGCAAGCACGCGGTGACGCTGCTGCGCTCCTCGATCGAGCCGTTCCTGACTTTCTCGGCGCGCCGCGACCTGCGCGAGAAGGCGCACCGCGCCTGGCTGGCGCGCGGCGAGGGCGGCGGCAAGACCGACAACCGCTCCATCATCGCCGAGATGGTCGCGCTGCGCGCCGAGCGGGCGCGGCTGATGGGCTACGACAATTTCGCCGCGTTCCGCCTCGACGACCAGATGGCGCGCACGCCGCAGGCGGCGCACGACCTGCTCGACAAGGTCTGGCAGCAGGCCAAGCGCCGCGTCGGCACCGAGCGGGAGGAGTTGCAGGCGATGATCCGCGCCGAGGGCGGCAACTTCACCCTCGCGCCGTGGGACTGGCGCCACTACGCCGAGAAGGTGCGCAAGGCCCGCTTCGATCTCGACGAGGGGCAGATCAAGCCGTACCTGCAGCTCGACAAGATGATCGCCATGGCGTTCGAGGCGGCGCGCCGGCTGTTCGGCCTGACGTTCACGCCGGCCGACATCCCGCTCTATCATCCCGACGCGCGCGCCTGGCGCGTTACCGGCCGCGGCGGGCAGGAGATCGGCCTGTTCATCGGTGACTATTTCGCGCGGCCGTCGAAGCACAGCGGCGCCTGGATGACCTCGTTCCGCGATCAGGAGCGGCTGTCGGGCAATATCCGCCCGATCATCGTCAACGTCATGAACTTCGCGAAGCCGCAGCCGGGCGAGCCGGCGCTGCTGTCGTTCGACGACGCCACCACGCTGTTTCATGAGTTCGGCCACGGCCTGCACGGGCTTCTCTCCGACGTGACCTATCCGCTGCTGGCGGGCACCAACGTGGCGACCGATTTCGTCGAACTGCCGTCGCAGCTCTACGAGCACTGGCTGACGGTGCCGGACCTGCTGGGTGAATACGCCCGCCACTACAAGACCGGCGAGCCGATGCCGCGCGCGCTGATCGACAAGGTGCTGGCGGCAAAGACCTTCAACCAGGGCTGCGCCACCATCGAATACACTTCGTCGGCGCTGGTGGATCTCGACCTGCACGGCCGGCCGGCGGAGGAGGACCTCGACGTCTCGGCGTTCGAGCGCGACAGCCTCGCGCGGATCGGCATGCCGGACGACATGGTGATGCGGCATCGGCTGCCGCACTTCCAGCACCTGTTCTCCGGCGACGGCTACGCGGCCGGCTACTACTCCTACATGTGGTCCGAGGTGCTGGACGCCGACGCTTTCGCCGCCTTCACCGAGGCCGGCGATCCGTTCGATCCGGCGACCGCGCGGCGGCTCCACGACTTCATCTACTCAGCCGGCAACCGGCGCGATCCGGCCGAGGCCTACAAGGCCTTCCGCGGGCGGATGCCGTCGGTCGACGCGCTGTTGAGGAAGCGCGGGCTGATCGAGAACGAGGCGGCCTGACGGGCGGGAAAAGGTCGTCGTCTCCGGAAAACGTCACAGGCGGGCGTGAGCACCCTCTTGTCCCGCCCGGCGTCCTTGTTGCATGACCTGATGCTGGAAACGGTTCTCGGAAGGCGGCGGGCAGAATGACGAAGTCTCTCTATACGGCTGGCCATCGGCGCGGCGTGGTGGCGGCGCCGCACAGCGGCGCGGTCGCGGACGGCCAGCGCATTCTCGCCGAAGGCGGCAACGCGCTCGAGGCGATTATCGCCATGGCGGCGTCGATCGCCGCCGTCTATCCGCACATGAACCATATCGGTGGCGACGGCTTCTGGGTGATCCGCGAGCCCAATGGCCGCGTGCGCGCGCTGATGGGCGCGGGCGCCGCCGGCGCCAAGGCGACCCCGGCGTTCTATCGCGACCGCGGTCACGACACGATCCCGGCGCGCGGTCCGCTTGCCGCGCTCACCGTGCCGGCAGCGATTTCCGGCTGGATGCTGGCGCTCGACGCCGCGAAGGCGCTCGGTGGCCGCATGCCGCTTCCCGAATTGCTATCCGGCGCGATCGGCCATGCGCGCGGCGGTTACACCATGACGCGCAGCCAGCACGCGCTGACCCGCGACAAGCTCGGCGAGCTGAAGGATGCGCCGGGCTTCGCCGCGGCCTTCCTCAAGGACGGCAAGGTGCCGGAGGCCGGCACGACGCTGACGCAGACAGCGCTCGCGGCGACGCTGGAGCAGCTCGGCCGCGCCGGTCTCGACGATTTCTATCGCGGCGATGTCGGCCGCGAGATCGCCGCCGATCTCGAGCGCATCGGCAGCCCGGTGACACGCGAGGACCTTGTCCGGCACAAGGGCTTCATCGCCGACGCGCTGACGACGACGGTCGGCGCCGGCAAGCTCTACAACGCGCCGCCGCCGACCCAGGGTCTGGCCTCGCTGATCATCCTCGGCCTGTTCGACCGGCTGAAGGTCGCGGAAGCCGACGGCTTCGATTTCGTTCACGGCATCGTGGAGTCGACCAAGCGCGCGTTCCGCGTGCGCGACCGCGTGGTCACCGATCCGGCGCGCATCACCGCCGATCTGAATGCTTATCTCGCCGCGCCGTTCCTCGACGCCGAGGTGCGCAAGATCGACCGCCGCAAGGCGGCGCAATGGCCGGCGCCCTACGGCGAGGGCGATACGATCTGGATGGGCGCGGCGGACGCCTCCGGCCTCGTCGTCTCCTATATCCAGTCGATCTACTGGGAGTTCGGCTCGGGCTGCGTGCTGCCGGCAACCGGCGTGCTGATGCAGAACCGCGGCGCCAGCTTCTCGCTCGATGCCAAGGCGATGAACGCGCTGTCACCCGGGCGACTGCCGTTCCACACGCTCAATCCCGCGCTCGCCGTGCTCGACGACGGCCGGGTGATGGCCTACGGCACCATGGGCGGCGACGGCCAGCCGCAGACCCAGGCGATGCTGTTCGCGCGCCACGTCCTCTATCGGCAGCCGCTCGACAAGGTGCTTGACGCGCCGCGCTGGCTGCTCGGCCGGACCTGGGGTTCGGTGAAGACCAATCTGCGGCTGGAAAGCCGGTTCGATGGCAACCTGATCGAGCAGCTCCTGTCCGCCGGCCACGATGTCGAGGTGATCGACGAGGCCTACTCGGACACGATGGGACACGCCGGCGCGGTGATCCTGCATCCGTCCGGCGAGATCGAGGGCGGACACGATCCGCGTGCCGATGGTGGCGCGGCCGGCGTATGAGCCGCGCCGCGTTGATGCGCGCTTTTGCCCGCCTCGCTCGCGCCGCAGTTGGCGTTAGGATTCGGCCGATGGTTCGCGCTCTCGTTCTGGCGATTGCCCTGTTGTGTGCCGCGGCGGCGACGCCCGCGCTGGCGCATCCGCATGTGTGGGTGACGATCCGCAGTCAGATCCTCTACGCGCCGGACGGCACCGTCACCGGCGTGCGCCACGCCTGGACCTTCGACGACATGTTCTCGGCGTTCGCGACCCAGGGCATCGCGCAGCAGACCAAGGGGCAGTTCACCCGCGAGGAGCTGGCCTCGCTCGCCAAGGTCAATGTCACCTCGCTGCGCGAATACGGCTTCTTCACCTATGCCAAGGCCGACGGAAAGTCCTTCGTGTTCGAGGAGCCGAAGGACTACTGGCTCGACTACAAGGACGCGGCGCTGACGCTGAACTTCGTCCTGCCGGCCAAACAGCCGGCGAAGGCGAAGCAGCTCGAGATCGAAATCTACGACGAGACGTTCTTTGTCGCGTTCGAGCTGGCGCCCAAGGAGGCCGCCACGCTCGCGGCCGCGCCGCAGGGCTGCGCGGTGATGACGCGCGCGCCGCAGGAGATGAGCGCCGAGCAGAGCAAGCGCCTGAGCGAGCTCGACGCCACGACGCCGAATGTCAACGACCGGCTCGATGACAGCTTCGCCAATCGGATCCTGGTGACGTGTCCGTGAGGGCGCGGCGGTTGCTCGCCGGCGCGGCCATGCTGGCAGTCTGGCTCGTCGCAATGGATGCGCTCGCGCAGCCATTCGGCGTGCCGCGCACCGCCGCCACCGACAGCGGCTTCGCGCAATGGATCATCACCCAGCAGGCGGCGTTCTATCGTTCGCTCGCGGCGGCGATCCGTGCGGCGAAAGCCGACGGCAGCGCCGCCTGGGCGCTGATGGGGCTGTCGTTTGCCTACGGCGTGTTTCATGCCGCAGGACCGGGTCACGGCAAGGCGGTGATTTCGTCCTATCTCGTCGCCAATGATGAGACGTGGCGGCGCGGCGTGGTGCTGTCGTTCGCGTCGGCGCTGCTGCAGGCATTCGTCGCTGTCGCCATCGTCGGCATCGCCGCCGTTCTGCTCGGCGCCACCGCGCGCGCGATGGGCGAGGCGGTGCGCTGGATCGAGATCGTCAGCTATGCGCTGATCGCGTTGATCGGCGCGCGGCTCCTGTGGGTGAAAGGCGGGGCGCTGCTGCGCGCCCTGCGTGCTTCGCGCCATGAGCATGCTCACCACGATCACGGCCATCAGCACGGGCATGATCACGCTCACCATCATCACCACCAGGATGGTGTTTGCGATCACGACCATGCGTCGGCCTGGGGCCACGGCCATGGCCCGGAACCGCAGGACCTTGCGGGTCCGGGCGGCTGGCGGCGCGGCCTTTCGGCGATTGTCGCGGTCGGTCTGCGGCCGTGCTCCGGTGCGATCATCGTGCTCGTTTTCGCGCTGGCGCAGGGGATTTTTCTCACCGGCGTCGCCGCGACCCTCGCGATGGGGCTTGGCACCGCGCTGACTGTGACGGCGATCGCGTTGCTCGCGGTCGGCGGGCGCGGCCTTGCGTCGCGCCTCGCCCGGACGAAGCCCGGCGCCGGCACGATTATCCTTCGCGCGCTGGAGACCACGGCGGCGGCCCTGGTGCTCGCCTTCGGCGTGCTACTGCTGATGGGTTATCTGGCGAGCGAAAAGCTGCCGATGGTGTGACGCGTCATGGCTGCCCGGCGCGCATCGCTCGCGCGATTGTGCCATGATGCCGCCGGCCGCCATGACTTACTCCTTATGACTCATCCATCCCCCACATTGCCGCTCAGGATTGCCGACAGCATCGACCGGATCTCCGGTGTCGTCGGCCAGACCGCTGCGTGGCTCGCGCCGTTTGTCGTCGCGGCCGTGTTCGCGCTGGTGGTGCTGCGCTATGTGTTCGGGATCGGCTCGGTGTGGCTCGCGGAATCGATCATCTACGCGCACGCGGCGATGTTCCTGCTGGCTGCGGCGTGGACCTTGCGTGACAACGGCCATGTGCGCGTCGACATCTTTTATGCCGATGCCTCGCCGCGGCGGAAGGCGCTGACGGATGCCCTCGGCGCGCTGCTTCTGTTGCTGCCGTTCGCGCTGTGGCTGATCTGGCTGTCGTGGCCCTACGCGGCGCGGTCGTGGGCGATCCTCGAGCGCTCCCATGAGACCAGCGGCCTGCCGGCGGTGTTCATCCTGAAATCGTTGATCCCGCTCTTCGCGGCGCTGCTCGCGCTGCAGGGCGTGTCGCAACTCATTCGTGCGATCCACACGCTGCGCGACGGAGCGCGCTGATGCCGCTCGCCGATATGCTGGCGATCGGCATGGTCGCGGCCGTCGTCGTCGTTCTGATGGCCGGCTATCCGGTGGCGCTGACGCTCGCCGGCGTGTCGCTCGCCTTCGCGCTGATCGGCGATCTTACCGGGGCGATGACGCTCGGCATTCTCGGCGCGCTGCCGCAGCGCATCTTCGGTGTGATGACCAACGAGGTGCTGCTGGCGATCCCGCTGTTCATTTTCATGGGCGTGATGCTGGAGCGCTCGCGCGTCGCGGAAGATTTGCTGGAAAGCATGGGCCGGCTGTTCGGGCCGCTGCGCGGCGGTCTCGGGTTTTCCGTGGTGGTCGTCGGCACGCTGCTGGCGGCGGCGAAGGGCGTGGTCGGCGCGACGACGGTGACCATGGGCCTGATCGTGCTGCCGGCGATGCTGCGTTTCGGCTACGACCCACGGCTGGCCGCCGGCACGGTCGCGGCGACGGCGACGCTGGCGCAGATTTTCCCGCCGGCGACGGTGCTGGTGCTGCTCGGCGATCAGCTTTCCATTGCCTATCAGTCGGCGCAATTGTCGGCCGGCGTGCTGGCGCCGCGTTCGGTGACGGTGAGCGATCTGTTCGCCGGCGCGATCATCCCGGCATTTTCGCTGGTGCTGCTCTACATCCTGTTTCTGGTGGCGATCGCCATCATCAAACCGGCCTGGTCGCCGGCGATGCCGCCGGAGCCGGGCGCGCCGCATGGCCTTGCGCTGTTCGGGCGCATCCTGCGGGCGATGGTGGCGCCGCTTGTCCTGATCGCGGCCGTGCTCGGCTCGATCCTCGCCGGCATCGCCACGCCGACCGAAGCGGCGGCGATCGGCGCGGTCGGCTCGGTGCTGCTGGCGGCGGCGCGCAGCGGCGTGCGCGGACTGATCGGCCCGGTGGCGCGGCGCACCACGCAGATTACCAGCATGATCTTTGTCATCCTGATCGGCGCGACGTTGTTCAGCCTCGTGTTCCGCGCGCTCGGCGGCGACGATCTCATCAACCGCGCGCTCGGTGATCTGCCGGGCGGGACGGTGTCGGCGGTGCTGATCGTCATGCTCGGCATTTTCCTGCTGGGCTTCGTGATGGATGCGTTCGAGATCATCTTCGTGGTGGTGCCGCTGGTGGCGCCGGCGCTGTTGAAGATGCCCGGCGTCGATCCGGTCTGGCTCGGCGTGTTGATCGCCATGAACCTGCAGACCTCGTATATGCACCCGCCGCTCGGCGCGACCTTGTTCTTCCTGCGCGGCGTCGCGCCGCCGCAGATCACCACGCGGCATATCTATGTCGGCATCATCCCCTTCGTGGCGATCCAGCTCGTCGCGCTTGCCGCGCTGTGGGCGTGGCCGGGGCTTGCGACGGCGCTGCCGCAGGCGCTTTATGGTCGGTGAGGCGGAGAGGACCTGAGGATGGATTTTTCGCTGTCGCCCGAGATCGAGGAGTTGCGCCGGCGCACCCGCGATTTCATCGCCGCGCATGTGCTGCCGCTGGAGGGCGATCCGGCGAATTTCTCCGAGCACGAGAACATTCCGGCGGAGCGGCTTGAGCCTGTTCGCGCGAAGGCGCGCGCCGCCGGGCTGTGGGCGCCCCAGTCGCCCAAGCAATTCGGCGGCATGGATTTGCCGGTCGTCGCCTGGGCGGCGGTCTACGAGGAAGCCGCGCGCTCGGTGTTCGGGCCGCTGGCGCTCAACTGCATGGCGCCCGACGACGGCAATATGAGCGTGATCGCGCGGGTCGCGACACCGGCACAGCAGGAACGCTGGTTGCGGCCGATCGTCGAGGGCAAGGTTCGCTCCGCGTTCGCCATGACCGAGCCGGCGCCGGGCGGCGGCTCTGATCCCGGCATGATCCGCACCCGCGCGGAAAAGAAGGGCGACCGCTACATCGTCACCGGGCGCAAATGGTTCATCACCGGCGCCGACGGCGCGGCGCATTTCATCCTGATCGCCCGCACCTCCGATGACGCGCGGCGCGGGCTGACGGCGTTTCTCTTTCACAAGGACCAGCCGGGCTGGCGCATCGCGCGGCGCATTCCGATCATGGGGCCGGAGGAGCACGGCGGCCATTGCGAGCTGGAATTCGACGGCCTCGAAATCCCGGCCGAGAACGTGCTGATGGGCGAGGGCGACGGGCTGAAACTGACGCAGATCCGTCTCGGCCCGGCGCGGCTCACCCATTGCATGCGCTGGCTCGGATTTTCCAAGCGCTGCGTCGAGATCGCGCAGGCCTATGTCGCGGAGCGGACCGGCTTCGGCATCCGTCTCGCCGATCGCGAGAGCGTGCAGATCAAACTCGGCGAAGTCGCGCAGCAGATCCAGATCGGCCGGCTGCTGACGATGCATGCTGCGTGGATGCTCGATCAGGGTGAGCGGGCGCGCAAGGAAATCTCCATGGCCAAGGTTCAGGTCGCGGACACGCTGCACCGGGCGGCCGATCTCGCCGTGCAGTTGCAGGGCGCGCGCGGATACTCGAAGGATACGGTCGCGGAATGGCTATACCGCTACGCTCGCTCGGCGCGGCTCGTCGACGGCGCGACCGAGGTTCACATGATGGTGCTGGCGCGGTTCCTGCGCGAGGAAGGTACCGATTTCTGGCAGTGGGGCGCGGGAGAGCCTTAGCTCACGCCGTCGCGTTTGCCGTTGTCCCGGTCGCTGCCGTCGGTGTCTGCGCGCGTGAGAGACACCACAGCAGGAAGCCCAGGATCACGAAGTTGAGCACGTTGGAGAAGACGCCGAAGCCGAATGCCGGCAGGTAATAGCCGAAGCGGTCGTAGAGGTGGCCGGCAAGCCAGCCGCCGCTCGCCATGCCGATGCCGGTGCACATCAGCACCGTCGGAATCCGCCAGAACGCTTCCGAGGCCGGGAACAGTTCGCGCACCGCCAGCGCATAAGCGGGGATGATCGCGCTGAACCCGAGTCCGAAGGCGAACGACACCGCGAACAGGCCGAGTTCGTCCTGCGTCACCAGAAAGCCGGACAGCGCGATCGCCTGCGCGCCCGAACCGATCAGCAGCGTCATCAGGCCGCCGATCCGGTCGGAGATCACGCCCCAGATCTGACGGCTGAGGAACGCCGTGCCGAGCAGCACCGACAGCATCGCCGCGCCGGTGGCGAGGCTGAAGCCCACGTCGCTGCAGAAGGCCACGAGGTGCTGCTGCGGCATCGCCATCGGGATGCAGCACAGGACGCCGGCAAGGCAAAGCAGAGCGAAGAACACATTGCGCGGCAGGCCGAGCGGGCGGGCCACCTCGGCGCGGGCGGCGGGGCTCCCCTTGGCCGCCAGTGTGATTTCCGGCGGCGGCTTCAGGAAGATCAGCGCCAGCGGAATGATCACCACCATTTCCAGCACCGCATAGGTCAGCATGGTGTGCCGCCAGCCGATATAGGCGACGGCGCGCTCGAAGATCGGCGGCCAGAGCGCGCCGGCGAAATAGGAGCCGCTGGAGATCAGGGCGAGCGCCGATCCGCGCCGCCGGTCGAACCATTGGCTCGTATAGATGTACATCGGCGCATTGATGCCGCTGAGCCCGATCAGGCCCATGAACAGCCCGTGACCGATCCACAGCGGCCAGGGCGGGCCGAGGGTGGAGATGGCCAGGCCGAGCGCGATCATGAGGGAGCCGCCGATGACGGTCCACCGGATGCCGATCCGGTTGGCGATGCGGCCCATCAGGATGCCGCCGACCGCCGCGCCGAGCCAGGTCAGCGACATGGCGAGCGCCGGCACCGAGCGCGCACCGTTCACTTCGGCCGCAATGGTGGTGAGCGCGACCGAGGCGATCCAGTTGGCGCCGAACGCCATGGTCATGAGGCCAAGCGCCACCGTCGCGGTCATCCACGAGGCGCGTGTTTCGATGGTCGTGGGCTGCGAGAGCGTCATGATCGGACCGACCTTGCCTTCTTAATTGGCAGTTCGTCCGGAGGCCATGGCGACAAACGCGGGGCAGCCCCGCTTGCTGCGTTGCGCCAAAATGCGTGCCGTCGCCCGCGGCGGACATTTCCTGACCGGGGCGGTGGCGAGAACGAAATTGACCCTAGCCTGTTGAGATGACAGCTTTTCCATCCGCTGGATCATCGCGCATTCGCCGCCGGGGACTTATATAGGGCGTGATCCGGTCGCGGGCTTTCCCTGCGCTGCGTGTCGGCTCCGCACCGACAAGAGGCATCGATGACGACTTTGCGCCCCGTCAGTCTCGACGACAAATACGACCTGAGCCAGGAGCGGATTTTCGTCACCGGCTATCAGGCGATCATCCGCCTGTGCCTGATGCAGCACGAGCGCGATCTTCGCGCCGGCCTCCACACCGGCGGCTTCGTCACTGGCTATCGCGGCTCGCCGCTTGGCGGTCTCGACCAGCAGTTCATGCGCGCCGCGAAGCGGCTCGGCGAAGCCGACATCACCTTCAAGCCGGGCCTCAACGAAGAGCTGGCGGCGACCGCGCTGTGGGGCTCGCAGCAGGCGGAGCTGCGCGGCGAAGGTAAGTTCGATGGCGTGTTCGGCATCTGGTACGGCAAGGGGCCGGGCGTCGATCGCTCCGGCGACGTGTTCCGCCACGCCAATTTCGCTGGCTCGTCGGAGCATGGTGGCGTCATCGCTCTGATGGGCGACGACCACACGGCCGAATCCTCGACCACGGCGCATCAGTCGGAATTCCATTTCGTCGACGTGATGATGCCGATCCTCAATCCGGCCGGCGTACAGGAAATCATCGACTACGGCCTCTACGGCTTCGCCATGTCGCGCTTCACCGGCGCGTGGGCGGCGCTCAAATGCATGCACGAGACGGTGGAGTCGACCGCGGTAGTCGACGGCGCGCTCGACCGCGTGAAGATCATCCTCCCCGACGATTTCGCGATGCCGCCGGGCGGTCTCAACATCCGCCTGCAGGACACAATTCTGGGCCAGGAAGCGCGGCTGCACGACTTCAAGCGCGACGCGATGCTCGCTTTCGTGCGCGCCAACAAGCTCAACCGCACCATCTTCAGCGGCGGCCGCAATCCGAAGATCGGCGTCATCACCACCGGCAAATCGTATCTCGACGTGCGGCAGGCGCTCGACGAACTCGGCCTCGACGAAATCCGCTGCAACACGCTCGGCCTGCGCCTGCACAAAGTGGCGTGCCCGTGGCCGATCCCGCGCCAGGACCTGCTCGACTTCGCGCAAGGTCTCGATCTCATCATCGTCGTCGAGGAGAAGCGCTCGCTGATCGAGGTGCAGGTCCGTGAGGAATTGTACGGCAGCGCCAACCAGCCGGTCTGCATCGGCAAGAAGGACGAAGAAGGCCGTTGGCTGTTCCCGGTGAAAGGCGCGCTCGATCCCAACGACGTGGCGATCTGTATCGGCGAACGGCTGCTGCGCTACGGGCAGAACGACGAGATCGCGGCGCATGTGACGCGGCTGCGCAACGTGCAGCACACGCTGGCGGAAAGCACCGACGTCGCCTTGCGCATCCCGTATTTCTGCTCGGGCTGCCCGCATAATTCCTCGACCGTGGTGCCGGAAGGCAGCCGCGCCTATGCCGGCATCGGCTGCCATTTCATGTCGCAATGGATGGACCGCAATACCTCCGGCTACACGCAGATGGGCGGCGAGGGCGCCAACTGGATCGGCGAGGCGCCGTTCTCCAACCGCGCCCACGTTTTCCAGAATCTCGGCGACGGCACCTACAACCATTCGGGGATCCTGGCGGTGCGCGCGGCGATCGCGTCCGGCACCACCATGACCTACAAGATCCTGTTCAACGACGCCGTGGCGATGACCGGCGGCCAGTCGAACGAGGGCGGTCTGACGGTGCCGCAGATCGCGCAGCAGGTTGCGGCGGAAGGCGCAAAGCGCGTCGTCGTCGTCAGCGACGAGCCGTGGAAATATCCGGAGGACACCGCGTGGCCGAAGGGCCTGACGATCCATCATCGCGACGAGTTGCAGCAGATCCAGCGCGAGTTGAGCATCGTGCCCGGCGTCACCGTGCTGATCTACGACCAGACCTGCGCCGCCGAAAAGCGTCGCCGCAGGAAGCGCGGTGCGTTCCCCGATCCCGACAAGCGCGTGCTGATTAATGATCTGGTCTGCGAGGGCTGCGGCGATTGCGGCGTGAAGTCGAACTGCGTCTCGGTGCAGCCGCTGGAAACCGAATGGGGCCGCAAGCGCACCATCGACCAGTCGAGTTGCAACAAGGATTTCTCCTGTCTCAAGGGGTTCTGCCCGTCCTTCGTCACGGTGCATGGCGCAGCGCTGAAGAAGGCCGACGCGGTCGACGCGCCGGAGCACTGGGCCGCTTTGCCGGAGCCGACGCATCCGCTGATCAATCATCCCTATAGCGTCATCGTCACCGGCGTCGGCGGTACCGGCATCGTTACCGTCGGCGCGATCCTCGGCATGGCCGCGCATCTGGAGGACAAGGCGGTCGGCGTCATCGACATGGCCGGCCTCGCGCAGAAGGGCGGCGCGGTCTACAGCCACATTCGCATCGCCAACACGCCGGAGGATATCCACGCGATCCGCGTGTCCGCCGGCGAGGCCGATCTCGTTTTGGCGGGCGACATCGTCGTCGCCGGGAATAAGAAGATCCTCAATGCCGTGCAGCACGGCAGCACGCAGGTCATCGTCAACACCTCGGAATTCCTGCCCGGCGACTTTACCCGCAACGCCGATTATTCGCTGCCGACCGAGCGGCTGAAACGCGCGCTCGCCAGCGCCGCCGGCGCCGACAAGGTGCGCCTGATCAATGCCAGCCGGCTCGCGACCGCTCTGCTCGGCAATTCGATCGGTGCGAATATGTTCATGCTCGGCTACGCCTATCAGAGCGGAGGGCTGCCGCTGTCGGCGGAAGCGATCGAGCGTGCGATCGAATTGAACGGTGAGGCGGTGGCGATGAACATCGCCGCGTTCCGCTATGGCCGGCGCGCCGTGACCGATCCGCAGGCGGTCGAAGCGCTGGTCAAGCCGTCCGACGACGAGGCGATCGATTCCCGCCGCCTGTCGGAGAGCTTCGACGAGCGCGTGGCGCGTCGCGTCGCGTTCCTCGCCGACTATCAGAATGCGCGCTATGCGACGCGCTACAAGCAGTGGGCCGAGCGGGCGCGGGCGGCGGAAGCCGAGCGCGTGCCGGGACAGGACGGCTTCGCGGAAGCTGTCGCGCGCTATCTGTTCAAGCTGATGGCCTACAAGGACGAATACGAGGTCGCGCGGCTTTATTCCGGGGACTCGTTCCGCAAGCAGCTCAAGGCGACCTTTGCCAGGGAGCCCGCGCGGCTCGAATTCCATCTCGCGCCGCCGCTTCTGGCCCGCCGAGATCCCGTCACCGGCGAGCCGAAGAAGATGACGTTCGGTTCGTGGATGCTGCCGGTGTTCCGCGTGCTGGCGTCGTTGCGGGGGCTGCGCGGCACGCCGCTCGATCCGTTCGGCTACACGCACGAGCGGCGCACCGAGCGCAAGCTGATCGCCGATTACGAGACGCTGCTGTCGGAGCTTATGCAGAACCTGACGCCGGCGAACCATGCGACCGCCGTTGCGCTCGCCTCGATCCCGGAAAAGATCCGGGGCTTCGGCCCGGTCAAGGAGCGTCACCTTGGCATCGCCAAGAAGGAAGAGGCGGTGCTGCGCGAGCAGTTTCGGGCCGGCGGTGCGCCGGTGCTGAAGGCTGCTGAGTGATGCGACTTGAGCTTGGCGGGTTCTGGCGCGCATAATTCCCGCCGATGGTTTCCGAAGACACACTCCGCAAGATTGCGTCCTGGTCGCGGTTTTTGACCGAACGGGAATTCGACACCGCGCGCCGCGGTGTCATCGAAAAGAGCTATGCCAAGGGCGGCTATATCTGCCATCGCGGCGACCGGCTGGATTACTGGACCGGCGTGTCGGTCGGGCTGATCCGGCTCGGCACCGTGTCGCGGGGCGGCAAGGCGGTGACCCTCGCCGGCCTGCGCGCCGGCGGCTGGTTCGGCGAAGGCTCGATCCTCAAGAACGAGCCGCGCCGCTATGATCTCGTCGCGCTGCGTGACACCCGCATGGCGCTGATGGACCGCGCCACCTTTCTCTGGCTGTTCGAGAACAGCGTCGCCTTCAACCGTTTTTTGGTCGGGCAGCTCAACGAGCGTCTCGGCCAGTTCATCGCGCTGGCCGAATACGACCGGATGCTGGACGCAACCGGCCGGCTGGCGCGGAACATTTCCTGGCTGTTCAACCCGGTGCTTTACAGCGACCCGGTGCCGCATCTGGAGATTTCGCAGGAAGAGATCGGCCTGTTGTGCGGCCTGTCGCGGCAGGCGGCCAACAAGAGCCTGCAGGTGCTGGAAGCCAAGAAGCTCCTCAAGCTCGAACACGGCGGCATCACCGTGCTCAGTCCGGAGAAGCTGGCGCGCTACGGCGAGTGAAGCGTGTGGGGTTTATGCCGTCATTCCGGACGCCGTGTGAAAAACGGCGATCCGGAATCCAGTTCCGGTGGGAGTTTTTCTGCGTCTGGATTCCGGGTTCGCGCTTTGCGCGCCCGGAATGACCAGAGGCCGGTGAGGGGCCGCGATCAACCCTTCTCGATATGGGGAAGGCCGACCATAACAGACCGGCGCACATATCCGATACTGCCCCTCCATGTCTGTCAAGCTGGCGCTTGTGATGATGCCGCCAAGGTGAAATCTGTTATCCTGAGAACGGGCCAATAAACGGACTTGACCGTCGAACGACTGCGGCGGTCCAAAACCGGTGAAAGAGCGCCAGCAAGGCGCCAACCGAGGGGAGGATGCAGCATGGCCGAGGGGCCGAATGCGGCACTGAACACGTTTCCCAAACTGCTGGTGCGCAACGCCCGGCAGTTCGGCGAGCGTCCGGCCATCCGTCACAAGGACCTCGGCATCTGGCAGACCTGGACCTGGCGCCAGGTCTATGAGGAGGCGCGCAGCTACGCCGCCGGTCTCGCCCGGCTCGGCCTGCGCCGCGGCGACACCATGGCCATCGTCGGCGGCAATCGGCCGCGGCTCTATATGTCCGTCATGGCGGCACAGATGCTCGGCGCCATTCCGGTGCCGGTCTATGCCGACGCGGTCGCCGAAGAACTCGCCTATGTGCTGGCGCATGCGGAGGTGCGTTTCGCCGCCGTCGAGGATCAGGAGCAGATCGACAAGATCATCTCGATCACGGATCGGCTGCCGAAGCTCGAGCGCATGTTCTACGACGAGCCGCGCGGGCTGCGCGATTACGACCACAGCCGGCTGACGCCGATCGCCGATATCATCAAGGACGGCGCTGAAGCGCTGAAGGATCCGGCCTTCGCCAGGACGATCGACGACGATATCGCCAACGGCAGCGGCGACGATCCCTCGATCATCCTCTACACCTCCGGCACCACCGGCCAGTCCAAGGGCGTGATGCTCACCTGCGCGCGGTCGGTGCAGGCGGCGGTCGACACGGTGACCTTCGACAAGCTGACCGAGCGGGACGTGGCGCTCGCTTATCTGCCGCTCGCCTGGGTCGGCGATCATTATCTCAATTATGCGCAGAGCCTCGTTGCCGGCTTCTGCATGGCGTGCCCGGAAAGCCCGGAGACCGTGCAGCAGGATCTGCGCGAGATCGGACCGACGTTCTATTTCGCGCCGCCGCGCACGCTCGAACAGTTGCTCACGCGCGTGACCATCCGCATGGAGGATGCGAGCGCGCTGAACAAATGGCTGTATCGCACCTTCATCGGCATCGCGCGGCGTTACGGCGAGAAATTGCTCAATGGCGAGCCGGTGCCGTTCGCTGGGCGGCTGCTCTACGGCATCGGCCGGTTCGTGCTCTACGAGCCGTTGAAGAACACGCTCGGCCTGTCGCGCGTGCGCGTCGCCTATACGGCGGGCGAGGCGATCGGCCCCGAACTGTTCGCGTTCTATCGCTCGCTCGGTCTCAATCTGAAGCAGCTCTACGGGCAGACCGAGGCGTTCCTCTACGTCACCGCGCAGCCGGATGGACAGATTTATTCCGACACGGTCGGACCGGCGATGACGAACGTCGATGTCCGTATCGCCGACGACGGCGAGGTTCAGTTCCGCTCGCCCGGCATGTTCACCGAATATTTCAAGGACGAGGCCAAGACCGCCGAGGTGCTGACCGCAGATGGTTATGTGAAGACCGGCGACGCCGGATTCTTCGACCAGAAGACCGGGCATTTGAAGATCATCGACCGCTCCAAGGACGTCGGCAAGCTCAACAACGGCATGCTGTTCCCGCCGAAATATGTCGAAAACAAGCTGAAGTTCTATCCGAACATCCGCGAGGTCGTCGCCTATGGCGACAAGCGCGATTACGTCGCGGTGATGATCAATATCGATCTCACGGCAGTGGGAAGCTGGGCCGAGCGCAACAACGTCGCCTATGCGTCATATCAGGAATTGGCCGGCCATCCGCTCGTTTATGACATGATCGCGGAGCATGTCGCCGAGGTGAACAAGTCGCTGGCGTCGGAAGCGATCATGGCGGGCGCGCAGGTCAAGCGCTTCCTGATCCTGCACAAGGAGCTTGATCCCGACGACGGCGAACTGACGCGCACGCAGAAGGTGCGGCGCGGATTCATCGCCGAGCGTTATGCGCCGCTGGTCACCGCACTCTATGACGGCTCGGCCGAGGCCGACATCTCGACGCAGGTGACGTTCGAGGACGGCCGCAAGGGCGTGATCTCGGCGCGCGTGAAAATCCGCGACATGGCGCTGGAGCCGATCCACGCGCCGGTGGGGAAGGCCGCATGACGGCGCCTCATGCGGAGATCGTGCCGAGCGCTGCGAGCGCCGCCCGGCCGGGCCGGATCGGCGACATGCTGCTGTCGGTCGAGAATGTGTCGCTGTCGTTCGGCGGCGTGAAGGCGATCACCGACGTATCGTTCGATATCCGCAAGGGCGAGATCCGCGCGATCATCGGCCCGAACGGCGCCGGCAAAACGTCGATGCTCAACGTCATCAACGGCTTCTATCATCCGCAGAAAGGCCGCATCACCTTCCGCGGCAAGACCCGCTCGAAGATGCGGCCGTTCGAAGCGGCCTATGGCGGCATCGCCCGCACGTTCCAGAACGTCGCACTGTTTCGCGGGATGTCGGCGCTCGACAACATCATGGCCGGGCGCACGCTGAAGATGAAACGCGGCTTCTTCTGGCAATTGCTGCGCTACGGCCCGGCGCTGCGCGAGGAGGTCGAGCATCGCAAGGTGGTCGAGGAGATCATCGACTTCCTCAAGATCCAGGACATTCGCCGCGTGCAGGTCGGCAGGCTGCCGTACGGATTGCAGAAGCGCGTCGAGCTCGGGCGCGCGCTGGCGATGGAGCCGGACCTGTTGCTGCTCGACGAGCCGATGGCCGGCATGAACGTCGAGGAGAAGGAGGACATGTCCCGCTTCATCCTCGACGTCAACGAACACTTCGGCACGACCATCGCGCTGATCGAACACGACATGGGTGTGGTGATGGACCTGTCCGATCGCGTCGTGGTGCTCGACCACGGCATCAAGATCGCCGACGGCACGCCGGACGAAGTGAAGGCGAACCAGGCCGTGATCGACGCCTATCTCGGCGTGGCGCACTAGGGGCGGGCGATGGATCTCCTGTACAAAATCTTCATCGATCCCTTCGTGCAGATGGGCGGCGCGCCGGATCTTCTGGTGCAGACGCTATGGGAAGGTCTGGTCGGCGGTGTGCTCTATGCCCTGATCGCGCTCGGCTTCGTGCTGATCTTCAAGGCTTCCGGCGTGTTCAATTTCGCGCAGGGCATCATGATGGTGTTCGCAGCGCTGACGCTGGTCGGCCTCTATTCCATGCTGCGTGGCTGGGGCGTCGCGCCGGGCGATCTTGCCGCTTATCTCGCGCTCGCTCTGACACTGGTGGTGATGTTCGCCCTCGCCTGGACGGTCGAGCGGGTGATGCTGCGGCCGCTGGTCAATCAGCCCGACATCATTCTCTTCATGGCGACGTTCGGCCTGACCTATTTCCTGATCGGCTTCGGCGAGTTGATCTTCGGCGGCGAGCCGAAAGTGATGATCACCGACGACCTGCATCTGCCGCGCGGCGCCATCGAGGTGAAGATGCTCGGCGGCTTCGTCAGCTTCCAGAAGATCGACATCGCGGCGGCGGTGATCGCCTCGGTGATGGTGGCGGGGCTTGCTTTGTTCTTCCAGAAGACGCGAATCGGCCGGGCGCTGCGCGCGGTGGCGGACAGCCACAAGGCGGCGCTGTCGGTCGGTATCTCGCTCGAGCAGATCTGGGTGATTGTCTGGTTCGCGGCCGGCATCGTCGCGCTCGCGACCGGCATCATGTGGGGCGCGCGGTCCGACGTGTCGTTCGCGCTGCAGATCGTCGCGCTGAAGGCGCTGCCGGTGCTGATCCTCGGCGGTTTTACGTCGGTGCCGGGTGCGATCGTCGGCGGCATCATCATCGGCGTCGGCGAGAAGCTCGGCGAATTCTACTGGGGTCCGCTGCTCGGCTCCGGCATCGAGAGCTGGCTCGCTTACGTCATCGCGCTGGTGTTCCTGCTGTTCCGGCCGCAGGGCCTGTTCGGCGAACGCATTATCGAGCGGATTTGAAAATGCGGATCGTCATTTCTCGTATTGGTCATTCCGGGACGGCCTGTAAGGCCGGCCCCGGAATCCAGCCACATCTTCACAGCCGCTGGCTTCCGGGTTCGCGCCGAAACGGCGCGCCCCGGAATGACGGGTGACGCATGTTCTATCGCGAGGCCGGTCAGTTCAAGACGACCTACGAGGCGGACGAGTCGGTTTTCCCCATCCGGCAGGACCGCTACGGCGTCGCCATCATCCTGCTGCTGGCGATCGTAGGCGTGCCGCTGTTCATGTCGGAGTTTCTGATCAGCTCGTTCTTCGTGCCGATCCTGGTGTTCTCGCTGGCGGCGATCGGGCTCAATCTGCTCACCGGTTACACCGGACTGCTGTCGCTCGGCAGCGGCGCGTTCATGGGCGTCGGTGCCTATGCCTGCTACAAGCTGACCACCTATTTCCCGGATGCCAACATCATCCTGATGATCGTGCTGTCCGGTTTCGCCGCCGCCGCCGTCGGCGCGCTGTTCGGGCTGCCGTCGCTGCGGATCAAAGGGTTCTATCTGGCGGTGGCGACGCTCGCCGCGCAGTTCTTCCTGTCGTGGTGCTTCGTGCGGGTGCCGTGGCTCTATAATAACAATGTCTCGGGCGCGATCGAGGTGCCGACCCGCACGGTGTTCGGCATCCCGGTCACCGGGCCGATGGCGACGCCGACGACGCGCTATCTGGTGGCGCTCGGCATCGTCATCGTCATGACATGGCTCGCCTCCAACCTCATTCGTGGCCGCATCGGCCGCACCTGGATGGCGGTGCGCGACATGGACCTCGCGGCGGAGCTGATCGGCATCAAGCTCTATCGCACCAAGCTGCTCGCTTTCGCGGTGTCGTCGTTCTACTGCGGCGTTGCCGGCGCGATGATGGTGTTCCTGTGGTTCGGCTCGGCCGAGGCGGACACGTTCAACATCAATCAGTCGTTCTTCATCCTGTTCATGGTGATCATCGGCGGCCTCGGCAGCCTGATCGGCTCGTTCCTCGGCGCCATCTTCATCTGGGGCGCGCCGATCGTGATCAAGACGCTGCCTTACTATTTCGACGTCGCGATTCCCGCGGCGACCGTCGAGCATCTGACCTTCATGATCCTCGGCGCGCTGATCATCTTCTTTCTGATTGTCGAGCCGCACGGTCTCGCGCGGCTGTGGCAGATCGGGAAGCAGAAACTGAGGGTGTGGCCTTTCCCGTATTGATTGGGCACACTTGACGGCAGAACCGCCGCGGCAGCGCGGCGGATATGAAATGCCCCGGATACCGGGGAGAGGCCGGGCGCCGCGCGGCGTCCGGAGAGGAAGCAACAGGGAGTACAACGCGATGCGCGCGACTTATTTTGCTCTGGGTGCGATCGTGGCGGCGGGCCTCGCCCTGCCGACGGCGCCGGCCCAGGCCCAGGACACGATCTACGTGCCGCTGATGACCTACCGGACCGGGCCGTTCGCCGGCTCCGGCATCCAGATCGCCAACGGCATGCACGACTATCTCACCATGCTCAACGAGCGCGACGGCGGCATCGGCGGCGTCAAGCTCGCGGTCGACGAATGCGAGACCGGCTACGACACCAAGAAGGGTCTCGAATGCTATGAGCAGGTGAAGGGCAAGAAGCCGGTGATGACCAATCCGTGGTCGACCGGCATCGCACTCGGTCTGATCCCGAAGGCTTCGGTCGACAAGATTCCGATTCTGTCGATGGCCTATGGTCTGTCGGCCTCCGCGGTCGGCGATGACTTTCCGTGGGTCTTCAATCCGCCGGCCACTTATTGGGACGGCCTGTCGATGATCCTGCGCTACATCGGCACCAAGGAAGGCGGTCTCGAGAAGCTCAAGGGCAAGACCATCGGCTACATCTATCTCGACGCCGGATTCGGCAAGGAGCCGATCCCGCTGTTCGAGCAGTTCGCCAAGGATTACGGTTTCACGCTGAAGCTCTATCCGGTCGGCGCCACCGAAATGCAGAACCAGTCGGCGCAGTGGCTCAACGTCCGCCGCGACCGTCCGGCCTATATGGTGATGTATGGCTGGGGCGCGCTGAACCCGACCGCGATCAAGGAAGCGGTCAAGGTGAACTTCCCGATGGACAAGTTCATCTCGATCTGGTGGCCGAGCGAGGATGACCCGCGCTCCGCCGGCGATGCCTCCAAGGGCTTCAAGACTTTGAACTGGCACGGCGTCGGCGCCAGCTTCCAGGTGATCAAGGACATCGAGAAGCATGTCGTCGCCAAGGGCCTGAGCAAGGCGCCGAAGGAGAACGTCGGCGAGGTGCTCTACAACCGCGGGGTCTACAACTCGATGCTGATCGCCGAAGCGATCCGTAACGCGCAGAAGATCACCGGCAAGAAGGTGGTCACCGGCGAGGACGTGCGGCGCGGTCTCGAGACGCTCAACGTCGACGCGGCGCGTCTCAAGGAGATCGGCATGGAAGGCTTCACCGATCCGGTCAAGCTGACCTGCACCGACCATAACGGTCACAGCGCCGCCTTCATGCAGGAATGGGACGGCAAGAAGTACGTGAAGATATCGGACCCGATCAAGCCGATGAACGACAAGGTCGAGCCGCTGCTCAAGGCCGCGGCGCAGGACTATGTCACCAAGAACCAGCCGTGGCCGAAGCGCACCGAAGCGTGCGACAAGGCTTCCTGATCTGACGCCATGCCTCTCTCCGCCGATGCTCCCACTCTGGCGGGGGGAGGCTTTTTCTCTGTGTCATTCCGCGGACCGGTGACATGACCAGCACGGCCACGACAACGACGACCGGTGCAAAGGCAGCCGCGGCGGCAGCCGACCTCGTTCTGTCGGTCAACAATATCGAGGTGATCTACGATCACGTCATCCTCGTCCTCAAGGGCGTGTCTCTCGATGTGCCGCGCGGCGGTATCGTCGCATTGCTCGGCGCCAACGGCGCGGGCAAGACGACGACGCTCAAGGCGATTTCCAATCTGCTGCATTCCGAGCGCGGCGAAGTGACTAAAGGCTCGATCCTGTTTGAAGGCGAGGAGGTGCACGACCTGTCGCCGAACGAGCTGGTGCGGCGCGGCTGCATCCAGGTGATGGAGGGCCGGCATTGCTTCGGCCATCTCACCATCGAGGAAAACCTGCTGACCGGCGCGTTCACGCGCCGTGACGGTAGCGCTGCGATCCGCCGCGACCTCGACATGGTCTACAATTATTTCTCGCGCCTGCGTGAGCGCAAGGAGTCCCAGGCCGGCTACACCTCCGGCGGCGAGCAGCAGATGTGTGCGATCGGCCGTGCGCTGATGTCGCGGCCGAAGATGATCCTGCTGGACGAGCCGTCGATGGGGCTCGCGCCGCAGATCGTCGAGGAAATTTTCGAGATCGTGAAGGACTTGAACGCCAAGGAAAACGTCTCGTTCCTGCTCGCCGAGCAGAACACCAATATGGCGCTGCGCTATGCGAACTACGGCTACATTCTCGAGAATGGCCGCGTGGTGATGGACGGCGACGCCAAGGCGCTGACCGAAAACGAGGACGTCAAGGAATTCTATCTCGGCATCGCCGAGGGTAAGCGCAAGTCGTTCCGCGAAGGCAAGCACTACCGCCGCCGCAAGCGCTGGCTCGCGTGAATACGCTCTCCTCCCCGTTCACTCCCGCGAAAGCGGGAATCCGCACCTGGCCGAAGAGCTGGATACCCGCGTTCGCGGGGAGGAATGGAAGAGGGCCGATTCAATTTGAACAGTTCAGGTTTTAGTGGCGAAGCGGCAAGACCATGACCGAGTATTACGACGCACTGGAAACCCGTTCGGCCGACGCGCGCGCACACGATCAATATGCGCGGTTGCGCGATACGCTGCGGCTCGCTTTAACCGCGCCGGGCTGGGCGCGTCATCTCGGCCGCGTTGACATCGATGCCATCGACGGGCCGGCCGCGCTGGCGAAACTGCCGGTCCTGCGCAAGGCCGATCTGCCGCAGTTGCAGAAGGACGATCCGCCGTTCGGCGGTTTCAACGTCACGCCGCCCGGACGCTGCAAGCGGCTGCAGATGTCGCCCGGGCCGATCTTCGAGCCGGAGGGGTTCGGCGAGGATTTCGGCGGCGCGGCGCGCGCGCTGTTCGCCGCGGGATTCCGGCCGGGCGATGTGGTGCACAACTCGTTCTCACATCATCTCACGCCCGGCGCCTACATCATGGAGGAGGGCGCGCATCAGCTCGGCTGCGCCACCATTCCCGGCGGTGTCGGCAACACCGAGCAGCAGCTCGAAGCGATCGCCCAGTTCCGGCCGAGCGGCTATATCGGCACCGCGGATTTCGTGAAGATCTTGCTCGACACCGCGGAGAAGACCGGCCGCGATGCATCCTCGCTCAAGCGCGGATTGATGTCGGGCGCGGCGTTGCCGGGCTCGCTGCGCGACGCGTTGCGCGCGCGCGGCTTCGCGGCGCTGCAATGCTATGCGCTCGCGGAGGGCGGCGTGGTCGCTTACGAAAGCCCGGCCTGCGAAGGGCTGATCGTCAATGAAAGCATGATCGTCGAGATCGTGCGGCCGGGCACCGGGGATCCGGTCCCGGCGGGCGATGTCGGCGAGGTCGTGATCACCACGTTCAATGCCGATTATCCGATGATCCGGCTCGCCACCGGCGACCTTTCGGCGGTGCTGTCCGGGCCGTCGCCGTGCGGCCGGACCGGGCCGCGCATCAAGGGCTGGATGGGCCGCGCCGACCAGACCGCCAAGGTCAAAGGCATGTTCGTGCATCCGCGCCAGCTCGCCGAGGTTGCGCAGCGGCATCCGGAACTCGGACGGCTACGGCTCGTGGTCGGCCGCGCGGCCGAGCAGGACACCATGACCTTGATGGCCGAATGCGCCACACCGGGCGCCGGGCTCGACTCCGCGGTGGCGGAGACCCTGCAATCGGCCACCAAGCTGCGCGGCGTCGTGAAGCTGGTCGCACCCGGGAGCCTCCCCAATGACGGCAAGGTGATCGCCGACGAGCGGCCGGTGGGTTAGCTGTCATTCCGGGGCGCGCGCAGCGCGAACCGGAATCCGGAGGCAAATGGTGTGTGGGGATATGGATTCCGGATCGACGCATTCGCGGCGTCCGGAATGAGGATGTGGTGGTCGTTATGCCCTTGACCGCGCCGCCAGTTCGCGGCTGATAGCGCTATGCAATCCGGAAACCCGTCATCACCGTCGTCATCGGTTCTGCCCAGCGGCCATCCCGATCTGCCCCCGCGCCGCATCGGCGTGCTGCTGGTTAATCTTGGTACGCCGGATGCGACCGACTACTGGTCGATGCGGCGCTATCTCAAGGAGTTCCTCTCCGACCGCCGCGTGATCGAGGAGAACCGGCTGAAATGGTGGCTGGTGCTCAATCTCATTATCCTGTCTGTGCGGCCCGGCCGCAAGGGCCGCGATTACGAGAAGATCTGGAATCGCGAACGCAATGAATCGCCGCTGATGACCATCACCCGCGCGCAGGCGGACAAGCTCGCGCCGCTCCTCGACGACAGCCGGCTGATCGTCGAATGGGCGATGCGCTACGGCAATCCGTCCATCGCGTCGAAGCTCGATGCGCTGCAGCGCGCGGGCTGCGACCGTATTCTGGTGGTGCCGCTCTATCCGCAATATGCGGCCGCGACCACCGCGACGGTGTGTGACAAGACGTTCGATGCGCTTGCGACGATGCGCTGGCAGCCGGCGCTGCGCGTCGCGCCGGCCTATTACGACGATCCGGTTTATATCGATGCGCTGGCGCGCTCGATCGAGAAGCATCTGGCGACGCTCGACTTCGAGCCGGAGGTGATCCTCGCCTCGTTCCACGGCATGCCGGAAGAGTATCTGCGCAAGGGCGATCCGTATCATTGCCAGTGCGCGAAAACAGCGCGGCTGCTGCGCGAGCGTCTCGGTTATGACGACAAGCGTCTGCGCCTGACGTTCCAGTCGCGCTTCGGTCCGGCGGAATGGCTCAAGCCCTATACCGACAAGACGGTGGAGCAACTGGCGCGCGAGGGCGTGAAGCGTCTCGCTGTGGTCACGCCCGGTTTTGCCGCCGATTGTCTGGAAACGCTCGAGGAAATCGCCATGGAGAATGCCGGCATCTTCCGCGCGGCTGGTGGCGAATCGTTCACCGCGATCCCGTGTCTCAACGACAGCGAGGATGGTCTGCGCGTGATTGCCGCGGTGGTTCAACGCGAATTGAGCGGCTGGGCCTAGAAGGATTCTCCAGCCAGCTTGCCGCCGCTGGCACAACCCATCACAATGGCCGCAACGAACGGCAATTCAGCCGTGACGAGGGCGAGATGTCCGGGTTCGATGTGTTCGTGATCGCGATCGTCCTGCTGGCGATCGTGCTGGTGGTCAGCGGCGTGAAGACGGTGCCGCAGGGTTATTCCTGGACGGTCGAGCGGTTCGGCAAATATACGCGCTCGCTCGGGCCGGGCCTCAATCTCATCATCCCGATCTTCGATCGCATCGGCCACAAGGTGAACGTGATGGAGCAGGCGGTCGACGTGCCGCAGCAGGAGGTCATCACCAAGGACAACGCGACGGTCACCGTCGACGGGCTCGCCTTCTATCAGGTGTTCGACGCCGCCAAGGCGAGCTACGAGGTCGCGCATCTCGATCAGGCGATCATCAAGCTGACGATGACCAATATCCGCTCGGTGATGGGCGCGATGGACCTCGACCAGATGCTGTCGCATCGCGACGAGATCAACGAGCGGCTGCTGCGCGTCGTCGATGCGGCGGTGTCGCCGTGGGGCGTCAAGGTCAACCGCATCGAGATCAAGGACATCGTGCCGCCGGCCAATCTCGTCGCATCCATGAGCAAGCAGATGCAGGCCGAGCGCGAGAAGCGCGCGGAAATCCTCAGCGCCGAGGGCCAGCGGCAGGCGGCGATCCTGCGCGCCGAAGGCGAGAAGCAGGCGCAGATCCTCGAGGCCGAAGGCCGGCGCGAGGCGGCGTTCCGCGATGCCGAGGGCCGCGAGCGGCTGGCGCAGGCCGAAGCGAAAGCGACGGAGATGGTCAGTGCCGCGGTCGCGCAAGGCGACGTGCAGGCGCTCAACTATTTCATCGCGGAGAAATACCTCAAGGCTTTCGGCGAGATCGCCGGCTCACCAAACCAGAAGCTCGTCATGGTGCCGATGGAGACGACCGGCATCCTCGGCGCGCTCGCCGGCATCGCCGATCTGTCGAAGGCGGCGTTCTCCGGCGATGCGCGGCCGGCGCCGCGCCCGGGCGCTTCGGTGCCGCCGGTGCCGAAAGCATAGGTCCGGATCATGACGTCACTTGTCGTTTCGCTCGGCGGCTGGAGCTGGATCGTCGCCGGTCTCGCCTTGCTGATCATCGAAGTGCTGGCGCCCGGCGCTTTCATGATGTGGCTCGGTCTCGCCGCGCTCGCGGTCGGCATTATCTCGCTGACCATTGACTGGTCATGGCAGGCGCAGTTCGTGGTGTTCGCGCTGTTGAGCGTGGCGTCGATCCCGCTGTGGCGGCGGTTCGGCCGTTCGGTCGGGCCGCGCAGCGACCAGCCGTTCCTCAACCGCCGCGCCGACGCCTTGGTCGGGCGTACGTTCGTGCTCGATCAGCCGATTGTCGACGGTACCGGGCGGCTGCGTGTCGACGATACGCTGTGGCAGGTGCACGGCCCCGATGTGCCGGCCGGCACGCGCGTGCGCGTCACCGCGACCGATGGCGCGACGCTGACGGTCGCGCTGGATCACTAAACGTTACGCCACGCCGGCGCGCAGCAGATCATGCAGATGCAGGATGCCGACCGGGCGCTTGCCCTCGGCGACGATCAGCGCGGTGATCTTCGACGAGTTGAGGATTTCCAGCGCCTCGCTGGCGAGCTGATCCGGCCGTACGGTCTTCGGCTGGCGCGTCATCACCTCATCGACATTCACCGACAGCAGGTCAGGCCGCATATGCCGCCGCAAGTCGCCGTCGGTGATGATGCCAGCGAGCATCCCGTGCGCGTCGAGGATGCCGACGCAACCCAGGCCTTTGCCGGTCATCTCGACCACCGCGTCCGACATGCGTGTGCCGAGCGGCACCACCGGAATGCGCTCGCCCACATGCATCAGGTCGCGGGCGAATTTCAGTGCCGCGCCGAGCTTGCCGGCGGGGTGGAACACGCCGAAGTCGGTGGCGGTGAAGCCGCGGCTTTCCAGCAGCGCGATCGCCAGCGCGTCGCCGAGCGCGAGCTGCATCAGCGATGACGTGGTCGGCGCCAGATTGTGCGGGCAGGCTTCGCGCGCTTCCGGCAGCGCGAGCGTGATGTCGGCGGCCTTGCCGAGCGTGCTCTCCGCGCCGGCGGTGAGCGCGATCAAGGTGATGCGGTAGCGCCGCGTATAGTCGATCAGGCTCTGCAGTTCGGTGGTCTCGCCCGACCACGACAGCGCCAGCACCACGTCCTGCGTGGTGATCATGCCGAGGTCGCCGTGGCCGGCGTCGCCCGCATGGATGAAGAAAGCCGGAGTGCCTGTGGAGGCCAGCGTCGCCGCGATCTTGCGGCCGATATGGCCGGACTTGCCCATGCCGGTGACGATCAGCCGGCCGGGGGCCTCGCGGATCCGCTCGACCGCGGCGGTGAAGGCGCCGCCGAGCCCGTTCCGTAATGCCGCCGACAGGGCTTTCAGGCCGTCGGTCTCGACCTCCAGGGCGCGCACGGCGGAGGCGATGGAGTCGAATGAGTCGGTCATTGAACGGGTCGGACTGTTGGTCGGGGTCATCGAATCTCGACGGAGCTGCGGGTTCCGGGTTCCGCTCCCGGTGGACGGGCGGCGGCGCCGCGCCTCCATAGCACGGGGCGAGGGCGGTCGCGACCCGGCGAGGGCCGGGTATGGGCGATCTCAACGCCTCGTTAACCATAACCTTTTCTACTCCCTTAACCAAAGCCTGCCGGCGCGTCGCCGGTGGGCTGTGGGCCGTTGCTCGGGCGAAACGCCGGGCAGAGGAGGATCGCGGGTGCCGCGTCGGAGTGGCAGGCGGAGTGGGATGAGGCCGTGCGGCAGGGGTGCCGCGGCGGTGGCCGCCGCTTGCGTCGTCACCTGGGTAGGGCTCGCCGCGCCGGCGCTTGCCCAGACCGCCATGCCGTCCGCCGATCCGCTGGCGCCCGCGTCACGCGATGCGCTGAAAGTAACGCCGGCCTTCAAGCCCGCGGGAAAGGCGCCGCTCGGTCCCTCGACGCGCGGCTTCACGCCGGTGCCGTCGGGCGCCGGCCGCACCGGTTTCGACTCAACCAATGCGCGCAAGAAGAACGCCGCTAGTCGCGCGTCGACCAAATCGACCGCCACGTCCAAGGGGAAACCGGCCACAACGCCAGCGACCGACGCGCTCGCATCCGAGTCCGCTGCGACCGCGCCGCGCGCGACGGCAGACCCATCGCCCTATCAGAAGCCGATCCCGCCGCTTGCCGAACAGGCGATGGCCGCGCGCGTTCCGGTAACGCCTGTCGGCGCGCAGCCTGCCCCGCTCACCAAGCGCAAAAAGCTCGCCGCCGAAGGCGATCCGTATGAGCCGCTGGGCCTGCGGCTCGGCACCTTCGACGTGTTTCCGGCGATCGAAGCCTATGGCGGCTACGACAGCAATCCCGGCGCACGCAGCAGCGGCAGCGGTTCGGCGCTCGTCACCATCGCGCCGGAACTGCGCGCGCAATCGAACTGGCTGCGCCACGAGCTCAAGGCCGACCTGCGCGGCAGCTACAACTGGTATCGCGACGATCTCACGCCGTCGATCAGTCGCCCGCAGGCGACCGGCAGCGTCGACGGCCGCATCGACGTGACGCGCGACACGCGCATCGATCTCGGCGGCCGGCTGCTGATCGGCACCGATTATCCGAACAGTCCGAACGTGCAGGCCGGCCTGTCCCGCCTGCCGATCTCCACAACCTTCGGCGGTGTCGCCGGCATCGCGCATCGCTTCAACCGCCTCGAGGTCGGCGTGAAGGGCACTGTCGACCGCACGGTCTGGCAGAAATCGTCGCTGGTCGACGGGACGACCGCGGACAACAATGACCGCGATCTCAACCAGTACGGCGGAACGCTGCGCGCCGGTTACGAGCTTCGGCCCGGCGTGACGCCTTATGTGGAAGGCGGCTACGACACGCGCGTGCACGATCTCACCACCGATTACTTCGGGTATCAGCGCGATTCCAAAGCCTGGCTCGGCCGTGTCGGCACCACGTTCGAATTGAGCCGTCTGCTCACCGGCGATGTGTCGATCGGCTACACCAAGCGGACCTATCAGGACACGCGGCTTCCGGACGTGAAGGGCTTGCTGTTCGATGCGTCGCTGTTGTGGACCGCGACGTCACTGACCAATGTGAAGCTCACCGGCAAGACCAGCGTCGGCGAATCCACGGTGCCCGGCATTTCCGGCGTGCTGTATCGCGATGTCGGCTTGCAGGTCGATCATGCGCTGCGCCGCTGGCTGATCGCGACGGTGAAGTTCGGCTTTGGCTTCGATCTTTATCAGGGCAGCGCGGCGGCATTTGCCATCGATTCCGACCGAGAGGACCAGCGCTATTCGCTTGGCTTCGGCCTGACCTACAAACTCAGCCGCGACCTGTGGTTCAAGGGCGAGGTGCGGCGCGAATGGCTGCGCACCAACGTCACCGGCTACAACTACGACGCCAACGTGTTCCTGCTCGGTCTGCGGCTGCAGAAGTAGCGGAATTTTTTGCACAACTCTATCAGCCGTCATGCGCGGACTTGTTCCGCGCATCCCCGTCTTGCTTTGCCTCGGGGGAAAAAAGGCGTGGATGCCCGCAATCAATGCGGGCATGACGCGGAGAGAGCGATGCCCTCTCGCTCGCGTTACAACAATCAGCCCAGCAGCTTCCTGATCTCGTCGCGGAATTCCGGCGCGATGTCCGACCGTTCCAGCGCATAGGCGACGTTGGCCGACAGGAAGCCGATCTTGGAGCCGCAATCGAAGCTGCGCCCCTCGAATTTCAGGCCGTAGAATTTCTGTTTCGCCATCAGTTGCAGCATCGCGTCGGTAAGCTGGATCTCGCCGCCGGCGCCGCGTTCCTGCTTCTCGAGAATGTCGAACACCTCCGGCTGCAGGATATAGCGGCCGGTGATGATGAGGTTCGAGGGCGCGTCCGCCGGCTTCGGCTTCTCGACCATCTTGGTGATGCCGAAGGCCTTGCCCTTTGTCTCGCCGACGCCGACGACGCCGTAGCTCGATATGCGATCGTGCGGCACTTCCTCGACGGCGATGATGTTGGCCTTGTCGCCGATCTCGTTGGCGGCATCGATCATCTGCGCGAGGCAGCCGCGCGGATGCTGCACCAGCACGTCCGGCAGCAATAGCGCGAACGGTTCGCGGCCGACCAGTTCGCGCGCGCACCACACCGCATGGCCGAGGCCGAGCGGCGACTGCTGGCGGGTGAAGCTCGTATGCCCGGCGCCGGGCAGATCGTTCTCCAGAGCCGACAGCTCGTTCTTCTTGCCGCGCCCCTCGAGCGTCACTTCCAGCTCGAACTGCCGGTCGAAGTGGTCTTCGATGACGTTCTTGTTGCGGCCGGTGACGAAGATGAAATGCTCGATCCCGGCCTGTCGCGCCTCGTCGACGACGTGCTGGATCAGCGGCCGGTCGACGACCGTCAGCATCTCCTTGGGCATCGCCTTGGTCGCGGGAAGGAAACGGGTGCCGAGACCGGCAACCGGGAAGATGGCCTTGCGAATACGGGTCATGAAAATCCGGAGGTTCCAGAACAGTGACGAACAGGCTTGGCCGTGGCCTCGCCCGATTTGGTGGTTATGTATCTAGCGTGCGGCTGTTGATTATATCTTGATGATAATCCTGCCAGCGGAACAGCGGGAGCTGTTAACGTCACCGAAACGATAACCGGGCACCCATAGAGGCGGGAAATTAAGGACGGATTGAGGCTCATGTTGCCGATGGGATCGACCGGTTCGCGGCTGCCCCGCGGGATCATTCTTTCGCTGGCTGTGGCGGCCCTGGCCGCCGGTGGTGTTGTCGCTCCGGCGATGGCTCAGCCAAAGGCCGACCGCACCATTACCGGTTCCATCTCGTCCGCCGTCAAGCTGCCCAATGGCGGCGCCAAGGGGTGGAGCGGTGAATCCGGTTCCTCCGGCCATCCGGAGATGACCGCCGAGGCGATCCGCGCCGCCGCGGACGACTTCCCCCGCTGCATCCAGAGCCTGTGGTCGCAGGCCGCGCGCCATGGCGTCAGCCGGGCGAGTTTCGATGCCTATACCCAGGGGTTGAAACCGGACCTGCGGCTGATGGACCTGATGGACAGTCAGCCGGAGTTCACCAAGTCGTTCTGGGACTATCTCGATGTGCTCATCACCGATGCGCGCATCCAGAAGGGCCGCGAGCTTCTGGAGAAATATCGGCCGGTGTTCGACCGGGTGGAGCATGCCTACGGCGTCGACCGGCATATCCTCGCGGCGATCTGGGGCGTCGAGACCAATTACGGCACGCTCGCCGGCGACCGGCCGGTGTTGCGCTCGGTGGCGACGCTTGCCTGCATTGGCCGGCGGCAGGCCTATTTCCGCGACGAATTCCTGATCGCGCTGGAAATCCTGCATCGCCGCGATATCGCGCCGGAGCATTTCGTCGGCTCCTGGGCGGGCGCGTTCGGGCCGACCCAGTTCATGCCGCGCTCGTTCAAGCGCTTTGCGGTGGACTTCGACGGCGACGGCCATCGCAACACGGTCGATTCCATTCCCGACATGCTCGCCTCGACGGCGAACATGATGAAGAAGAACGGCTGGCAGGCCGGTCATAGCTGGGGCTACGAGGTGGTGGTGCCGGCGACGCTCGATTTCTCGCTCGCCGACAAGGCACGCATGTTGAGCATGCGGCAGTGGGAGCAACTCGGCGTGCATCGCGTCAACCGCGCGGCGTTCCCGCGCTCGGACGACCATGCTTTCCTGCTGGTGCCGGCCGGCGTGCAGGGGCCGGGCTTCCTGATGACGCACAACTTCCGCGTGATCATGAAATACAACCCGGCCGAGGCCTATGCCCTCGCCATCGGCCATCTCGCCGATCGGCTGCGCGGCGGGCAGGCTTTCGTGCAGGACTGGCCGCGCTATGAGCGCGTGCTGTCGCGGGCCGAGCGGCTCGAACTGCAGCAATTGCTGGCGAACCACGGATTCAATATCGGCGAGCCGGACGGCCGGCTCGGTGGGCAGACCCGCTCGGCGATCCGGGCGTTCCAGAGCCGGACCGGGCGGGTGCCGGACGGGTTCGCTTCGGCGAGCGTGCTCGACATGCTGCGCGGTCGGTAAAAATCAAGATTTACCAAACACATCCGGGTGCCGGACCGACCTTCAAGTTGACATTTTTCTCGGGCTGATGACCTTGGTTTAATCCTTGGCTTGAATCCTGATTTCCCGGTGCCGGCGTCGTCGGCACATCACCGGCCGGTCCTGATGGGTCAGATCCGTTTCTGCGTTACGACTGCCGCGGCGACCGTTGTGGTCGCGGCCGCCGCCCTGTTGTGCGCCGGCAGTAACGCCGAGGCGCAGTATCGCCGGCCGAGCTTCCTCGAACAGTTGTTCGGTGGCGGCGGTTTCCAGCAGCCGCCACCGCAGTATCAGCAGCGGCCGCAGACGCATTCGTCGCAGCCGCAGCAGACGGATTCGAACCGCGCTCCGCCGCCGCGCAAGAGCGACAAGTCCGACACGCCGCCGTCGACGACCGTGATGGTGTTCGGCGACTCGTTCGCCGACTGGCTCGGCTACGGCCTCGAGGACACTTTCTCCGACACGCCGGAAGTCGGCGTGGTGCGCAAGCATAAGACCTTTTCCGGCCTGATCCGTTACGACGCGCGCAGCGATCTCGATTGGCCGAATGTCGTGCGCGACACGCTCGGCAAGGAGAAGGCCGATTTCGTCGTGATCATGCTTGGCCTCAGCGACCGTCAGGCGATCCGCGAGGCGCCGCGCAAGAAAGACGACAAGAAAGACGCGAAAAAGGACGACAAGGCCAAAGAGGCCAAGGACGAGAAAAAGGACGAGGCCAAAGACGCGTCCAAGGACGGAAAGAAAGACGACAAGAAGGAAGAGGCCGACGACAAGCCGGCGGCCGCGGCGAACGATGACGACGAGGGCGAGCCGAACATCGTCGCACCGGAGCGCACCGCGCGCGCGCCGGGCGGCAGCGCCGAATTCCGCAGCGACCGCTGGGCCGAGCTTTATTCGCGCAAGATCGACGAGATGATTGCCGCGGCGAAATCGCGCGGCGTGCCGGTGATCTGGGTCGGCCTGCCGTCAATCCGCGGCACGCGCTCGACCTCGGACGCGCTTTATCTCAACGATCTCTACCGCGGCCGCGCGCAAAAAGCCGGCATCGCCTATGTCGATGTCTGGGACGGCTTCGTCGACGAGAACAACCGCTATTCGCTGCACGGGCCGGACGTCGAGGGCCAGACGCGGCGTCTGCGTGCTTATGACGGCGTGCACTTCACCTCCTACGGCGCGCGCAAGCTTGCCCACTATGTCGACCGCGAAATCCGCCGCCTGATGTCCGGGCGCGGCACCGCGCCGATCGCCTTGCCGTCCGGTACGCAGGCGCCCGAACTCGCGGCGCCGTCGGGGCCGGCCGCTCGGCCGC
>JAEWJH010000096.1 GCA_023386635.1 Pseudomonadota bacterium
CATTGGCGACGCTCGCCACGCGCGTCGGCGCGGCGGGAGCCGGTGCAGCCGCCGGCGGCTGGTCGATGGTGTTGTCAGGGCGGATCGCGACCGTGCGGATCTTCTTGGGCTCCGCGCCGCCGCGGGCCGTCGTGCCGTCAGCCGGGGCGGCCGCAGGCTGTCCGCCAGGCTGCGGCAACACCACGCGCGGCGCGGGCTTGATATCGACGGGCTGCTCCTCGCGCGACACCATGCGTTCACCGGACGGATTATTGCCGAGCCGGTCCTGGATCGGCTTGCCGCCATTGGTGTCGCGCTGCGCCGCCATGATCTTGCTGGGCGCCGTGTCCGCCTTGATCACCGGCGGCGGCGACGAGCCATAGGTCGCGAGCGTCACGCGGTAAGCCACCGCGCCGCTGATGCCGAGGATCACCAGCACCAGCGCCGCCGCGCCGACCATGACCTTGCGGCGCCGAGACGCGACTTCGCGCTCCGCCAGCGCGTCGCCTTCCGGGCCGACCGTGTAATACTGCTGCTGATCGCTACCGAGCAGCTCCGGCAGATGGCGGTCAACCTCCGGCGGAACCAGCCCGGGCGGATAGCCGTGCGTTTCCGCATAGCTGTAGGAATTGTCGGCCGGGTAACCCGCCTGGGCTGCCGGCTGGACGTATCCGGCCTGTTGCGGCGGCGCCTCGTAGCGCGGCGGCGCGCCATAGGATGGCGGCACGGGCTGGGTCGGATAGGACGGAGCCGGAACTGCCAGCGGCTCGACCGGCGCGTTCTGAGGAGCCTGCTGCTGCCGGCCGTATTCAGCGAATGGATCGTTCTGGCCGATCAGCCGCGCCAGTTCAGCGAGCGGATCGTTGCTGTGCGGCGCTGGCGTTCCGGAACTCATGCCCCGCGAGAAATCCACGCCCCGCGATGAATCATTGGGAAAACGTCCCGAATTCTGATGGTCGGCCATCGAAGCCCCAGTTCTGGTATGCCGCGGCGCGACGCTGCGCCGAAACGTGCGGCTACCGCATTTCGTCCGGTGCGCCTACGCCCAAAAGGCCCAGCCCCGACGCCAGCACCGTGACAATCCCCGCGACCATGGCGAGACGCGCTTTGGTCAGTTCTGGATCATTCTGGATAATGAAGCGTAAATGAGGCAAGTCTTTTCCGCGCGTCCACTGGGCGTGGAACTCGCTCGCCAGCTCATAAAGATAGAACGCCACCCGGTGCGGCTCGTGCGCCAGCGCGGCGGATTCGATCAGTCGCGGATAGAGCGCCAGCCGTTTCAGGATTGCGAGTTCGCCCTCATCGCTGAGCCGGTCGAGCGGCGCGCCGGCGAGCCAGACATCACGCCCCTCGCCCGCCGACGGGATCGCCAGATCCGGCATCTGTTCGGCCGCATTGCGGAAAACCGACACGCCGCGCGCATGCGCGTACTGCACGTAGAACACCGCGTTGTCGCGCGATTGTTCGATCACCTTGGCCAGATCGAAATCGAGCGTCGCGTCATTCTTGCGGTAGAGCATCATGAAGCGCACCGCGTCGCGACCGACTTCATCGACCACCTCGCGCAGCGTCACAAATTCGCCGGAGCGCTTCGACATCTTCACCGGCACACCGCCGCGCGACAGCTTGACGAGCTGTACGATTTTCACGTCGAGCGCGGCCTTGCCGCCGCTCACCGCGCTCACCGCCGCCTGCATTCGCTTGATATAGCCGCCGTGATCCGCGCCCCAGACGTCGATCATGTCCGTGAAGCCGCGATCGAACTTGGACTTATGATAGGCGATATCTGACGCGAAATAGGTATAGCCGCCGTCCGATTTCATCAGTGGACGATCGACATCGTCACCGAACTGCGTCGAGCGAAACAGCGTCTGCTCGCGGTCTTCCCAATCCTCGATCGGCGCGCCCTTCGGCGGCGGCAGACGGCCCTGATAGACGAGGCCATCGGCACGCAACGCATCGATGGTGCGGCCGACCGCGTCTTCCGCGCCGGAGGTGAGCGAACGTTCGGAGAAGAACACGTCGTGCCGCACGTTGAGCGCGGCGAGATCGCCGCGGATCTGGTCCATCATCATGGCGATGGCCTTGGCGCGCACCGGCGCCAGCCACTCGATTTCCGGCCGGCCCTTGAAACGGTCGCCGTACTCGGCCGCCAGCGCCTCGCCCACCGGCTTGAGATAATCGCCCGGATAAAGCCCTTCCGGAATATCACCGATGGTATCGCCGAGCGCTTCGCGGTAGCGCAGATAGGCCGAGCGTGCGAGCACGTCGACCTGCGCGCCGGCGTCGTTGATATAATATTCGCGCGTCACCGCGAAACCGGCATAGGCCAGCAGCGTCGCCAGCGCATCGCCGAACACGGCGCCGCGGCAATGGCCGACATGCATCGGACCGGTCGGATTCGCCGACACGTATTCGACGTTGACCGCGGCGTTCTTGCCGATACCGCTGCGGCCGTAGCCCGCGCGTTGATCGAGCACGGCGCGCAGCACATCGGGCCACACCGTCGGTTTCAACGTGAGATTGAGAAACCCCGGCCCGGCGACGTCGACCTTCTCGACCAACGGCTCGGCACGCAGCTTCCCGGCGAACGCTTCGGCAAGATCCCGCGGCTTCACACCCGCGTCCTTCGACAGCACCATCGCCGCATTGGTCGCCATGTCGCCATGGGCCGCGTCGCGCGGCGGCTCGACCACGATCCGCGCCAAATCGACACTCGACGGCAGAGCCTTATCCGCGATCAGAGCGTCGGCAGCCGCATGAACGCGGGCAAGCATATGCGCGAAGAGATGGGCAAACAGAGGCTGGTCTGCGGATGTCGCCATAGCTTTTGATCGGCTTGTCGGTTGGTAACTATTTGGGCTTGTTCGGAAATTTCGTCGCGACCTATCGCAAATCCGGGGTGGTGTCAAAAAACCGCGCATGCTCGATCAGCGCGAAACGGTCGGTCATGCCGGCGATGAAATTGGCGATATGGCGCGCGCGTGCCGCCGCGTCGTGCGGCAGGTCGGCCCATTCGTCGGGCAGCACCGCGGGATGTTTCGAATAATAATCGAACAGGTCGCGCACCACAGCCTCGGCGTCGCCGGTGATCCGCTGCATGCGCGGGTGGCGGTACATGTGCGTCCACAGAAATCGCTTGATATCCCGGTCCGCCGCATTCATCGCGGACGAAAAAGCAGCGCAAGCCGATGACGCCGCCCGGATGGCCGCCGCAGAGGTCGGCGCGAGCACCGCCACGCGCCGCTCGGTTTCCGCCATGACGTCCTCGATCATCCGCGTCATCAGCAGCCGCACCAGTTCGTGCACGCGACGGCCATGATCGAGGTTTGGATGGCGTCCGTCGATCTCGGCGAGCAGAGTGCCGATCACCGGCACGCTGGCGATGTCGTCGAGCGTGAACATGCCCGCGCGCAGGCCGTCGTCGATATCGTGCGCGTCATAGGCAATATCGTCGGCGATGGCGGCGACCTGCGCCTCGAGGCTCGCGAAGCTCCAGAGTTCGAGCGGCTGGATCCGATCGTAATCGCGGATCACGTCGGGAATGCCCTCCTCGCGATAGCGGCCGATCGGCGCGCCGGCCCGGTCGGTCAGAGGGCCGTTGTGCTTGACCAGACCTTCCAGCATTTCCCAGGTGAGATTCAGGCCATCGAAATCCGGATAGCGATGCTCCAGCGACACGACGATGCGCAGCGCCTGCGAATTGTGTTCGAACCCTCCGTAGCCGGTCATGCAAAACGCCAGCGCCCGCTCGCCCGGATGCCCGAACGGCGGGTGCCCGAGATCGTGCGATAGCGCGAGGCCCTCCGCGAGATCTTCGTCGAGACCGAGCGCCCGTGCCAACGACCGCGCCACCTGCGCCACTTCCAGCGTATGGGTCAGCCGCGTCCGGTAGTGGTCGCCCTCGTGGAACACGAACACCTGGGTCTTGTGCTTGAGCCGCCGGAACGCCGTCGAGTGGATGATGCGGTCGCAATCGCGGCGAAATACGTTGCGGGTGGCGCTCGGCGGCTCGGCAAACAGACGCCCCCGGCTCAGATCGGGGTTGCTCGCATAGATCGCCCGGTCTCGACCGGCCTGGATCGCCATATTAAATCACCATGGCGGACAGCCACCTCAGGATTTGCACAGGTCTTGCCGCACGGATTTGCGTGCGGAAGTCGCGTTGACTCGCGGCGAACACGTCTTAACTATCGGGATGCGGGCCTGCCAAGGGCCCTTATGGATGAAGGCAATGACGGAAGCGGTCACAGTCAGCGAACGGGCGGCGCGGCGCATCGGCGAGATCCTGTCAGGCGAGCCGGCCGGGGCGATGCTGCGGGTCAGCGTCGAGGGCGGCGGCTGCTCGGGTTTCCAGTACCGTTTCGATGTCGAACAGGCGCGCGCCGAGGACGATCTGGTCCTCACCCGCGACCAGGCGGTGGTGCTGATCGACCCGGTATCGGTGACCTATCTCGCCGGCTCCGAGATCGACTTCGTCGATGATCTGATCGGTGCCTCGTTCAAGATCCACAATCCGAACGCCACCGCGTCCTGCGGGTGCGGCACCAGCTTCTCGCTCTGACGAACTGAGACCGTTCGGTCGCCGCGCGGACGCGCGACGTGACGGCGTACGCCTTTATTCGGCGGCGACCGCAGCCGGACTCTCGGGAGCAACCTCCTGAAGCTGCGGCTCCAGCCGGCGCTTGAGCATCCGGTCGATGCGGTCGAGATAGAGATAGACCACCGGGGTGATGTAGAGCGTCAGCAGTTGTGAGAAGCACAGTCCGCCGACCACCGCCACGCCCAGCGGCTGGCGCAACTCCGCGCCGGCACCGGTGCCGAGCGCGATCGGCAGCGCGCCGAAGATCGCCGCGAAGGTGGTCATCATGATCGGCCGGAAGCGCAGCAGACAGGCCTCGCGGATCGCCGCTTCGGCGGACAATCCGACCTGACGCCGCTCCAGCGCGAAGTCGATCATCATGATCGCGTTCTTCTTGACGATGCCGACCAGCATGACGATGCCGATCATCGCGATCACCGACAGATCCATACGGAACGCGATCAGCGTCAGCAGCGCGCCGATGCCGGCCGACGGCAGACCGGAGATGATCGTGATCGGATGGATGAAGCTCTCATAGAGGATGCCGAGCACCACGAACGCGGCGAAGACCGCCGCGAGCACCAGGATGCCCTGCCCTTGCAGCGATTCCTGGAACACCTGGGCGTTGCCCTGGAATCCGGTGGTGATCGTGATCGGCAGATTCGACGTGCGCTCGATCTGCTGGATCGCATCGACCGCCTGCCCCAGCGACGCGCCGGGCGCGAGATTGAACGAGATCGTCACCGCCGGCTGCTGGCCCTGATGGTTGACCTGCAACGGACCCACGGTGTTGACCAGTTTCGTCACCGCACTGAGCGGAATCGACTGGCCGCTCGGGATGCCGTTGCCGGTCACGCCCGCGCCCACCGCGCTCGATGAATTGGTGACGTTGGTCTTGAGATAGATCTTCGACAGACCGCTGGCGTCGAGCTGATAGTCGCGCCTCAGTTCGAGAATGATCTGGTAGTCGTTGACCGGCGTGTAGATGGTGCCGACCTGACGCGAGCCGTAGGCGTTATAGAGTTCCTGCCGGATCTGATCGACAGAGATGCCGTAGACCGCCGCCTTCTCGCGATCGATCTCGATCGAGACCTGCGGATTCTTGATGTAAAGGTCGCTGTTGACGTCGCGCAGGAACGACAATTCCGAGATCTTATGCAGCATCTCGTCCGACGTCTTGTACAGCGCGTCGGTGTCGGTCGACTGCATCGTATACTGGTATTCGCCCTTGCTGATGCGGCCACCGAGATTGATGTTCTGGATCATGCGGAAATAGGTCCGCATGCCGATCACCTTGCCGGTCTCGGCGCGCAGGCGGTTGATCACATCGGCCGGGACTTCGCCGCGCTCTTTTTTCGGCTTCAGCGCAATGAACAACCGGCCGGTATTGTTGGTGGAGTTCGGGCCGCCGACGCCGGTGGTCGAGTTGACATACTCCACCGCTTTGTCAGCCCGCACGATCGCCGCGATCTCCTGCTGGCGCACCCGCATCGCCTGGAAGGAGATGTCAGCCGGGCCCTCGACCGTCGCCGAGATGAAGCCTGTATCCTCGACCGGGAAAAATCCCTTCGGGATGATGATGTAAAGCGCGACCGTGCCGACCATCGTGGCGAAGGTGACGGCGAGCATCACCGACTTGTGCTTCAGCACCCAGTCGAGCGACAGTTCGTAGCCGCGCAGCCACATATTGAACATCCGCTCGAACGTGCGCAGCACGATGTTCTGCTTTTCCTCGCCGTGATGGCCGCGGAGCACGCGCGCGCACAGCATCGGCGTCAGGGTCAGCGACACAAATCCGGAAATGATGATCGCCATGGCGATGGTCACCGCGAATTCGCGGAACACGCGGCCGACCATGCCGCCCATCAGCAGCACCGGAATGAACACGGCGATCAGCGAGAAAGTGATCGAGACGATGGTGAAGCCGATCTCGCGCGAGCCTTTCAGCGCAGCCTCGAACGGCCGCATGCCGCCCTCGATATGGCGAACGATGTTCTCCAGCATGACGATTGCGTCGTCGACCACGAATCCGACCGACAGCGTCAACGCGAGCAGCGTCATGTTGTTGATGGAGAAGTTGAACGCATACATGAACGCGCAGGTCGCGATGAGCGAGATCGGAACCGCCAGCGACGGGATCACGGTCGCCGACACCGAACGCAGGAACAGGAAGATCACCATGATGACGAGCGCTATGGCGATCGCCAGCGTTTCCTGTACGTCGACCACGGATTCGCGGATCGACACCGAGCGATCCATCAGCACCTGCATGTTGATGGATGCGGGAATCTGGGCGCGGTAGGACGGAATCCGGCTCTTGACGGAATCGACCACCGCCACCGTGTTGGCGTCCGGCTGCCGCTGCACCGCCAGAACCACCGCACGATTATCGTTGAAATAGCTCGCGATCTTGTCGTTCTCGACACTGTCGATCACGCGCGCGACGTCTTCGAGCTTGACCGGAGCACCATTGCGATAGGCGATGGTGATCCGCCGATAGTCATCGGCATGCGAGATCGCGCCCGTGGCCGTCAGCGTGATGTTGCGCTCGGCGCCCGGGATCGTGCCGACGGGCGTGTTGGAATTGGTCTTGGCGAGAACGTTCTTGATGTCGTCGAGCGAGATATTGCGCGCCGCCGCCGCGACCGGGTCGGCCTGCACCCGCACCGCGAATTTCTGGCTGCCATAGACCAGCACCTGCGCGACGCCCGGCAGTTGCGAAATCTGCTGCGCCAGCACGATCTGCCCGTATTCGTCGACCTTCGACATCGGCAGGGTCGGCGAATTGAGGCTGATAAACATCACCGGGAAGTCGCCGGGATTGACCTTCCGGAAGAACGGCGGCGTCGTCATTTCGATCGGCAGCCGTCTGGCCGCCACCGTCAACGCCGTCTGCACGTCGAGGGCCGCGCCGTCGATGTTGCGGCCGAGATCGAACTGGATCGTGATGACCGAGGTGCCGAGTGAGGACGCCGACGTCAGCGCGCTGATGCCCGCGATGGTCGAGAGCTGTCGTTCGATCGGTGCGGCGACCGAGGCCGCCATGGTCTCCGGGCTCGCGCCAGGCAGGGTCGCTGTGATCGAGATCGTCGGGAAGTCGACCGCCGGCAGCGCCGACACGGCGAGCAAGCGATAAGCGAACAGCCCAAACACGATCAGCGACGCCGTGATGAGCGTCGTCATCACCGGGCGCCGGATACAGATCTCTGAGATGTTCATGTCAGGTGCCCGCTTTGGGGGTCCGCACGACGACGCGCGCGCCGTCGGTCAATTGCAGGTGGCCGTTGGTCACCACGGTTTCCCCGCCGGTCAGACCGGAGCTGATCACCGCGTCCTTCTCGAAGTTGCGCTCGACCACCACCTGCTGGACCCGCGCGACTCCGTCCTTGACGACGAAAACGTAGTTGCCCGACTGGCTGGTCTGGACCGCCTCGGTCGGCACGGTCACTCCGGGCTCCTCGCGGATATTCATCGACACCCGCACGAGGCTGCCGGGCCATAAAATCTCCTCGGCGTTTTCCATGGTGGCGCGAACGGTCGCCATGCCGGTTGCCGGGTCGACGGTGTTTTCGATCATGGTGACCTGGCCTTGGGCGTGCCGGGTCTCGCCCTGCACCGCCGCATCGACCGTCGCGGTCTCGGCCGCTACTGCCCTGCGGATATCCGGCAGGCGGGCCTGTGGGACCGGGAACGTGACGTAGACCGGGGCTATCTGGTTGATCACAGCGAGCGCCGCGGTATCCGCGGGGCGCACGAAGTTGCCGACCTTGACGCTGGCGGCGCTGATGCGCCCCGTGATCGAGGCGCGGATCGTGCAGTAGCTGAGTTGGACCTTGAGATTGTTGAGCAGCGCCGTGTCGGAGACGATGGCCGCGCGGAACACGTCGGCCTGGGTCTTGGCGTTGTCGAGATTGGTCACCGGGGTCGCATTCTTGCCGACCAGCTCAGTGTAGCGCGCGACGTCGCGCTCTGCGCCGGCAAGCTGCGCCTTGTCGCGGGCGATTGCGCCTTCCGCCTGCGCAATCTGCGCCTGTAGCGCGCGGCTATCGAGAGTGAACAGCAGATCGCCCTGCTGGACCCGCGCGCCGTCCGCGAAATGCACGCCGACGATCTCGGTTTCGAGGCGGGATTTGATCGCGACGCTGGCGATCGGCGTCACGGTGCCCAGCGCCTCGATCCGCACCGGCACCTTCTTCTGAACGGCCGCTCCGGTTTCAACCGCCACCGGCCGCGGTCCCGGCGCCTGCGCCACAGCGCCGTTCACTCCACCGCCACGGAAAAAATAATATCCACCGGCGACAACGATGGCCGCGGCGGCGATCAACCAAACGGTCCTGCGCATCTGCGATTATGTCAGTCCCGGCCAAAGCCCCCGCCGGAACGGCTCCCTCTGTTTGCCGATTTATTTGTGGTTCCCGCCGATCGGCACCGTGATCACGGCATTTCTAGCATATATCCTGCCCGAAATGCATCGACCCCGCCGCCGCTGGTAAACGTGCGCTTTTCGCATTGAACGGGCGTCCCGGCCAAACCCTGCGGCCTTTCTCGGGCCAATCAACACCGCGAGGCCCGTTTCGTGCTGATCGCCACCTGGAACGTAAACTCCGTGCGTCAACGGCTGGAGGGCCTGACCGCCTGGCTCAAGGAACGTCAACCGGACGTCGTCTGCCTCCAGGAAATCAAATGCATGGACGACGCCTTCCCGCGCGAGCCGATCGAGGCGCTGGGCTATCACGTAGCGGTCCACGGCCAGAAGACGTTCAATGGCGTCGCCATCCTGTCCAAGCTGCCGCTGGAAGATGTGAGCCGCGGCCTGATCGGCGACGAGGACGATGTGCAGGCCCGGTTTCTTGAGGCCGTGGTCTCAGGCCCGGCGGGCGCGGTGCGGGTGGTGAGTCTGTATCTGCCCAACGGCAACCCGCCAGATACCGAAAAATATAGCTATAAGCTCAGTTGGATAGACAGGCTTATTGCCTTTTCACTTGAACGATTGAAGCTGGAAGAACCGCTGGTTCTCGCTGGCGATTACAACGTCATCCCCACTGCCGCCGACGCCAAAAACCCCGCCGCATGGGTCAATGACGCGCTGTTCCTGCCGCAGACCCGGGCGCGCTTCCAGGCGCTGGTCAATCTCGGCCTCACCGACGCGTTACGCGCGGTGAGCGATGCCCGCGACCTCTACACGTTTTGGGATTATCAGGCCGGCGCCTGGCAGAAGAACAACGGCATCCGCATCGACCATCTGCTGGTCTCGCCGCAGGCCGCGGACCGTCTGGTGGCCGCCGGCGTCGACAAGCATGTGCGTGCCTGGGAAAAGCCCTCGGACCATGTCCCGGTCTGGATCGAGCTTCGGGACTAGGCCGGATCAGTCGCGGCGGGTCTGCAGCCAGCGCTCAAGATACAACAGAGCGAGCGAGCGCTCATCGTCCGTCGCTTGCGAGAACGCGCTGTCGTAGAGCTTCGAGACCCACAATTCGCCGGCTGGCGCACTATCCTTGGCCAGCGTCAACCACATCAGGCCGCGCGCGGACTGCCGCGGCACGCCCTCGCCGGCAAACAGCATGGCGCCGAGCTGCGCCTGGGCCTGGTACTGGCCCTTGTGAGCGGCTGCGTTGAACCAGCGGGCCGCTTGGCGCACATCCTTCGGCGCGCCGTTCCCCTCGAGATAGAGCCGCGCCAGATTGAACTGCGCCTCGGCATCGCCGAAATAGGTCGCGGCATAGGCGAACATCTGACGCGCGCGCGCGGCGTCGGCCTTCACCCGGGTCTTCGGGATGCCGTCGAGATAGTAGTGACCGAGCGCGACGAAGGCGTTGGCCACGAACCGCGCCTGCGGCGTGCCCGGGCTGTCGTCGGCGTGGGCGTTCGCGATCCGGCTGAAATAGTCGAATGCGCGCAGATCGTCCTGCGGCACGCCATCGCCTTCGGCATACATCCGGCCGAGCTTCCACTGGGCCATCGGGTGGCCCTTCTCGGCGGCGTATTCGAGCGAGGTCACCGCCTTGGCCTTGTCGGTCTTGAGCGCGGCGGCGCCGTAGCGAAACGCTTCCATCGGCGACGGAATGGCGCTGTCCGACGGCTGGTTGCCGTCGAACGCCAGAGCCGGCATGGCTCCAACCACCGGCCCGAAAATCAGGCCGGCCGTCAGAACCGCCACCAGCCGGATGCGCTCACTCATCCGCATAGGAGACCTTCTCCTTGGCGGCGCCGGGATGCGTCACAGCGCCGTTCACGGCCGGGCCGACCTGCTGCGAATATTTCCAGAGGTAGCCAGACCCGGCGTGGTTTTCACGCGGCTTCCAGTCCTTCTTGCGGCGGGCGAGTTCCTCGTCCGACAGGCGCACATTCAACGTACCATTTTCGCCGTCGAGCTCGATGATGTCGCCATCCTTGAGCAGCGCGATCGGGCCGCCGACCGCCGCTTCCGGCCCGACATGGCCAACACAGAACCCGCGTGTCGCGCCGGAGAACCGGCCGTCGGTGATGAGAGCGACCTTGTTGCCCATGCCCTGGCCGTAAAGCGCGGCCGTGGTCGAGAGCATTTCCCGCATGCCGGGACCGCCGCGCGGCCCTTCGTAGCGGATCACCAGAACATCACCCTCTTTGTACTTCTTGTCCTTGACCGCCGCGAAGCACGCCTCTTCGCCGTCGAAGCAACGCGCCGGGCCGGTGAATTTGAGATGATCCTTCGGCATGCCGGCAACCTTCACGATCGCACCTTCCGGCGCGAGGTTACCTTTGAGGCCGACGACGCCGCCGGTCGGCGACAGCGGCCGGTTGGCCGGCAAAACGACGTCCTGCTGGTCGTTCCACTTCACTTTCGCAAGATTCTCCGCGATCGTCCGGCCCGTTACCGTGATGCAGTCGCCATGCAGGTAGCCGTGGTCGAGCAGCGTCTTCATCAGCAACGGGATGCCGCCAACCTCGAACATGTCCTTGGCGACATAACGGCCGCCCGGTTTCAAATCCGCGATATATGGTGTCTTTTTGAAGATTTCGGCGACATCGAACAATGTGAACTCGATGCCGCATTCGTGCGCGATCGCCGGCAGATGCAGCGCCGCGTTGGTCGAGCCGCCGGATGCTGCCACCGTCGCGGCCGCATTCTCCAGCGCCTTGCGGGTAACGATGTCGCGCGGGCGGAGGCCGGACTTGATCAACTCCACCACCTGCTCGCCGGCGGTCATGCAGAACCGGTCGCGGATTTCGTAGGGCGCCGGCGCGCCGGCCGAATATGGCAAAGCAAGGCCGATCGCCTCGGACACAGTCGCCATGGTGTTGGCGGTGAACTGCGCGCCGCAGGCGCCCGCCGACGGGCACGCCACCTGCTCCAGCTCATCGAGGTCGTCGTCCGACATGGCGCCGACCGAGTGCTTGCCGACCGCCTCGAACATGTCCTGAACGGTGACCACCTGGCCGCGGAAATTGCCGGGCAGGATCGAGCCGCCATAGATGAAGATCGACGGCACGTTGAGGCGCACCATCGCCATCATCATGCCCGGAAGGGATTTGTCGCAGCCGGCCAGGCCGACCAGCGCATCGTAGCCGTGGCCACGCATGGTCAGCTCGACCGAGTCGGCGATCACCTCGCGCGACGGCAGCGAGGCGTACATGCCGGCATGGCCCATGGCGATGCCGTCGGTCACGGTGATGGTGCAGAACTCGCGCGGAGTGCCGCCGGCGGCGGCGACGCCCTTCTTCACGGCTTGCGCCTGGCGCATCAGCGAGATGTTGCAGGGGGCGGCTTCATTCCAGCAGGACGCGACGCCGACGAAAGGCTGATGGATCTGTTCCTTGGTGAGGCCCATCGCATAGTAGTAGGACCGGTGCGGAGCGCGCTCGGGTCCCTCGGTGACACGGCGGCTGGGCAGCTTGGATTTCAGATCGGTGGTGTTGGAAGTCTTGGCGTCCATGGTACTCGTCAGGGCCCCCCGACCCTATGCGCCGTCCGCAGCGGGGTTCGGCCTACCCCCATCCCCGACCACGTTGGCTCGCACCGTCAGCCTTCGTTCCGAGGACTGTTTTGGTGTCCGGGAACCGTGTGGCCAAATCGCGGCGCGTGCCACCACTGATACGGTTCGCGCGTTAATTGTTCTCCCACTGTTGCCGGCCAGACACAGATCGGCCAAAGGCCGATACAGACAATCGTCCCGCCTCACCTCATGCTCGCAACCGCGAAACTAACCCGCCCCTTCTTCAACCGCCCGGTGCTCGCCGTCGCGCGCGACCTGATCGGCGCGACGCTGCTCGTTAACGGTGTTGGTGGGCGCATCGTCGAGGTCGAGGCCTATCACCAGACCGAACCGGCAGCGCACAGCTATCGCGGCCTCACCCCGCGCACGGCGGTGATGTTCGGGCCACCGGGCCACGCTTACGTCTACCGCTCCTACGGTCTGCACTGGTGTCTGAATTTCGTCTGTGAAGCCGAAGGATCGGCGGCGGCCGTGCTGATCCGGGCGATCGAGCCACTGGAGGGACTTGCGGCGATGCACAAGCGGCGCGCCGGCATCGACGATCCGCGCCTTCTGTGCGCCGGTCCGGGGCGGCTCTGTGCCGCCATGAACGTCACGGTTACCCAGAACGGTTTACCGCTGGACCGCTCTCCCTTCGAGTTGCGGGCGCGCCCCGACAAGCCGGAGATCATCACCGGCCAGCGCATCGGCATCACCAAGGCTGTCGAAAAGCCGTGGCGATTCGGATTGAAGGGATCGCGCTATCTCAGCAAGCCGTTCAAGGCATGAGCCGGAAGGACGCATCGAAGCCGAATTCCCGCTTCGCCTTTTCGCTCGATACGACCCCGTCGTCCTCGGCGATATTGTAGAGCCGGGGCCGCCGCGCCGCACCGCCTGCACGGCAGCCTGCGCCGCCGCATCGACATGGATCGCGGGTGGCTTCGGCGTCATGTCGCTCCAGGTGCCGGGGCCGTAAAGAAAGCCGTAGCGCAGCACCAGCCCGTCGATCCCGCTCGTCTCGAGCACCGCGCGCTCCAGCGCCCGCACGCCGTCGATGGTCAGGGCGCGGCTCGGGTCGTCGCTGTCGTCCAGCGGGTCGCTTTCGACCCGCACGCCCGGCGCCGGGGCGTAAACGAAAGCGATGCTCTGGGCGACGACACGGCGCACACCGGCGGCCGCAGCCGCCGCCATCAGATTGCGCGTGCCGTCGATCCGAAGCCGCGCATTGCGCGTCAGCGCGTCGGCATAGCCGGGCGTACCGGGCGCGCTCGGGAGATCGGTAAGTTGATGCACGACCACATCAGGCGCGGCCGCATCGACCGCGCGGCGAACCGCCTCGGCATCGAACATATCGACGACGACAGGCGTCGCGCCGAGCGTGCTCAACGCGCGGCCTTTCGCCGGCGTGCGCGTGGTGCCGGTAACGGCGATGCCACCGTCGCGCAGCAACCGCACCATGCGCCGGCCGATGACGCCGGTCGCCCCCGCCAGAAAAACCCTCACGGCGTCTCCTTCAGGAGATCGAGCGCGGCGGCGAACTTGGCGCGGCGCGCCGCCGCCTCCTCGCGCTTTTCCTTCTCGCCCTCGATAATCTCTTCCGGCGCGTTGGCGACGAATTTCTCGTTGGCGAGCTTCTGGTCGACACGCTTGATGTCGGCGTCGGCCTTGGCCAGTTCCTTGGAGAGCCGCGCGCGTTCAGCGACGAGATCGATAATGCCCTTGAGCGGCAAGGCGACCACCTCGTTGCGCACCACCAGTTGCGCCGAACCGTCCGGCGCCTGCGCGGCAGCGGAGATATCCGACAACCGCGCCAGCCGCTTGATGATGTCGGCCCAGCGCTCCGCCCGCGCCTGCGTCTCGTTTGAAACGCCCACCAGCACCACGGGGATGTTGGTGTTGATGTTCATCTCCGCGCGGATCGAGCGGATGGCCGTGATCAGGTCGATCACCCAGCCGATTTCGGTTTCGGCCTTCTCGTCGGCAAGACCATCGAGCGACGGCCAGTCGGACAGCGCCAGCATCGCCTTGCGCTCCGGACCCTGCTCCGCCGTCACGGCCCACAGTTCTTCGGTGATGAAGGGCATGAAGGGATGCAGGAGTTTCAGAATTTCGTCGAGAGTCCACGCGGCCATGGCGCGCGTCTCGTCCTTGGCCGCACCGTCCGGGCCTGTCAGCAACGGCTTCGACAGCTCGACATACCAATCGCAATAGACGTTCCAGACGAAGCGGTAAGCGGCGGCGGCGGCGTCCGCAAACGCATACACGGCGAGCGCCTGCGTGATCTCGGCCACCGCCTTTTGCGTCTCGTGCGCGATCCAGCGATTGAGCGCTTCCGTCGCCGACTTCGGATCGAATCCCTCGACCCGCTTGGCGCCATTGAACTCGACGAACCGCGCGGCGTTCCAGAGCTTGGTCGCGAAGTTGCGGTTGTTCTCGACGTCCTGCGGGCCGAGACGGATGTCATGGCTCGGCGCGACATTGCGCGCGAGCGTGAAACGTAACGCGTCGGCGCCAAACTGGTCGATGACGCCCAGCGGATCGACCACATTGCCTTTCGACTTCGACATTTTCGCGCCGGAGGCGTCACGCACGAGCCGATGGATGTAGATATCCTTGAACGGCACTTCCTTCTTGAAGAACAAGCCCATCATCATCATCCGGGCAACCCAGAAGAAGATAATGTCGAAGCCGGTCACCAGCACATTGGTCGGATAAAACCGATCGAGTTCGCGCGTTTGATCCGGCCAGCCGAGCGTCGAGAACGGCCACAGCGCCGACGAGAACCAGGTGTCGAGCACGTCCTCGTCTCGCGTTAGTGCAACGCTCTTCCCATAGTGTTTATCGGCTTCCGCTTGCGCCGCCGCTTCGTCCTCGGCGACGAAATATTTGCCGTCCGGGCCGTACCATGCCGGAATCTGATGACCCCACCAGAGCTGGCGCGAGATGCACCACGGCTGGATATTCTCCATCCAGTTGAAGTAGGTGTTCTCCCAGTTCTTCGGCACGAACGTGGTCTTGCCCTCGCGCACGGCGGCGATGGCCGGCTGCGCCAAGGTCTTCGCGTCGACGTACCACTGGTCGGTGAGATAGGGCTCGATCACCACATTTGAGCGGTCGCCATGCGGCACCACATGCGCATGCGGCTCGATCTTGTCGAGCAGATCCATCTCCTCAAGACGCGCGACGATCTCCTTGCGCGCGACGAGACGATCCTTGCCGTCGAGCCCGAGTGTCTGTGCCAGTTCGCCGGCATCGGTGCCGGCGAGGAAATCGGCATTGTCCCTGATCGCGATCTTGCCTTCGATACTCAGCACATTGATCTGCGGCAGGTTGTGCCGCTTGCCGACCTCGAAGTCGTTGAAGTCGTGCGCCGGCGTGATCTTCACTGCGCCGGAGCCTTTCTCGGGATCGGAATAATCGTCGGCGACGATCGGAATCTTCCGCCCGACCAGCGGCAGGATCACGTTCTTGCCGATGAGCGCCTTGTAGCGTTCATCCTCGGGATGCACCGCGACCGCCGTGTCGCCCAGCATCGTCTCGGGCCGCGTCGTCGCGACGACGATGAAACTCGACGGATCCTCCGCGTTGAAGGTCTTGCCTTCGATCGGATAGCGCAGATGCCAGAGATGGCCCTTGGTCTCCACCGGCACGACTTCGAGATCGGAGATCGCCGTAAGCAGCTTCGGGTCCCAATTGACCAGCCGCTTGTCCTTGTAGATCAATCCCGCGCGATAGAGATCGACGAACACCTTGACGACGGCTTTCGACAGGCCCTCGTCCATGGTGAAGCGCTCGCGCGACCAGTCGCAGGACGCGCCGAGCCGCTTGAGCTGGTTGATGATGGTGCCGCCGGATTCCGCCTTCCACTCCCAGACGCGCTCCAGGAATTTCGCGCGACCCATGTCGCGGCGGCCGGGCTGCTGGCGCTCCATGAGTTGCCGCTCGACCACCATCTGCGTGGCGATGCCGGCGTGGTCGGTGCCCACCTGCCACAGCACGTCCTTGCCGCGCATGCGCTCGAAACGGCACAGGATGTCCTGCAGCGTATTATTGAGCGCATGGCCCATATGCAGCGAACCGGTCACATTGGGCGGCGGAATGACGATACAGTAAGGCTCTGCGCCGGCCCGTTCGGGACGACCCGCCCGAAATGCGCCGGCCGCTTCCCATGCCTGCGCGATACGCCCTTCCGCCTCGGACGGCCGGTAAGTC
>JAEWJH010000104.1 GCA_023386635.1 Pseudomonadota bacterium
CGGCAGCATCACCGGCCGCGCCGCTTGCGCGGTGGCGGCCTCGATCGAGCCGGTGACCTCGCCGACGGTCGCGGCGTCATCGGGTGCGGCCGGCTCCGGCAGCGCGTCGATCGCCGATTGCAGCGCGCGCAGCGGCACCGGCGGCGGCGGCGTTTCCTCGGCGGGGCCGACCGGCAGTTCGGTCGAGCTGGCCTCGCCGATCTCCATCGGCAGGGTGGCGCTCGGGATGTCGTTGAGCGTCTCCACCGCCTCGGCCGGCGCATGATCCTGCGGCGCGGCCGGCAGGCTCACCCAGCGCAGCAGCGCGCCGCTCGCGCCATCGCGCTCCGGCAGGTCGCGCAACTTGGCGAGTTCGTCGGCGCGGCGTGCCGCGGCCTGCACCAGGAACGGGCGCCATTCCGGATGGTCGTCGGCGCTGATCAGCGGGCCGCGTGGCGCAAAGGCAGCCGTGACCACACGCGCCGAGATGCCCGGCGGCGAGGTGGACGTGAGGCTGAGAGCACCCAGCGTTACGAGAAACAGTGCGGAGACCCCGGCCAGCAGAAGCCGAAGAGTGGGAAACATCGGCAACTCATAGCTGAGTCGCGCAAGAGGCGAGAAGCAACCGGCCCTCGCGTCATCGGCGAGATGCACGCCAGACGAGTCCGGTGTGGCGGTCCGGCCGGGCAGGCAGGGGCGATGCGCCATTGTCTCTCCTCGCCAGGCCCCCTTCCATCAGGAGGCAACGGCCGACGGCGGCGAGCGTTCCGAGGGGGGCGGCCAGGCAGCCTGGATCGCGGTCACGATCGGCTGGTGAGAGCGGCACCGGCGGCCTATCGCCCCGGAGGCCGCATTGCTAAAAGCCGTCCGGGGGCCTGTAGCTCAATGGTTAGAGCCGAGTGCTCATAACACTCTGGTTGCAGGTTCGAGTCCTGCCGGGCCCACCATTATTCCTACAATGGCTTTTTGCGGCCTCCGTGACTAAGGTCCGGCCGGCGACCCTGGTGAGCGGAGCAATGACGAGAGCGGATCATCGTCTGACGCGAGGAGTAGCCGCGCTTCTGCTGATCGGCCTCGCCACCGGGTGCGCGCCGCGGCCGGGCCCAGACGTGCTCGCAGCGACCCATCATACTGTGCCGGGCGCCAAGACCGTCGCCGTTTATGTGGCGACGACGCGTGCGCGCGATGTTCCGCATCAGAACGTGTTTCGCAGCGGGCGGGCGGACAAGGTCAATTTCGCCGAGTTCAGGATTTCGGTGCCGCCGAACCATCAGCCGGGCATGATCGAATGGCCGGTTGGGGCGCCAGATCCGGCGACGACCTTTGCCACCGTGCAGCAAAACGTGCTCGACGGCCCATCCTTTCTCCGCGCCGTCTCCCAGCACACCGATGCCAGCCGCGCCGGCAATGTCGGCGTGTTCGTGCACGGCTTCAATTCCAGCTTCCAGGAATCGCTGTTCCGGTTCGCGCAGATGGCGGCGGATTCCGATGTGCGCGGCACGCCGATCCTGTTCGCCTGGCCGTCGGAAGCGAAACTCACCGGCTATATCGCCGACAAGGAAGCGGCGACATTCTCCCGCGATGCGCTTGCTGGCCTGCTGGTCGAACTCTCGCGGCAGAAACCCATCGGCAATATCACCGTCGTTGCGCACAGCATGGGCGGCTGGCTGACGGTGGAGGCGCTGCGGCAGCTACGCCTGAGCGGACAATCGGCGGTGCTGGCGCGGCTGAACGTGATCCTCGCCGCGCCGGATATCGATGTGGACGTGTTCCAGCGTCAGATGGCGGTGATCGGGACGCTGCGGCGTCCGCTCACCGTGCTGGTCTCGCCCGATGACAAGGCCTTGTCGTTGTCTGGCACCATCGCCGGAAGCCGGCCGCGTGTCGGCGCGCTGAATGTGCGCGATCCGAAGGTCGCGGAACTGGCGCTGAAATCGCAGATCCAGATCGTCGACATCTCGACGCTGAAAGCGTCGGATGGTTTCAACCACGATCGATTCGTCAATGTCGCGGCGCTTTATCCGCGACTGGTGGCGTCGGCCAACACGCCGGGCAGCGGATTGCGCGACGCCGGCGCCTTCGTGCTGAACACGGTCGGGACAACGCTGTCGGCGCCGTTCAGCCTGGCGGGCGAAGCTTTAGCCGGCGAATGAATAAAGACGGGAGGCGGGGCTTTCCTCCTTTGTAGACATAAAGACGTGGATGCTCCGCCCAAGGCTTGTGTTCGGATTCTCGCTCTATGCCTCGTGCGGGTCAATCATTTCCCGGACCAGTGCACGAAGCTCTTTTCGATCAGCAGGAACAGGATGTTGAGCCCGTAGCCGAGTGCGCCGGCGGCGAAGATCGCGGCGTACATGTCCGGCATTTCGAACAGCTGCTGCGCCTCGAACACGCGGAAGCCGAGGCCGTCGACCGAGCCGATGAACATCTCGGCGACGACGACGATGACCAGCGCGAGCGACACGCCGTTGCGCAGGCCGACGAAGGTCTGCGGCAGCGATTCCATCAGGACCACGTCCTTCATCACCCGCCAGCGCGACGCACCCATCACCCGTGCGGCGAGGATGCGGGTCTTGCGCGCGTTCATCACGCCGTAGGCAACGTTGAACAGGATCACCAGCGCGGCGCCGAACGAGGCGACGTAGATCTTGGTGGCGTTGCCGACGCCGAAGATCACCAGGAACAGCGGGAACAGCGCCGAGGCCGGTGTCGAACGGAAGAAGTCGACGACGAACTCGACCGAGCGATAGATCCGTTCGCTGGACCCGAGCACGATGCCGAGCGGAATGGCGATGACGCCGGCGACGGCCGTGGCGGCGAAGGTGCGGATCACCGTCTGCCAGAAATCATAGAGCAGGCGGCCGCCGGTGAAGCCATTCCATAGCGCCTTGAGGGCGGCATGCGGCGGCGGCAGCAGCACCGGATCGACGATCCGCGACCAATAGCCGATGTACCAGAAAGCGATCAGGCCGAAGACGCCGACCAGCGGCAAAAGGCGATCTGACGCGACATAGCGAATGGCCCGGTTCATGATTTGCGTACCTCGCGCTGGAAGGTTTCGAGGCAGCGCCCCTTGAGCTCGACGAAATCCGGGTCCGACAGCGTGGAGGGATGGCGCGGCCGCGCCATCGGCACCAGCGGGAAATCGGCGATCTTGGCCGGCCGGCGCGACAGCAGCAGCACATAGTCGGCGAGATACACGGCCTCTTCGAGGTCGTGCGACACCAGCACCATGGTGGTGCCGGTTTCCTCGAACACGCGCTGCAACTGGTCGCGCATGAACAGCGTCATCTCATAGTCGAGCGCCGAGAACGGCTCATCGAGGAACAGCACCTCGGGCTCGACCACCAGCGCGCGCATGATCGAGACGAGCTGCTGCTGTCCGCCGGACATTTCGTAAGGGTAGCGGGTGAGGTCGATCTTCACGCCGAGCCGTTCGACCAGCGCGTTGACGCGCTCCTTTGCCTCTTTCGCCGGCACTTTGCGCAAGGTCAGCGCATATTCGACATTGGCGAAGGCGGTCATCCAGGGAAACAGCGCCTCGCGGTAATTCTGGAACACATAGCCGATGCGGGTCTGCGCCAGCGTCTTGCCGCCGAACAGCACCTCGCCTTTGTCCACCGGGATCAGGCCGGCGATCAGATTGATCAGGGTCGATTTCCCGCAGCCGTTCGGTCCGAACACGGACGTGAAACGGCCGCGGGGGATATCGAGATTGAAGTCGTCATAGATGACGACACCCTGGAAGGTCTTCGACAGGCCGCGCACGGTGATGTGCGGCGCCGGCGTGTCATCGGGGCCGTAGAGCGTCCGATACTGGCCGACCGAAGCGAGCGCATTCATGGAGACTTCCCGCATTGACGTCACTGACGGCGTCCTGTCGTTTCGCGTTAGAACTTCTGCAGATACTTCGATACGTCGACCTTCTCCGGCAGCACGCCGGTCTTGGTCGAGAAGTCGATGAATTTCTGGAAGTCGGCGACGTCCTTCTGGGTGAGATCGCTGACCATCATGAACTTGACCAGCGGCACGGTGTCGACGATGTCGTCCGGCGTCAGCGTGTTCTTGGCCAGATATTTGCGCGCTTCATCCGGATGCTCGTTGATGAACTTCACCGCCTGCGCCCAGCCGGCGGTGAACCGCTTGGCGACTTCCGGCCGCGACTTCACGAAGTCGGTGGTGATGGCGCAGCCGCCGACCCAGGCATTGGCGTTGGCATCGCCGAGCACGGTGCGGGCGATCACGCCGGCTTCGAAGGTGGTGGCGACGCCGAGCTTCTTCATCATCGTCGCATTGGGCTCCAGCGTGTAGCCGGCGTCGAAGGTGCCGGCCTTCATGGCGTTGACGTGCTGGCCCATGTCGAGCTGATCGAGCTGGAATTCACCTTCCTTGAGACCCGCTGCCAGCAGGGCGGCGCGCGCCATGCTGACATTGGCCGGACCGGGCGCGGACATGACCTTCTTGCCCTTGAGATCGGCGAGCGATTTGATCTCGAGGCCCTTGCGAACGACGAACTGCTCCATCTCGTATTTGGCGTTCTGGCTGTTCACCGAGATGTACATGGCGACGCCGGGCTTCTTGAGATTGGCGTTCATGCCCTCGATCGTCACCAGCACCGACGCCGCGTCGATCTGATTGCCGATCATCGCCGCGACGTTGGGCGGACCGCCGATCAGGCGCGTGGATTCGATCTCGATGTTCTGATTTTTGAAGAAGCCCTTCTCGATGCCGACGAACAGCGGCAGCGACGAGGACACCGGGAACACGCCGACCCGAACCTTGTCGAGGGCGTGGGCCGGACTGCATAGCGCGAAACCCGCGACCATCGCCGCGAGCAGGGACGCCGATTGGCGGAAGCGTGACAGCAGCATTGTGATAGTCCCCCTAGGTGATGCGAGCCGTCTTTTGTCGCGGCCCGCGTTCAGGTTCAGTATCTACCGTTCGATGAGTAACAGGCCCCACTCCATCGGGTTTATTCACCCGCGTCGATGATGGCGATCACCGGGCCGCCGCCATGCGGGCCCTGATGCATGGCGTCGACCGAGACGAACACGGCGGGATCGCCGATCGCCGCCGCGGCGACGCCGCCGACCGCCGCCTTGGAATGGCGGTGGTGGTGCACGTCGGAATCGTCGAGCATGATCTGGCGGCGGCCGCGCAGCTTGGCGCGATGGTCCGCCTCGCACTTCATGAAGCAGTTGACCAGCTTGCCGTTGAGGTCGCTGGCGCGCGGACGCTCCGGCAGTTCGAGGCC
>JAEWJH010000131.1 GCA_023386635.1 Pseudomonadota bacterium
GAATTGTGCCCGCCGGCGGCGCAGACGCATTTCATCGAGCGCGCGGAGCGCATCGCCGAAAGCCTCGAATTCGGTATCGCCGGCTATCACGGCGTGATGCTCGGTGTCGGTGAACGTTTCCGTGGCGTGAAGCAGGGAGAGGGTTATGAGTGAGACAGTCGCGCACGATATGGCTCGGGACATCGCTTATGACGTCGCCGATGCGCCGCAGGAAACCGGCGCGCTGATCGATCATATCCTCGCCCGTTATCATGAGACGCATCGCCGGGAATTGCCGGAACTGGTGCGGCTCGCGCGCAAGGTCGAGGCCGTGCATGCCGGGCATGCCGGCGTGCCGCACGGGCTGGCGGAGATGCTGCAGCGGATCCTCGGCGAGATCGAAGTGCACATGAAGAAGGAAGAGCTGATCCTGTTTCCGGCGATGCGCCGCCGCGCTGCCGGCGGACTGGCCGTGCCGATCGCGCAGATGCGCCACGATCACGACGATCACGACGCCCAATTACGCGCCGTGGACGAACTGACCGGCCATTTCACGCCGCCGCAGGACGCCTGCGGCTCCTGGCGCGCGCTCTATCAGGGCACGGCGAAATTCGCCGACGATTTTGCCGCGCATCTCCATCTCGAAAACGACGTGCTGTTCCCGCGTTACGAACAGCCGTGACCGGAGACAAGTCATGACCGAGCAAGGTAATCCCGTTGTCATCACCGCGCAGGACGAGAATTCCGGCGCCAGCCTGATCCGCATGCTGGTGGTCGGACTGGTGCTGATCGTGATCGGAATGTTCGCGGTCGTGCTGATCGCCTGACGCGTTCCGTCAGGTCAGCCCATCAGAAAGTCAGCTCGGATCGGCGATGAAGGCGCGCATCGCCGCGCCGAGCCCGTCCTCGGCGGTGTTGATGTGGCCGACGATCGAGGAATGGTTGTGGCCACGCACCCACATCAGCGGCGGCGTGTGCCGCTTCGCCTGAGCGAGGCGATAGGCCAGTTCGGTGCAATAGAGATCGATCAGCGGGTTCTCGTACTGCGCCATGGCGATGAAGGTCGGCACGCTGTCGGCCGTCACATGCGACACCGGCGACATGTCGTCGAGCTGTGACGCATCCTCGCCGTAATAGGCCGCGACCTTTTTGGCGTTGGGATTTTCCGGCAGCAGATCGGCGCGCACGCGGCCGCTGATCACCATCAGCCCGGCAATCTGCGGACCGGCCGCGCCGTGTACGCGCTTGTCATAGGCATAGGTCGCGGCATGCGCGCCGCCGGCCGAATGACCCATCAGGAAAATCTTGTCCCTGCTCCAGCCATGGTTCGCGGCGTTGTCGCGCGCCCATCGCACCACGGCGGCGATGTCCTCGCTGGCGCCGGGGAATTTGGAGTCCGGCGCGAGCCGGTAGTTCATGTTGATGCCGCTCATGCCGTGCCGCGCGAAATAGTGCGACACGTTGGAATAGATGTGCTCGTTGCGGTTGCGATGCCCTTCGGTGAAGGCGCCGCCATGGATGAAGATCACCAGCGGATGGCCCGGCGCCGCCTTGTCCGGATGGAAGATGTCGAACTGCTGCCGCTCGTGCGCGCCATAGGCGACGTCGCGTGTCACCCGCGTGGTCGGCGGTGCGCTGGCGTGGATCTTCGAGAATTCCTCGGCCATGCGCTTGACGTTGGCCGGGACGTTCTGTCCCCAGGTCGGGCCGATCTCGGAGAGCAGCGCGGTCAGCGAAGCGGGAACGGCGGGGCGGGCTGAGTCCAACATAGAAGCACCAGAGTTTCGTCGAGCGGTGCGCAGCGTTACCAGCCTTGCCGGAGGCCGGCAATGTGCGGCCGGGCCATGAAGTTGGATGCGCGGGTCAAGCCCGCGCATGACGGTCTCCCCCTCCGCCTCATCCTGAGAGCCTGCCCTCGGGCTCGATCCGAGGGAGCGCGCCGAAGCTCGCAGAGCGCAGGCGGGCGTCTCGAACGACAAGCAGTCGCAGTATCGCGCCGTGGAGCGATCAACCCTCCGGCAGCGGAATGAACTCGGTCTCGTTCGGCACCGGCGCGAAGCGGCCGCTCTTCCAGTCTTCCTTCGCCTCTTCGATGCGCTCCTTGCGCGACGAGACGAAATTCCACCAGATGTAGCGCGGGCCTTCGAGCGCGGCACCACCGAGGAACATCATCCGCGCCGACCGCGTCGCGCGCACGGTGATCCGGTCGCCGGGACGGAAGACGAGCAGGCGCGGCGCCTCGAACGTGTCGCCGGCGATCTCGACTTCGCCCTCGGCGAGATAGATCGCGCGTTCCTCGTGATCGGCATCGAGCGGCACGGTCGCGCCGGCATCCAGCAAAACCTCGGCATAGAACCAGTCCGACAGCATACCGACCGGCGAGGGTTTTCCGAACATCGTGCCGGCGATGACGCGCGCGGACACGCCCGTATCCTTGATCTGCGGCAGAACGCTCGCATCGAAATGCTGGAACGTTGGATCGGTTTCCTCGTGGTCGCGCGGCAGCGCGATCCAGCTCTGGATGCCGAACATGCCCTGACCGTTCTTGCGCTGCATATCGGGCGTGCGCTCGGAATGGGCGATGCCGCGTCCTGCGGTCATCAGATTCATGGCGCCGGGTTCGATTTCCAGCGTATTGCCTTCGCTGTCGCGGTGCATGATGCGGCCGTCGAACAGATAAGTGACGGTGGCAAGCCCGATATGCGGATGCGGGCGCACGTCCATGCCTTGCCCGGCAACCATTTGAACCGGACCCATCTGATCGAAAAAGATGAACGGGCCGACCATCTGCCGGCGTCCATGCGGCAACGCACGGCGCACATTGAAGCCGTCACCGAGGTCGCGCACGCGCGGCACGACGACGAGTTCGAGCGCGTCGCAACTCTGCTTGTCGCCGAGCGCGGGGTCTTTGTCGGGCATCCAGCTCATGGAAACTCCTGTCTGATGGCTGGCTCGGTCACCTCTCCCGCGGGGAGAGGTCGCCTTGCGAGCGTCGCGAACTCCCTCTCCCTGTCAGGGAGAGGGAGCATAGTGCGCCGAGCAGCATCACTGCTTGATGAACGTGCCGGCGCGTAACTCGGACACCGCCTGCTGCAGTTCGGCGTCGGTGTTCATCACGATCGGCCCGTACCAGGCGACCGGCTCCTCGATCGGCTTGCCGGAGACGAGCAGGAAGCGCACGCCTTCCTCGCCGGCCTGCACGGTCACTTCATCGCCGCGGTCGAACACGATCAGCGAGCGGTTGCCGGTCTGCTCGCGCAGCTTGATCTCCTGGCCGTTGACCTCCTTCTCGGTCAGCACGCCGAACGGCTGCGACGCCGCGACGAACGCGCCGGAGCCGGCGAAGATATAGGCGAAGGCGTGCCGGTCGACCTCGACCTTGAAAGTCTTCTTCCGTCCGGGCGGAACGGAAATGTCGAGATAGCGCGGATCGGCCGCGACGCCCTCGACCGGGCCTTTCTTGCCCCAGAAGTCGCCGGTGATGACGCGCACCTTGGTGCCGTCGTCGTCGGTGATCTCCGGAATGTCCTTCGCCTTGATGTCCTGATAGCGCGGCCTGGTCATCTTCAGCGCGCGCGGCAGGTTGGCCCAGAGTTGGAAGCCGTGCATCCGGCCCTGCGCGTCACCGCGCGGCATCTCCTGATGCATGATGCCGGAACCCGCCGTCATCCATTGGACATCCCCGGCGCCGAGCACGCCGCGGTTGCCGAGGCTGTCGCCGTGATCGACCTCGCCGGCGAGCACATAGGTGATGGTCTCGATGCCGCGATGCGGGTGCCAAGGAAAGCCGGCCGCGTACTCATCGGGATTGTCGTTGCGGAAATCGTCGAGCAGCAGGAACGGGTCGAATTCCTTGGTGTCGCCGAAGCCGAACGCGCGGCGCAGATGCACGCCGGCGCCTTCGAGGGTCGGGCGCGATTGGGAAATGCTCTTCACAGGACGGATGGACATGATGTTTGCCTTTCCGGGATCGCCCCATCGTGGCAGCGATCCCTTATGCGAGGTGAGTCTTTCGTCGTCGTGAGCGGTCGTCAGGCCTTGTGCTTGCCGACCAGACCCGCGAGCTGATCGAGGAAGCCCTTGAGGAATGTCTTGGTGTCGTCGCTGGCAAAGTTGCCCTGCGCGTCGATCAGGTCCGGCTTGAACAGGATATAGGCTTCGCCGCCGGTGAGGGTGACGCCCTGAGCGCCGAGGATCTGCCGCAGATGCTGCTGCGCCAGCGCGGTGCTGATGACGCCGGCCGAGGTGCCGGTGACGGCGGCGATCTTGCCGGTCCAGCTGTTCTTGCCCCACGGCCGCGCGCCCCAGTCGATCGCGTTCTTCAGCGCGGCGGGAATCGAGCGGCTGTGCTCGGGCGTGACGAACAGCAGGCCATCGGCCGCGGCGATCTCGGATTTGAAGCGGACCACGCTCGGGGCGAGGTTGCCTTCGTCGTCCTGGTTGTAGAGTGGCAGGTCGTCGATCCGTGGGAAAGTGAAGGTCATCTTGTCGGCACCGAGCTTGGCGAGGGCCTCGGCCAGCTTGCGGTTGATGGATTCCCGGCGAGTGCTGCCGACGATGACGGCGATCTTGAAAGACGACATGGGAGTGTTACCTTCTGGAGGTTACGAATTGATACCAAGGCTAGATAGATGACTGCCAAAAATGAGCAAGAAGGCACAATGGCCATACCCAGTACCCTCCATGATCCCGAGGACTGCCGGGCGGTCAGCGAGGTCCTGTCGCGCGTCGGTGACAAGTGGACGGTTCTCGTGGTCGGCGTGCTCGGCCCCGGACCGAAGCGTTTCAATGAAATCCGGCGAGCCTTGGGCAGCATCTCGCAGCGGATGCTGACGCTCACGCTGCGCGGTCTCGAGCGTGACGGTCTCGTCACCCGCACGGTCCATGCCACCATCCCGCCGCGGGTGGACTATGCGCTCACGGCATTGGGCCACTCGCTGCTCGACCCTGTGAACGTTCTCGGTCTGTGGGCGCGCCGGCATCGCGCGGAAATAGAAACCGCGCGGCATCAATACGATACGAGCAACAGCGGCGCGCAAAGCCGCTGACATCGTCTTTTGCGCTGTCGTTGTTGCGCAGCAAAACAACGCCGCGCTGCACAACATTATTATGTATACACGCGCGTAAAAGTTCGCGGATAGTAGCGATCGGCTGATGGCGTTTGTCTATCGCGCAAATGTCCGGCTCAAGCCCGGCGACTCAAGACCGGCGCACGTCATCGACAGGCATTCACCCGGAGGAACGTTCATGACTTTCTCGTTGCAGAGGTTCGGATTTTGCGCGGCCGCGGCCGTGATCGCAAGCGCGGCGCCGTTTGCCGCGCAGGCTGCTTGGGAGCCGACCCGTCCCGTCGAGATCATCGTCCCGGCTGGCACCGGCGGCGGCGCCGACCAGATGGCCCGCGTGGTGCAGGGCATCATCACCAAACACAGCCTGATGAAGCAGCCGATGGTTGTGATCAACAAATCGGGCGGCGCGGGCGGCGAAGGCTTCCTTGATGTGAAGGGCGCGCGCAACAACCCGCACAAGCTGATCATCACGCTGTCCAACCTGTTCACGACGCCGCTCGCGACCGGTATTCCGTTCTCCTACAAGGATCTGACCCCGGTCACGATGATGGCGCTCGACGAATTCATCCTGTGGGTGAATGCGGACAAGCCCTACAAATCGGCGAAGGACTATGTCGCAGCGGTCAAGGCCGGCACTGACGGCCAGTTCAAGATGGGCGGTACCGGCTCCAAGCAGGAAGACCAGATCATCACCGTGGCGCTCGAAAAAGCCACCGGCAAGAAGATGACCTACATTCCGTACAAGGGCGGCGGCGAAGTCGCGGTGCAACTCGTCGGCGGTCACGTGGATTCGTCGGTGAACAACCCGATCGAGGCGGTGGCGCAGTGGCGCGCCGGCAAGCTGCGTCCGCTGTGCGTGTTCGACAGCAAGCAGCTCGACTACAAGGACAAGATCACCGCCGACCAGTCGTGGAATGACATTCCGACCTGCAAGTCGCAGGGCATCGATGTCGAATATCTGATGCTGCGCGGCTTCTTCATGGCGCCGGGCGCGACGCCCGATCAGGTCGCCTACTATGTCGATCTGATGAAGAAGGTGCGGGCCACGCCGGAATGGGCGCAGCTCATGAAGGACGGTGCGTTCAACCAGACCGCGCTGAGCGGCCCCGACTATCTCAAGTGGGTCGAAGCTGCGGAAAAGACCCACGAAACGCTGATGAAAGACGCGGGCTTCCTCGCCAAGAAGTAACCGCTCCGGCGCCGGTGGATCGCCCGATCCGCCGGCGTTTTTGCAGCCTCTTTCTCATCCTCTTCAGGAATCCCTCGCATGAGCAAACCAGGTT
>JAEWJH010000018.1 GCA_023386635.1 Pseudomonadota bacterium
GCCGAGTGTCGTGCGCCGCAGCACCCATTGCAGCGCAACGATCACCGCGACGCCGGCAGCAAGCATGATGACGTTATCGTAACGGAGATTGAAAGTGCCGAGCGAGATGGAGCCGTTCGGCAGCAGCGCGGGAAACGGTTTCGGATTGGCGCCCTGCGGGTAGAACAGCCGGACCGCCTCGCGCAGCACGGTGCCGGCCATCAGAGTGATCAGCAGCGTGTTGAGTGCCGGCGCGGTGCGCAGCGGCAGCACCAGCAGCCGCGCGATCAGCATACCGAGCAGCGCCATCATCGCCACCGCGGCGAGCAGGATCAGCAGCAGCACCAGCGGGCCGTTGGTGATGCCGAGCGCCGTCAGGCCGATGAAGGCGGCGAGCGCCGTGAAGGCGCCGACCGTGAGCACGTCGCCATGCGAGAATTTGATGACGTCAAGCACGCCGAAGAACAGCGTGAAGCCGACGGCCACAAGGGCATACATCATGCCGAGCATCAGCCCGTTCATGACGTATTGGGCGAGCAGGCCCGCATTCATGCGCGATACCCTGTGATGACAGGAAAGATCATGCGGCGGGACGGTGAGCGTCCCGCCGCATTGTGAACAGCCTTATTTCTGGCCCGGCAGCTTGCGCTTGCCGGTGGCGTATTCGCTGTCATCCCATTCCACGAACTTTCCGTCCTGCACCACATATTTGGTGATGACGGCGACCGTGTTCTGGCCGTGGTCGTCGAAGGTGATCTTGCCGACGATCGAGTCGCGATCCTTCACATTGGCGAGGTCGGCGATCACTTTCTTGCGGTCCGGCCCGACCTTCTCGATGCTGTCGAGGATCATCGCCATCGCCGCATAGGAGAACGCGCCGTATGCCTCCGGCGGGTTGTCGTATTTCTGCGCGTTGTACTTCTCGAGGAAGAACTTGCCGCCCGGCAGCTTTTCGGTCGGCGCGCCCTCTCGGAAGGCGAGCGAGCCCTCGGCGAGCGGACCGAGACCCTGGATGAACGCGTCGGAGACGATACCGGACGTGCCGTCGAACACCGCCTTGATGCCGAGCTTGTCCATCTGCGCGCGGATGCGCACGCCGATCGGCGTCAGGCCGCCGAAATAGATCACTTCCGGATTGAGCGCCTTGATCTGGGTGAGCTCGGCGGTGAAATCCTGCTGGTCGGCGGTGACGCCGAAGGTGCCGACGATCTTGCCGCCGACCTTCTGGAACGCTGCGCTGAAGTACTGGTTGTGGCCCTTGCCGTAGTCGGTGGTGTCGTGGATCACCGCCGCGGTCTTGTATCCGACCTTGTGCAGCAGTTCGGCATTGGCATCATTCTGGTTGATCATCGTACCGTTGACGCGATGCACCTCCGCATATTTGTTGCGATAGGTGATGTCGGGCAGCACCGCACCCCAGACGATGATCGGGAAGCCGAATTTGTGATAGACGTCGACGGTGGCGATCGCCGTCGCCGAGCAATAGTGCGTGGCCGCGCCGATGATTTCCTTGTCCGCCGCCATCTTCGTCGCGACCTGAACCGCGACGTTCGGTTTGCACTCGTCGTCGAGCACGACGAGTTCATATTCATATTTCGATTTCGGATCGGCGTTGCGCAGCTTGACGGCGAGATCGGCCGAGTTGCGGCCGCCGAGGCCGTTGGCGGATACGCCGCCGGTGAGCGGACCGATGAAGCCGACTTTGACTTTGTCTTTCGCCTCGGCAATGCCGATGCCGGTCGCCAGTGTCGCCACCGCGAGGATCGCGGTTATGGTTCGTCCCGTGCCCATCACAGTCCTCCCTCTTTTGCGGTCCATTAGACCCCGAAAGACGGTTTTCTCGCAAGGTCGTTGCCTCGCAATGCATCATCGCAACGCTTATTCGCGAAAATCGCAGGAATGTGTGTAGAATTCGCCGCCTGCGCGTGACGGTGACGCCTATGTGGCGCGAGGCGCTGGGCTTGAGGGGGGCAAACCCCAACAAAAAGGGGGCGCGCTGACGCAGCGGATCAGCGAGGATCGTCAATAAAGGCTAGGATCGCGCGACCCAGCGCATCGTCGGCCGTATTGAAATGCCCGATAGTGGAGGTGTGGTTGTGCCCCTTCAGCCACATCATCGGCGGCGTGCGCCGCTTGGCCTGGCCGAGCCGGAACACCAGTTCCGCGCAGTGAATGTCGAGCAGGGGGTTTTCGTATTCGCCCCAGGCGACGAAGGTGGCGACGCTGTCGGCACCCACATGCGACACCGGTGACAGCGCATCGAGCGTCGCCGCGTCGGCGGTCTCATAATAGGTCTCGACGCGCTTCGCGTTCGGGTTGTCAGGAAACACGTCGGCGCGCACGCGCCCGCTGACGACAATGAAGCCGCGCAGCCCGTGGCCGTCGGCCGGCTGGAACCGCTTGTCGTAGGCATAGCTGCCGGCATGCGCGCAACCTGCGGAATGGCCCATCAGGAAAATGCGGTCGCGGTCGATGCCCAGTTCGTCAGCGTGATCGCGCACATGGCGCACGGCGTCACCGACATCGACCGTTGCCCCCGGATAGGTGGCGTCGCCGGCGAGGCGATAGCCGATATTGACGCCGACGATGCCGTGCCGGGCAAAATAATAAAGTACGTTGGAATAGATCTGCTCGGTGCGGTTGCGATTGCCGTCGAGGAACGCGCCGCCATGGACGAACAGGACCGCGGGGCGTTTGGCTTTTCCGCCAGCCGGCATGAGGATGTCGAGTTCGTGGCGCTCGTGCGTGCCGTAGCGGATATTGCGCGTCACCGTCACGCCTTCGCGCGGCGCGTTGACGAGAACCTTGCTGAATTCCTCGAGCATCAGCTTGATGTGGCTGCGCACATCCTGTCCCCAGCGCGGGCCGACCTCCGCCATCAGCTGGCGCAGCGCGGGCGGAATGTCCGGCATCGGTGACAGGGTGTCGCTCATCGTATCCTCATCGGCTTCGGCGTAATGCTGTTGTCGCTACGCCGGTCAGGTGCAGCAGGTCAAGCACCGGAGGACTGCGTTGCCCGCAGGGCCGAATCGCGCACCGGTTGCCGGATTCAGCGATGCGCAGGATCGCGGTGCGCCATTCGCTCCTGCCGTCGTCTAGCCGATGATGTGAAAGCCGCGGGGGAATTTCTGCAGCGGTTGCGCGCCGTTATCTGTCACGACCACCAGGTTTCCGGTCTGCACGCCGGCTTTCCAGTCCTTCGTGACGACGTTCGGCTGGATGACAAGGGCCATGCCCGTTTTCAGCGTCATATCCGGCATCGCGCCGGCGGCCGGGCGGCTTGCCGAGCCCAGCACCGGCGGCAGATAGCCGCCGCCATAACCATGGATCAGATCATCGATGATCGTGTAGCCGGCGGCCTCGATCTTGTGCGAGGCGGCGACGAGGTCGCGCACGTGAATGCCGGGGCGGACCAGCGCCATGATGTCGTCGAGCACGGCATCGGCGACGGCGTGCAGGTCGCGATACAGCGCATTGGGCTCGCGGCCGATGAAGAAGGTGCGCAGAACCTGACCGGTATAACCCCAGTAATCGACGCTGAGCTCGGTCGACAGAGCGTCACCGGTCGAGAGCTTGCGCCCCGAGGGATATTGCCGTGGCACGGCAGCGTCCGGCATATCCATCGACGCCGCCTGGAAGTAGTGGATGAAGTTGGTGCCGCCGTAAGGCAGATAGGGCGCCTGCACCAGGGCGCTCAAGGCGCGCTCGTCGAGGCCCGGTTTCGCGCCTTCCGCCAGGGCGGTGACGGCGAGGTCGGTGAGATCGGCCGCCAGTTGCAGCCAGCGCAGCTCTTCCTCGGACTTGACGAGGCGCGCCTGCGCGTAGGCCTTGTTCATGTCGACGATATCAAAGGTGGCGGCCAGCATGCCGCTTTGCGCTGGTGTCATGCGGCCGATAACACCAACGCGGCATTTGCCGGATTTCGCTTTGGCAATGGCATCGGCGGCAAGCTGTACAGCGCCGGCCTCGCCCCAGAGCACCTCGGTGTCGTTCGACAGCCGACGCGCCAGCGGCAGGTGATTGAAATGCTGAACATACATCCGACGCGGCGTACCGGGGATTATCAACGTAACGGCTTCCGCCGTCACCGGCCACCCGGTGATCCAGCTCGTCGCGGTCCCGGCGCGCATGAATTCGGCCACGATCAAGGCGTCAAGCTGATGCGCCGCCATCATCTGCGCAAGCAGCGCATCGCGCCGCTTCATCTCCACGTCGGAGAAGCGGGGATAAGGTTCGCCGAGCAGGTCGGCATAGCGCGCTTCGAGTGCGGCCTTGAGTTCGGCGAGGGTTTTCATTGTCGGACGATCCTGACAAAAGAAACGCCGCGCCGATAAGCCGGCGCGGCGACGTGTCGGAGGCGTGCTATTTCGCGAAGGGCTTTTCGGCTTCCAGCCGCTTCACCGCTTCCTTGGCGATGCTGGTGTCGAACAGACGTTCGGCACTGACCTTCTTCTCGATATAGTCGTAGTAGTCCGCCCAGTAGTCCTGCATCTTCATGAAGGCCGGGATGTTCGGAACGCCGTCCTCGTTGGTGTAGGACCAGTTCGGCGCGATCGCCTTCACGGTTTCCGGTTTCTGCAATGCCGTGGTCTTGGCGAGGATTTGGACGATGTCGGCATGCTTGTCCGGGTCGATCGCCGCGGCATTGAACTCCTTCACGCCTTGCAGATAGGCCATGGCGAAGCGGATCAGCACGTCGCGCTTGTCCTTGAGCAGGTTCTGCCGGGTCGCGATCACGGCGATCGGTCCATCCGGCTCGATCTTGTCGCCAGTGACGACCATCGGGCCCCAGCCGTTCTTTTCGGCGAAGAAGCCGAACTGATAGGCCAGGTCGGTGGCGTCGATCTGGTTCTGGCCGAGCATCTTCATCAGGTCGGGCTGCGGGACGTTGAACACCCACTGCACATCCTTGCGGGGATCGAGGCCGGCCTTCTGCAGCGCCAGCGAGAACATGTACTGGTTGATCGCGCCCGTGCCGCTGACGCCGATCTTCTTGCCTTTCAGCTTCGCGAAGTCGGCCACCGTCTTGATCCCGCTGTCGGCCATCTGCTTGCTGACATTGATGACGGTATAGCCGCGGCCGGCTTTGTTGTTGCCACGATCGAGGATGACCACCAGCGGCGCGCCGCGTGCAACGCTGTTGAACAGGCTGGCGTTGGCGGTCATGAACGTCATGTCGAGATCGCCGGCGATCAGTGCCGGCACTGCCTGCTGACCGTCGATGAACATCTTGGTCTGGATATCGAGGCCGAGTTTCTTGAAGTAGCCTTTCTCGTTGGCGACGAGGAAGCCGCCACCCGTGATGAACGGTCCTTCGCCGACGCGGAGTACATCCGCGGCGGCGGCCGGCCGCGGCCCGAGACAAGCCAGCGCGAAAGCCGCGCCGGCCAGAGCCAGAGTGATGACAGAACGTTTCATGCGCTTATTCCCTCCGTTTGGTTTTGTTTCGTCTTCTGCGTAACAGTCTAGGCTTGGGCTCGCCGCACCGAGCGTGCGGCGGGATGTGGTACGGGCCAGTGCGAGATGAAGCGGTCGGCGACACCGGCGCTCGCCGCGATCTCGGCGCCGAGCTTTTCGGCTTCCAGCACGACCTCTTCGGGGTTCGGGCCGTTCATGAACCGCCCGTCGCGGTAGACGATCTTGCCGCCGACCATGACGACCTTCGCGTCCGATCCCTTGCCGGCGCAGACGAAGGCGGAGAGGGGGCGCTGCAGAACGCCCACATGCGGGCGACGCATGTCGAAGACCGCGATGTCTGCCAGCTTGCCCGGCTCCAGCGAACCGATCTCGTCGTCAAGCCCGGCGGCGCGGGCCCCGTCTATGGTCGCCATCTCGACCGCGCGCTCGATCGAGATGCGGGTAGGATCGAGATGACGCTGATGCTGAAGCAGCACGCAGCCCTTGATCTGCTCGAACATGTCGTCGGTGTAATCGACCATTGGCCCGTCGGTGCCGAGCGCCGTGACGATGCCGAGATCAGAGGCATTGGCGATCGGCCCGATGCCGCCGCCACGGATCGATTCACTGGTCGGCGTATAAACGAGGCTCGCGCCGACATGGGCCATCTGTTCGAGGTCGAGTTCGGTGCAGTGGATGCCATGCGCCAGCATCCAGCGCTCGTCGAGCACGCCGAGCTGCATCAGGTAACGGACATCGGTGCGGCCGGTCTCGCGCAGGTGCTTGAGGAAGCCCTTGTCCAGCGAGAACGTGCCGGCGGCAATATGGCTGCTGATGCGCACGCCGAGGTCGCGCGCGAGCGTATAGCCGCGTGTGATGAGGTCCTCGGTGCTCATGCCGGAGGAGGTCCAGTGCGCATTGGCTTCGATCACCATGCCCATGCGCACCAGGCCGTCGTAGCGGCCGTCCCAGCGTTCGATCTCCTCTTTGACGTCGGCGAGCGACTCGTCGAGCGTCAGCGGATGGGCTGCGAAGCGCGGATTGCGGCAGCGCAATTCCTTACCGAAAATCTGGCGGATACCGAGTTCGGCCTGTGGCTCGACAATAGCCTTGACGATCTCCGGCGTCGTGACGGTGACCGAGTGGTTGAACGAGCAGGTGGTGCCGGTCGCCAGCATCTCCATGCCGCACTGGTAGCTCGAGACCCGCATCGCTTCGGTCGACAGCTTCGACACCAGCGGAAACACCAGATCGCTGATCCAGTCTTCCAGCAGCAGCCCGTCGGCCGCGCCCTTGAACAGACAGTACCAGTGATGCTGGTGCATGTTGATCAGGCCGGGCATGACCAGACAGCCCTTGGCGTCGACCACCTCGTCAAAGTCGCGCTCATTAAACGCCGCGGCCGATGGCTGAACCGACAGCACGCGCCCATCCGCAACCGCCACCGCGCCGCCCGCGAACACGTCGCGCTTCTCGTTGACCGTGACTACATAGCCATTCTTGATCAGTACGCGGCTCATCGTGTCCTCAGTTCTTGCTAGCGGCCCATGGTGCGATCCAGCGATCGATCCGCGCCTGGGTCTTCATGATGACGCCGCCAAACACCGCGAGTACGATCAAGGCAGCAAACACTTTCTCCGTCTCCATCACCTGTCCGAAGCGGATCAGCAGATAACCCATGCCGCTTTCGTTCGAGCCGCCGATCATTTCGGCGGCGACGACCAGGATGATGGTGACGCCCATGCCGAGATGCAGGCCGGCAAAGATGCTCGGCACCGCCGCCGGGATGACCACCTTCATCTGCACTTGCCGTTCGTTGGCGCCGAGATCGCGCGCGGCGCGCAACAGGCCCTGATCCGCCTGACGGATGCCGGCATAGGTGCTGATCAGCACCGGGAAGAATGCTGTAATGGCGCTGATGGTGAGGATGTAGGTCTCGCCGGTGCCGAGCCAGATGATCAGCAACGGAATCAGCGAGATTTTCGGCAGCGGATAAAGCGCGGCGATCCATGGATCGAGCACGCGCGCCACGATGCGCGACATGCCCATGAACACGCCGAATGCGACGCCGAGCACGCCTGCGACGAGGAAGCCAGCCATGATACGCAGGAAGGTGACCGACAGATGATAGGGCAGGGAGCCGTCGGCGATCATCAAAGCGAGATAGCGGGCGATCGCGCTGGGAGCCGGGAGGATGATCGGCGGCACGTCGCGCGTGTGCACCACCAGTTCCCAGATGCCGAGGAAGAGCACGACCGACGCGAACGGCAAAACCCGCAGCCAGAGCGGATCACGTGACTTTTTCTTCGCGCGCGTGAATGTCGATGTCCCGGACATCTCAGCCCGCCACTTCGTTCTGTTGCCGCATGGCGTTGAGCACCTCTTCGCGGATCAGATGCAGGATGCGGTCATAGAGCTCGCCGAACTCGGGAGAGTTGATCAGTTCCTGCGAGCGCGGCCGCGGCAGGTCGATCTTGATGACTTCTTTGATGCGCCCCGGCCGTGCCGTCATCACCACGACCTCGTCGCCGAGCAGGATCGCTTCGTCGATGGCATGGGTCACGAACAGGATGGTCTTGCGCGTCAGTTCGAAGATGCGGGTCAACTCCTCCTGCATCACAATCTTGGTCTGCGCATCGAGCGCGGCGAACGGTTCGTCCATCAGCAGGATCGGCTGATCCATCACCAGCGCGCGGGCGAGCGCCACGCGCTGGCGCATGCCCCCCGAAAGCTGGCTGCACTGCTTTTCCTCGAAATGCTTCAGGCCTACCGAGGCGATCATATCCTTCGCGCGCGCATAGCGCTGCTCGCGCGGGACGCCCGCCATTTCCAGGCCGAAGGCGACGTTGTCGATGACGTTTCGCCACGGGAACAGATTGAGATTCTGCCACATCATCACCGAGCGCTCGCCGGGGCGGGCTGATGGCGCGCCGGGCGAACCGGGGTCGACAATGCGGATGCTGCCGCTTGTCGCCTTCTCGATGCCGCCGATGATCTGGACCAGCGTGCTCTTGCCGCAACCCGAAGGGCCGAGCAGGCACGTCAGCTTGGACGAACCAAAATGATGATTGATGCCGTCGAGGGCGAGAATGCCGTCGCCACCGTCGTCCCAAACCTGCACGAGATCTTCGACGAAGATATCCATGCACTCTCCCGTGAACTCCGCGCGTCCTGTTGGCTTTATCAGGTGCGCCAGGTTGTCAGTCGGATCAGCTTGTCAGTGTCGATCAGCAATGTTAAGTATCTTAACGTTAAACTATCTCATCGCAATCCTCGGATGCTGTCAAGCGCGCCGACGCGACAATCCCGGAGCTTCGACACCGATATGCCCAGCAAGCCTCGCGATTCAGTCGAGCATCTGTTGACCGAATGGCAGCGCGAACGGCCCGATCTCGATACATCGCCGATCGGAATTCAGGGCCGGATCGTTCGGCTGTCAGCCCACCTGATGCGCCACATCGACGAGATGCTAGGGCCGCTTGATCTGGGGTGGGAGGTCTTCAGCGTGATCCTGACGTTGCGCAGGTCCGGCAAGCCTTACGAATTGCGTCCGGCCGATCTTCTGCGGGAATCGCTGCTCACATCGGGTGCGATTACCAATCGGATCGATCGCGTTGAGCAGAAGGGACTGATCGAACGGCGGCCGGATCCTGCCGATCGCCGCAGCTACACCATCCGTCTGACGCCGGCTGGCAAGAAGCTGGCGGACACGGCCCTTGCAGCACACATTGCGACCACCGATGCGCTGCTCGGCGCGCTGTCGGGGCCTGAGCGCAAACAACTCTCCGGCCTGTTGTCGAAGCTGCTCGGCTCGCTCGAGGATAAGGCGCGGCCGAATGGCCGCAGGCCGGGTGATGCTCGCTCCAGCGAGCCTGTCCGAAAAGCACAGCGGCCGGCGCGATAGGTACAGGTCGCTGGAAACGGCGAGGAATGGACAAAGGGCGAGGCAAGCACCATGGCTGACCATCCGGCGAAACAGGATGATCTTGTCACATCGGCGATGTCACATTGGGGGCCACGCTTTGTCTCTAACGGCGTGGCGCTGACGGATTTCGAGGAGATCACGGGGCGGCTGCAGAGCTGGGACGACTGGTGCTCGGCCTGGTCGGAGCGCGCTGCCGATCACGAGCGGATGGGGCGACTGGCGCTGGCCGAGGGGCATGCCATCAGCGCCGGCGAACATCTCGAACGCGCCGGTGTTTATTATCACTTTGCCAAATTTCTGTTCGTCCACGATCTCGCGCAGATGAAGGTCGCGCATATGAAAGCGGTGGCGTGCCGCTCCGATGCGTTGCCTTATCTGCGGCCGGCCGGTGAGCGGATCGCCATTCCCTATGAAGGCAAGACGCTGTTCGGCATCCTCCGCAAACCCGCGGGTATCGCGCGGCCGCCGGTGGTGGTGATGGTCATGGGGCTTGATTCCGCCAAGGAAGAAACCGCGGCCTATGAGCAGCCCTTCCTGGCGCGCGGCATCGCCACGCTGGCGTTCGACGGACCGGGCCAGGGCGAGGGGGAATATGACCTCGCGATCCGTGGCGATTACGAGCAGCCGGTGAAAGCGGTGTTCGACTGGCTCGCGTCGCGTGGCGATCTCGACACGAGCCGCGCGGCACTCTGGGGCGTCAGCATGGGCGGTTATTATGCCGCTCGCGCCGCGGCGTTTGAGACGCGCGCCAAGGCCTGCATCGCGCTGGCCGGCCCCTATGATCTCGCCGACTGCTGGGATTCGATGCCGCAACTGACGCGGACCACCTTCCGGGTCCGCGCCAAATGCGAAACCGAAGCGGAGGCGAAGCGCCATGCCGCGACCCTTTCGCTGAAGGGCTTGGCGCAGCAAATCGCGTGCCCGCTCTACATCGTCTCCGGAAAGCTCGACCGTGTCATCCCGTGGCAACACGCGGAGCGCCTTGCGCGCGAAGCCAGTGGCGAGGTCGTCTTAAATTTGATCGAAGACGGCAATCACATTGCCAATAACCGGCCTTATCGGTGGCGTTCGCAGAGTGCCGACTGGCTCGCCGACAAGCTCGGTGCCAAACCAGCCTCGAACTGACGTCCGCTGTTCTCGGAAAATGAGGGAATGATGCGTATCATTGCTGTCGAAGAGCATTTTATCACGCCGGGATTTGTCGCCGGACCAGGGAAGGTCACGATCGAGCGGTTCCGGGCCTCCCGTGCCGGTGGCGTGGAACTGGTCGACAAGCTCTCGGATGTCGGCGCACAGCGTGTCGCGGCAATGGATGCTGCAGGCATCGACATGCAGGTGCTGTCGCTCAATTCGCCGGGTGTCGAACAGGCCGAGCCGGAAGAGGCCGTTGCCTGCGCGCGCGATGCCAACGATTTTCTCGCCGAGGCGATCAGACAGAATCCGCAGCATTTCGCCGGCTTCGCCGCGTTGCCTGTTCAGGCGCCAGATCGGGCTGCCGATGAACTGGAGCGTTGCGTGCGCAAGCTCGGCTTCAAGGGCGCAAATATCAATGGTCATACGCGCGGCCGCTATCTCGACGATGCCGCCTTCACGCCGATCCTGGAGCGGGCGGAATCGCTGGGTGTGCCGATCTATCTGCACCCCACGGTTCCGCCGAAGCCGGTGGTCGATGTGCTATATGGCGGCTTCTCGCCGCCGGTATCATCGATTTTCGCCAGCGGTGGCTGGGGTTGGCATATCGAAACGGCGGTGCATGTGCTGCGGATGGTGCTCGGCGGGGTGTTCGATCGCCACCCCCGGCTGCAGGTGGTTATCGGCCATCTGGGCGAGGGCATCCCGTTCATGCTGCCGCGGTTGAACAGGACGCTGTCGATGCAAACGACGAAGCTTGAGCGTCCGGTTGCCGATTATCTTCGGCAGAATCTGCATTACACGTTTGGCGGATTCAATTTCATGCCGACCTTCCTCAATCTTCTGCTGGAGATCGGCGTCGACCGGATCATGTTCTCCGTCGACTACCCGTACTGCACCATGGAAGAGTCCCGCAGCTTCCTGATGAATCTGCCGGTGAGCGAAGCTGATCGCGCCCGCATCGCCCATGGCAACGCCGAGCGTCTCCTCGGTCTTTGAATGAACGCAGCGCCGGGATACGGCGCTGCGTCGGTTTAGCTACGGTTGTCGTCGATCCGTCGGCTATTTTCGAGCGATCCCGGCCTGGCGGATGGTACGGCTCCAGCGGGAGATGTCGGTTTTGAGCAGCGTCGAGAGTTGCTCGCCGTTGGTGATATCAGGTGTCAATGCCAACGCCTGCAGGCGGGTTTTGACGTCGGGAAGGGCGCTGATCTCCCGCATTTCCTTCTCAAGGGTCGCGATCACGGGTGTCGGGGTGCCGGCGGGTGCGAACATGCCGTACCAGAGGTCGACGTTGAAATCCTTGTCGCCAATCTGTTCGTCGATGGTTTTGAGGCTGGCGACCTGCGGGATCGTGACCGGGCTGGAAATGCCGATGGCGCGGATGCGACCGTCGGCAAGGTTCGGCAAGGCCGACTGCACCGGCATGAATATCGCGCTGACTTCATTTCGGATCAGCCCCGTCAGCGCATCGCCCGCACCCTTGTAGGGGATATGCACCATGTTGATGCCGGTCGCGCTGCGAAACAGCTCCATCGCCAGATGCTGCGGTGTGGAAACGCCCGGTGAGGCGTAGTTCATACCACCCGGATTCGCTTTCGCCAGCGCCACCAGTTCTTTGACGTTAGTGGCCTTGGTGTCCTTGCTCACCACCAGCACCATCGCGCCCTTCAGCCACAAGCCGATCGGCGCGAAGCTTTTGACCGGATCGTAGGTGAGTTCGAACAGGCTCGGGCTCATCGCCAGCGTATTGGCGACGAGCAGCAGGGTATATCCGTCCGGGTTGGCTTTCGCGACCGCGGCCGAGCCGATATTGCCGGCGGCGCCGACGCGGTTCTCGACGATCACCGGCTGCTTGAGCCGCTGCTGCATCTTGTCGGCGAGCATTCGCGCCGCGATGTCGATGCCGGTGCCGGCGCTGTAGGGCACCACCAGCGTCACCATTTGCGACGGATAGGAGTCGGCGAGAGCCCGATCGGATGCCGCGGCGACCACGCCGCAGGCCAGCGCGAGGGCGGCCAATCCGTGAACGAGCCGGTGCAGAAGCGCTTTCAACATCATCTGTCTGTCCTTTTCGCGTTCAGACCGGAAAAACCAGCGTTGCCTGGCTCGGGGTCGTTTCACCGTCGCCGGTTCTGCTGCCTTGCAGTTTCTGCGCCACGAAGGCCGCCGCCATCCGCCGGCGGATCCGGGTCATGTCGCGATCCGGGGAGAGCAGCAACTCGTTGGCGCGGGATTCGACCAGATCGCCGCCGGCGGCCGCCATCATGCGATCCTCGGCCGAGGTCTTGAGCTGGCGCGGTCGAACCACCTTTTCGAAATGCGTTTTCAGGCGCGTGCGGTCTTCCTCGGTTTCCGCGCGCCAGGCGGCGTAACGGAACATGCGGGTCTGGTTGTAGTTGATCGGCACCTGGAACAGCCGGGAGACGTAGGGCGCGGCATTCTCGACCGGACGCAGCGCATTGGTGACGATCGCCGGCAGGTTGAACCGCTCGCCGCGCAACGGCGCCAGCTTGTGCCCGTGTTCGAGGTGGTTGCCGTCAAGGTCGACCGAGATGCCGCGCAGGCCGTGGCCGTCGGTCTCGACGATCTGCACGCGCCGATCGGCGAGCGGCACCGCACGTTTGCCTTCGGCCTTCTTTGCCTCCAGTTCCGCCAAGGCCTCCTTGTCGAGATACTGGAGCACGGCGTCATGCTGCTGCGATTCAACATGCAGGGTGACCGCGTGATAGGCATCGCTGCCGTCGATGACGAGCAGCCAGTTTGCGTCCCAGATTTCGGTCGGCAGCAGGAAATGCACGAACTTGTCCGGCTGGAACAGTTCTTCCGGCAGCGACTCTTCGAGCGGCGGGGCGGGGAATTTGTCCTCTTCACCGAGATAAGCCCAGATCAGCCCGCCGACTTCCGCCGCGCGATAGCTGCGCACGCACAGTTTCTTGCGGACAGCGGGAGTGGTTTCCTGCTCCCAGGGGATCAGGGTGCAATCGCCGCCGCCGGCAAAGCGCAGGCCGTGATACGAGCACTGCAACTCGTCTCCCAGCACGCGGCCGACGGACAATTTCACGTAGCGGTGCGGGCAGCGGTCGAACAGGACCTGCGGCGCGCCTCTGGAGTCGCGAAACACCACAAGGTCTTCATTCAGGCAGGTGACCGGTACCGGCGTGCCGGCGGGCACTTCGCTGCCTTGGATGATGGGATACCAGAAATTGCGCAGGCCGAGCTCAAGTCCGGCCGGCACGCCGCGGACGAGTTCAGGAACGGATGAGGAGGCGGGATTGCGTTGCAAAGAAGCAGCGTCGGCCATGTCGGGTCTCCGATATTCGGCATTTGCAGCAACCGGCTGCGGTCGCCGTCCACCCGTTCTGGCTAGGTACTGTTTGGAATGAATCGCAAATAAGCAGCCTGCATAAGCCTTATGAGCCGGGCTCATGCAACGGCGTTTGTTCGTCAGCGTTTGCCGCGCCGTGGATTTTTTCGCTGGCTGCCGAATTCGGACGACCACGCGTGTGTCGTTTCGCTGCTGCGGAACAGCCGCACGAAATTCTGCCGCAGCCACATATTGGCGGGATCGCGATGGAAACGCTCGTGCCAATAAACTTTGAGATCGTAACGCGGCAGAGCAACGGGTGGCGGCAACACCTTGAGCGGAAGGCGGCGTGAAAAAGCGTTTGCCAAACCAGACGGCATGATCACCAGGAGGTTTGTCTCTGCGATCAGCATCGGCAGAACGACAAAATCCGGAACATCAAGCTGGACCTGGCGACGGATCGCATGTTTGGCGAGGGCGCGCTCCACCACCCCATGGGCCATGCCGCTCGGATCGGCAACCGCATGCTCGACCTTGAGGAAAGCATCGAGCGACATGCCGTGGCGGAACAGCGGATGCGCCTTGCGCACGACGCAGACATATTTGGTGCGGTAGAGCAGGCTTTGATGAAAGCCGGCCGTCAGATTGGTGAAGAATCCGACCGCCAGATCGACTTCGCCGGAGGCGAGCGCCTCGCCCGGATTGCCGGTTGCGATCTGATGCACTTTCAGCGTCGTCGACGGCGCTTCGCGTGCCAGCGACGTCATGAGTTGAGGCAGGAACGCGAGCTGACCGATATTGTTGAGATAGATGTTGAAGCGCCGATTGGCGGTGGCGGGGTCGAATTTCTGGGCGGCGGCGAGCCCATCCCGCAATGTCTCAAGGGCGGATTGAGCGGCTCCGCACAGGCGAGTGCCATACGGCGTTGGCGTCAGTCCGCCGGTGCTGCGCACGAACAAGGCATCGCCGAGTTGATTGCGCAGGCGCGCCAGCGCGTGGCTTGCCGCCGACTGGGTGATACCGAGGCGGCCTGCAGCAGCGGACAGATTGCTGGTTTCTGCAAGTGCAGCGAGCAGACGCCACTGCGTCATATCAATTCCGTCGAGCGCCATATCTCAGCCTATCGAATTTCGCCGTTGCCGAGAACCAGACGGTCATGCGGCAGTCCACGAGGACCCGCGTAAAGCATTGCGTTTTCCACATGCGGTTCTCCTGCGCCAGAGGCTGATCGTCCCCGCCCTTGGGCGCATCTCGGTTGGCCTCGCTGCCCCAACTTTCGGCGCGCCGTGCGCAACATTCTGGCAATGCAACTGCCTCTTGCAAACTAAAATTAGATAGGTACCAATCTATCTAGTTTGCGGCCCTGGGGCAGCAGGCCACGGCAGAGCCGGGTCTGCTATGGGGTCGCGGGCGGCCGTTGATTCCGGAGTTCAGGGGAAAAGCCATGATGAAATCTATGGGCAAGGCGCTGTTTGCCGTCGCACTGCTGACAGGCGCGCTGACGCAGGTCGTGATGGATCAGGCGCGCGCCGATGAGACGCGCCTCAAGCTGCATACTTATGTGCCGCTCGGGGTGCCGCCGATGGCGCATCTGATCAAGCCATGGACCGACGAATTGGCCAAGGCATCGAACGGCCAGCTCAAGATCGATATCTATCCGTTGATGCAGCTTGGCGGCCGGCAGCCCCAACTCGTGGATCAGGTGAAGGACGGCGTCGTCGATCTGGTCTGGACGCTGCTCGGTGCGACGCCGGGCCGCTTCCCACGGACCGAGGTGTTCGAACTGCCGTTCACCCACAAGAGCACGCTCGCGACCAATCTGGCTTTGCGCGACATGTTGCCGAAGGAATTGGCCAGGGATTTCGCGGACTACAAGATCCTGCTGCTGCATGTTCATGCCGGCAACGCGATCCACATGAAGGACCAGGCTCTGCAGAAGCTTGAAGATTTCAAGCTCAAGAAGATCCGGTCGCCGGGGCAGATTTCCACCGAGTTTCTCGAGTCGATCGGCTCGACGCCGATTGCCACTACGCTGACCGACGTCTCGTCGATGATGTCGCGCGGCGTGATGGATGGCGCGCTGTTACCGTTCGACGTGTTGCCTTCGATCAAGCTGAACAGCCTGGTGCGCTATCACGTCCTCATGGCAGGGGATCAGCGGCCTACAACGGCGGTGTTCATGCTGGCCATGAACAAGAAGAAATATGAGGCACTGACGCCGGAATTGCGCAAGCTGATCGACGACACGACCGGCATCGACATGTCAAAGAAAGCGGCCGAAGTGATGGATCGGTTTGACCAGCTCGGCATCAAGGCGGCGCAGGATAGCGGCGCCAAGGTGATCACGTTGTCTGCCGTGGAAACCGACAAGATCAAGCACGCAGCCGAGCCGGTCGTTGCAGCCTGGATGAAGAAACTCTCGGACGCCGGCGTCGATGCCAAGACGATCCTGGCACGGTCGCAGGAACTCGGCGGCAAATACGCGACGAAGGCGCCGCAGTGACACCCGACGAGGGGGAGGCCGGCAGCGGGCTGGTGAGCACAGGACGGGTTCTTCTCGTCCTGTGCCGCATCACTGCGCTGATCGGCGGCGCCGTTCTCGCCGGGATGATTGGCATGGACGTCGCCAGCATCGTCGGCCGGGTGCTGATCTCAAAAACCGTGCCCGGTGACTTCGAGCTTATCGAGATCGGCACCGCGGTCACCGCGCTGCTGTTTCTGCCCTATTGCCAGATCATGCGGCAAAACGTGACGATCGATCTGCTGGTCCGCGATCATCACGCCCGGCTGCTGCCGGTATGCAATGCAGTCGGCAATCTGCTGTTCACGGTGTTCTCCGCGATCGTGGCGTGGCGCTCGGTTGACGGTGGAATCGATCTTTGGCGCGGCGGCGACATGACAAGTGCGCTGCATCTGCCGTTGTGGCCGGTTTTTCCGATCGTTGTCGTGACCTTCGCGTTGCTGGCGATCGTCTCATTCTACAATTTTTTGTGCGACATCGCGGCGCTGCGTGGGCGCCCTGTCGTCCTGAACTGAAGGCGTGACCCATGACCGGCGCGGAAATCGGCGTTGCTGGAATTGTGCTGCTTCTTGTTCTGTTGTTCCTGCGCATTCCCATTGGAATCGCGATGGTGTCCGTCGGTCTCGGCGGTTACGCGCTACTCAATGGCGTGGACGCGACGCTGAATTATCTCAAGACCGCGACATACTGGCGCTTCTCGACCTATGACCTGTCGGTCGTTCCGATGTTTCTTCTCATGGGCGAGCTGGCGGCGGGGGCGGGGTTGAGCAGCAGCCTGTTCCGCGCGGCAGCCACTGTGATGGGCCGCTTTCGCGGCGGCATGGCGATGTCGGTGATCGGCGCCTGCGCCGCATTCGGCGCGATCTGCGGTTCGTCACTGGCGACAGCCGCCACCATGACGCGCGTCGCCTTGCCGGAGCTTGAACGCTATCGCTACGGCGCGCCGCTGACTGTCGGCTCTCTGGCGGCGGGCGGCACGCTCGGCATTCTGATCCCGCCTTCGATTGCATTGGTGATCTACGCCATCGTGGTGGAAGGAAACATCGTTTCGATGTTCGCCGCGGCGATGGTGCCGGGCATTCTGGCGGCAATCGGCTACATCATCGCGATCCGCATCTATGTGTGGTTCAAGCCGGAGGCCGGACCCGCAGGGCCGAGGGCGTCCGTTCGCGAAATAGCGCGTGCGTTCGCGGATACTTGGCCGATCCTGCTCATCTTCCTGCTGGTGATCGGCGGCATCTATATCGGCTGGTTCACGCCGACCGAAGCAGCCGCCATCGGCGCATTCGGCACGGGCATCGCCGCGTTCTGGCTTGGCGGCATGCGCTGGCAGGGTCTGATCGAGGCGCTTTTGCGCACCGCCAGCGCCACGGCGATGATCTTCCTGATCGTCCTGGGCGCTGAATTCCTCAACTCGTTCTTCGCACTGACGCGGATCGCGATGGTGGCGGCCGACATGATCTCGCAGAGCGGCTTGCAGCCGCTGCTGGTCGTTGCCGTCATTCTCCTCATCTATCTGATCCTCGGCTGCGTCATGGACAGCCTGTCCATGATCCTGCTGACGCTGCCGATCTTCTGGCCGATTCTGACCTCGCCCGACTTCGGCATGGACCCCGAACACTTCAAAATGTGGTTCGGCGTGCTGGTGCTCGTCGTTGTCGAATTCGGCTTGATCACGCCGCCGGTGGGCCTCAATCTGATGATCATCAGTTCAATGGCGCCACACGTTCCGACAGCGCAGCTTTACCGCGGCGTTGTGCCGTTCATCATTTCGGATCTGGTGCGCATCACCTTGCTGTTCGTGTTCCCGATCCTCTCGCTCGCGTTGCCGATATTCTTGGCCGTCCGATAGACAATCCCGGGAAGCCTGAGGCTTCCCGGATGCTTGAGAGCATGGATGTGTCGAAGGTTTTCGGCCGAGTGCGGCGACGTCGTGGGGACTTCCTGGAACGGTGTGGTGCATCCGGAGACTGTGAGGTGTTCCGGGCAGCCGTCTTTACAGCCGTTCCGACCGGCGATAGAATAGATAGTAATCTATATATTTTGCCGACGATGGACTGAAAGAAGAGGACAGACATGACCCATTTCCTGCGCAATTACTGGTATGTGGCGGCCCGCAGCGAAGAGATCGGGCGCTCGCTGCTGCGTCGTGTCATCCTCAACGAGCCGATCGTCTTTTATCGCACTGAGGCCGGCGAAGCGGTGGCGATGGAGGATCGCTGCTGTCATCGCAGCGTGCCGCTGTCGATCGGCAAGCTGGTCGCGGATACCGTGCAGTGCGGCTATCACGGGCTCAAGTTCGATAAGGATGGCCGCTGCGTCTACATGCCCGGGCAGGACAAAATCCCGGCGGCGGCGAAGGTGAAAAGCTATCCGCTGATCGAGCGCTGGAGCATGATCTGGCTCTGGATGGGTGATGCGCAGCCGGACGAGAGCCTGCTGCCGGACTTCAGCATCATTGATCGCCCGGGCTGGGCCGCGGTCGGTGATTTCGTACACATCAAGGCCGACTATCTGCTGTGCGTCGACAACCTGCTCGACCTCAGCCACATCTCCTATGTCCATGAACGCACCATCGGTACGGCCGATGTCGCCAAGGCCGGCGTGCGCACGCAGCGCGACGGCGACAACATCAAGGTGACACGCTGGATGCTGGACGTGCCGCCGCCGCCGATGTTTCAGAAATTTGGCCTCGATACCAATATCGATCGCTGGCAGATCGTGACGGCGACGGCGCCTTGCTATCTGTGGCTCGAGGTCGGCGGGGCGAAAACCGGCACCGGCGCGCCGGAGGGCAACCGGAAGAACGGTATCGAGCGCTGGAACCTGAACTGCATGACCCCCGAAACCGACAGCTCGGCCTTTATGTTCTGGACCGAAGTGCGGAATTTCCAGATCGACGATCCGGCAGCGGGCGAGATGCTGAAGTCGCAGATGAAAATGACGTTGCAGGAGGATGCCGAGATTCTCGAACTGCAGCAGCGGACCATGGACGAGATGCCGGGCGCGCCGACCGTCGACATTACTTTCGATGCCGGTTCGATTCAGTTCCGCCGTCAGGTCAGGCGTTTGCTGGAACAGCAGTCTGCGCAGACGCAGCGCGTCAGCGAGCCGGCCTGAGCCGGCGTCAGGAAACGGACTCCCGATGCAGGCTATCGCTTCGCTCCAACAAAGCCCTTCCGCTGACGTTGTCGCGTCGGACCGGCTCGCGCTGGTCGTCGCGCGTCGTGAGGTTGTCGGCACTGGGGTCGTTCATTTCGAGCTGCGTTCCGCCGAGGGACAGGCGCTTTCGCCGTTCGAAGCAGGCGCGCATGTGGATGTTCACATCCGGCCGGATCTCGTCCGGCAATATTCCCTGTGCGGCGACCCGGCTGACACGAGCCGCTATCGCCTCGCGGTGCGGCTCGAGGCGCAGTCGCGCGGCGGTTCGGCGTCCATGCATGCGGATCTGCGCGAGGGAGACCGATTGCAGGTCGGCCCTCCGCGCAATCAGTTTCCGCTCGCGCGTGCGGCGTCGCGGGCGGTGCTGATTGCCGGCGGCATCGGCATCACGCCGCTGATGGCGATGGTGCATGCGCTCAACCGGGCGGGGGTTCCTTTCTATCTGCACTATTGCGTCCGTAGCCGGACCGGCGCCGCCTTTCTCGACGAACTAGCGGCCGCGCCGTTCGCCGGCCATGTGTCGCTCCATGCCGACGACGATGCGGTGAGCCATTTCGACGCTTCTGTTCTTCCCCCGGCGCAAGCCGGCACGCATCTCTATGTCTGCGGGCCGGGCCCGTTCATGGACGCGCGGATCGCCGAAGCGAAAGCCGCGGGATGGGCCGACGATCATCTGCATCTCGAGCGGTTCAGCAACGAGGTCGATCGCACCGGCGACGTCTTCACCGTGACCGCTGTGCGCAGCGGCGTGACTGTCACTGTCGCCGCGCAGGAAAGCATCGCCGAGGCGCTGATCCGCGAAGGCGTCGACGTGGCGCTGTCTTGCGAGCAGGGTGTGTGCGGCACGTGCCTCGTCGACGTGCTCGAGGGGGTGCCGGACCATCGCGATTGCTATTTGACGGACGCGGAAAAGGCCGCAAATCGTCAGATGACCATCTGCTGCTCTCGCGCCAAAACCGCCTCACTCGCCCTCGATGTCTGAGATGGATTGCGGGTCTGGCTCTTGTCATTCGTGAGCCCTGGCCGCTACATAGCATCTGCCGCTGCGCGCCGAACCGGCTGCGCCGCGCGCTGATGGAAATGTCGGCCGTCTTCCGCCGGCGTTGGACAGGGGCTGACATTGACATCTCGATCGGTGGCGCCGAAGGGCGCCAAGCTCACGCGGCAGGTGCTGGAGTATAAGCTCGACGACAGCGTCGGCTTCATGATCACGATCACCGATCGCCGGATGAAGCCGCTCCTCAAGAAGTGCCTGGCGGTCGAAGGCGTCACCTACGGCATGTGGTTCTTCCTGAGGGTGCTGTTCGAGGAAGACGGATTGACTCAGCGGGAGTTGAGCCACCGCGTCGGCATGATGCAGCCGACCACGGTGGCGGCGCTGCGGGCGATGGAGAGCAGCGGTTTCGTCACCATCAAGGAAGACAAGAAGGACAAGCGCCGCATGCGCATCTTCCTGACCGATGAAGGGCGAAAGGTTGGCGCGCGCATTCTGCCCATGCTGCATCAGCTCAACGAATTCGCCCTCAAGGACGTCACCGCTGAGGAGTTCCAGGTCCTGCGCCGCGTTCTGCGCAAGGCCCGTCACACCATCGATACGGAAGCCTTCAAGCCCGTTCCGAGCGGCGGCCGGAGCAACGCGCGGTCAAAAACGCGGTCACGCGCCAAGGACGAGGATTAAAGCCACGGATGCGCGGTTTCGATAGCTTGCGCAAGCGCGAGCAGCGCATCGTCGCGCCCATAGCCGGCGACGAGTTGCATCGAGACCGGCAGCGGCGTTTCGACCCCGCCGACAGGAATGGCGATGGCCGGTAGCCCGGCAATGTTCACGAACGGATAGAAGATCGCGGCATCGCGCGGGCCTGCATCCTGTCCCGCAATCGTCTTGGGATAGGGCTGCTCCAGCGCCCATGGGAAGCAGGGCGAGGTCGGCGACAGCAGCACGTCGCATTCGCTGAACACCTGATCGAAGCGCCGCCGCACCGCATGCATCTGCGCGATCGTCTCGACATAGTCCGCCGCCCCGAGTTTTCCCGCGCGCTCGATCAACCCATCGATCACCGGCGTCAGTGGCGCGGGCAGCGTCTCCGGCATGCCGCGCCGTGCCGCCGCGGTTCCGGAGGCGATCAGCACCGACCAGATCGTTTCCATCTCGGCGAGCGTATAGGGCGCGGCGCATTCGCTGACGTCGTGGCCCATGGCCTCCAGCCGCCGCGTGGCCGTTGCGACGCTGGCGGCGATGACCGGATCGACCGGCTTTCCCTCGACCGTCGGAAAATAGCGGACGCGCAATCGCTGCCGCATGGGCGCCGAGGCTGCGGCACCCATGAGCGTGGTGCGGTCGGCGTGATCAGGCCCGCGCAGGACGTTGAACAGTAACTCGACGTCGGCAACGCTGCGCGCCATTGGTGCGATCGCCTGACAGTCATAGGTGGTGGTCGGGAAGAACGTGCCGCGGGCGATCATGCCGTTCGACGGACGAAAGCCGACCGTTCCGGTATAGGCCGCCGGCCGGCGCGCGGAGCCGCCGGCATCGGTGCCGACAGCGAGTGGCCCAAGCCCTGCCGCCAGCGCGGCGGCTGCGCCGCCGCTCGACCCGCCGGGCGTGAGCGTGAGGTCCAGCGGATTTCGGGTTGCGCCGAACAGGGCGTTGTCGGTCACGCCGGCGAGCGCCAGTTCCGGCAGGTTGGTCTTGGCCCAGATCACCGCGCCGCCCGCGCGCATGCGGGCGATGGATGGATCGTCTTCAGGCGCGATCCGGTTCGCATAGACCCGACTGCCCCAGGTGGCCTTCATGCCGCGCACCGCGAGATTGTCCTTCACGGTGACGGGGATGCCATCGAGCGGCCCCAGCGTTTCGCCGCGGCGGCGCCGCTCGTCGGACTGCTGCGCGGCGCTGCGTGCCGTATCCGGATCGATGTCGATCAGCGCATTGATCTGCGGATTGATCGCCTCGGCTTGTTGCAGCACAGCATCGATCAGTTCGCGCGCGGACATATCCTTTTGCGCGAGCGCTGAACGGCAGGACACGGCTGTTGTCGGCGGAAGTGTCGGCATGGATTGCGTCTGCACACGAGGAAAAGTGGATTCTGTATAATCGAATTTGACACCCACCGGTGCGACAAGTATATAGCAATCTAACTAATTTTACGATTTCTCCTTGTTTGGAGGGGTTTTTGGTCAGTTTTGAAGTTGAAAGATTCATCTTTGAGCTTAAGAAGGATGAGGCCCTGCAGCAGGCGCTGAAGGCCCGCAGCCCCTCTACCTTCGATGGTTTCACCTTGCGTGATGAAGAGCGCAATGCATTGCGCGATGGCGACATCGAAAGCCTCTATCGCATGGGCGTGCATCCGCTGCTGCTGGCACCTTATTCGCGCTACGTCGGCATCGCCTCGCCGGATTATCATCAGCGGCTGGATGCCCTGAAGGGCGTGCAGATATTCAGCAGCGAGCGGCGCTCCGCGAAAGAAACGAACAAGTCGGGAGGCAAGGCCAATGGGTGAGCTCGTCATGGCAGCGGCGATGAGCCATGCGCCGGGGATCGCCGCCTTCACCGACAAGGCGACCGAAGAAGAGCGCAACGCTTTTCTCGGGGGTGCCGCCGAACTGCGCAAAGTGCTTGCGGCGGCGAAGCCGGACGTGATGATCTATCTCGCGCCGGATCACTTCACCAATTTCTTCGTCGACAAGATGCCGGCGTTCTGCATCGGCGTGAACGAAGGCTATGAAGGCCCGGTCGAAAAGTGGCTTGGCATTCCGAAGGGCCCGGTTCCGGGCGCGCCGGACCTTGCCACGCATCTGCTCGAAGCGGCGATGGACAGGGGTTTCGACCCCGCATTCTCTCGCGGTCTGCAGCTTGAACACAGCGTGATGGTGCCGATGAATCTCATCCGCCCCGAGCGCGACATTCCGATCGTCTGGATCATGGCGAATTGCCAGATTCCGCCGATGCCGTCGCTGCGGCGCTGCTATGAGTTCGGTCAAGTCATCCGCTCGGTAATCGATGAGCGCAGCGAGCGCGTCGCCGTGATCGGCACCGGTGGTCTCTCGCATTCGCCCGGAGCTGCGGAAGCCTATGATCTCGATCCGGAGTTCGACCGTGAATTTCTCGCGCTGCTCGACAGCGATAATCCGAACGCGATCCTCGACATTCCGTCGGCGCGCCTCGACCAGGCCGGGTTCGGCACTTGGGAAGTGCGGCTCTGGGCGGTCACGCTCGGTGTTACCGGCGGCCGCCGCGCGAAGACGCTGGCTTACGCCCCGGTGAAGGCCTGGCAGACCGGTTGTGCGGTAGGGCTGTTCGTCTAGGGCGTGATCCGGAAAAGGGGAAACCGGTTTTCCGGAAAGATCACTCTCCAAAGAAAAGCCGCCTACAGGTCATTCAACTTCAACGAATCCAACTCTAGCGGATCGTTTTCATGGCGAGCGAGCAACAGCGCAAAGTCCGGCTGGCGATTGGATTGCGCTCGACGGCCCAAAGCCTGTCGCTCATCGGCAATGCTGCTTCCGCGTTTTCGGATCGCGGGATCGATCTGGAGATCGCGCAGATCGAAACCGCCGGCCCTGCCGGCATTGCCGGCCTGATGCGTGGCGACTGGGAGTTTGCCGAGTTCGGCGCCGTCCCCGTCGTGCAATGGGCGATGGAAGGACAGGATCCGGTGATCCTGATGGCGGCCGAACCGGTTTCGGCGCTCTATATCCTTGCCGCCAAGGGCGTCACGCAGCCGCGCGATCTCGCGGGCGGGAAGATCGGCGTGCTGACCGCCGCCGGGCAGACCGGCTACAGCGCCAGGGAGATGTTGCGGCGCTGGGATTTGTCCGACGCCGTCGGGCGCGCGGAGTTGATGCGCTATCCGGCGATCCTGGAGCGGCTGATACACGGCACAATCCGCGGTGGCGTGCTGACGGCTGATTATCGGTTTGCGGCGCCGCCGGAGGCGGGCATCTCCGTGCTCGCTGATCTCGGAGCCGAGTTCCGCTTCCAGGGGCCGGTGCTGGCTACGACATGGCAATATCTGCGCAAACATCGCGATGTTGTCGAACAGATCGTCGCCGGCTATTGCCAGGCGATCCATGTGTTCAAGACGCGGCCCGATATCGTGCGGCCGGTGCTGCAACAGCATCTGCCGTTTGCCGACGCCGCCGGCGTGCAGCGCATCCATGAGTTCTATGCCGAGCGGTTCTCGCGCATTCCGCGGCCGTCGGTTGGCGGGCTGCAGGCGGTGATCGACTCCTGCCGGAAGAATAAACCGGGGCCGCGCGAACTGACGGTGAAGGATGTCTACGATCCTTCCGTGCTCGATACGCTGGAACGGCAGGGACTGTTCAAATCGCTTTATCAAGCCGCCTGACGCAAGACTTCAACAGGACACAGACGATGGATCTCGGGATCAAGGGGCGCACCGCGCTGATCACCGCTGCAAGCCGCGGCATCGGGCGGGCCTGTGCGCTCAGTCTTGCTGCGGAGGGGTGCAATGTCGCGATCTGCGCCCGCGGTGACGACGAATTGCAAAAGACCGCGACTGATATCCGCAGCCAGACCGGCGCGACGGTGTTTGCGCAGGCGACCGATTTGTCCTCGCCGGAACAGCTTGGATCGCTGGTCGCGAACACGCACAAAACGTTCGGCAGCATCGACATTCTCGTCGCGATCTGCGGCTCGCCGAAGCGGGGGACGTTTGCGGACATCACCGACGAGGATCTGACGGCCGCTTTTGCCGCGACCGTGCTGTCGCTGGCGCGTATGGTGCGTCTGGTGGTCCCGCATATGCAGACGAAGAAATGGGGGCGGGTCGTGACCGTGCAGTCGCGCTCCGTTCGCGAGACGATCCCGGAACTGTTCGCCTCGAATTCCACGCGTCCCGGCGCTGCCGGTTTGATGAAGGATATGTCCCGCGAATTCGGCGGTGACGGCATCCTGTTCAATACCATCGTGCCCGGCCGGATCATGACCGATCGCTTTCTCGGCGGGATTGAAGCGTCGAAGCTGTCGCGCGACGACTATATCCGCTCGAAGATCGGCGATGTGCCGGTGCAGCGTTTCGGCACGCCCGAGGACATCGCCGGCGCTGTCACGTTCCTGGTCTCGGAGCGGGCGGGCTATATCACCGGCGCCGCGCTTCCCGTGGACGGAGGCGTGATCCGCGCGATTTGATGACGCGCGCCGGCGGAATGCGCCGTCCCTAGCGCCGGGGCAGCGGTCGTGCCTTCGTCATCTGTGTGGACGATAGCAACCTCGACGACATGACCGATTACAGCGTCGGTCGCGCGCTCGATCTGTTCGGGATCGATAGCGGAGACGTCCGCCGCTGGGGTAAAAATTTCGGCCCATCGCAAGGCGCACAGCGTCCATAAGAAGACGGAGCGACGTGGTCCGCGCTTCGGCCTGAAGGTGATGAAGTCCAAGGCCGACCGCATGTGGGAAGAGTTCGGCGACATTCTGGCCGCCGTCCTGCGCCGCCCGCCGATGCTGCTCCACCAGACGAAGCCTGCCGGCGCCTCGGCTCCGCGCACTGCCATGGCCGAGACAAGCGTCGCGCGGAACACGGCGGGTATGCGATGTCACAAGGTGTTGTGGCCGGCGAACGCCGCGCCGGCGATGACGGCCTGGCTCAAGACGGTGCTTCCCGACCGGTAGTCTGATAGAAGGAGACGACCGAGGAACGCGAGACAGCACCATGTACGATCCGCCGGGCGTCAAGACGAGCAGGGATTTTCCTGTTCCCGATCGGATGAAGGCCTGGGTGCTCGGCGATCCCGGCGAGTTGATCTTTAAAGAGAAACCGGTGCCGGTGCCGAAACGGGCCGAGGTGCTGGTGCGCATCGACGCCGTGGCGATCTGCGCGACCGATCTGGAGAACATCTATCACGGCCCGCCGGCGGTGATCGAAGGCGGGCTACCGTTCAACAAGAACTGGACGCCCGGCCACGAATATATGGGCACGGTTGTCGCGCTCGGTCCCGGCGTCGATGAATTCCGCATCGGCCAGCGCATCACGGTGGAAATCCACGCCGGCTGCGGCCAGTGCAAGCGCTGCCGCGAGGGCATGTATACATCGTGCCATAACTATGGCCTGAACTACGGTGACGTCGACAAGGGCCATCGCGCCAACGGCTTCACCACCGATGGCGGGTTCTGCGAATATCAGGTCAACAACATCAACACGCTGGTCGGCATCCCCGACGATATGTCGGACGAAGAGGCGACGCTCGTCGTCACCGCCGGCACGGCGATGTACGGCTTCACCGAACTGGGCGGTTTGATCGCCGGCGAGAGCGTTGTCGTCACCGGACCCGGACCGATCGGGCTTTTGGGCGTGGCGGTCGCCAAAGCGATGGGGGCCTCGCCGGTCATTCTGACCGGCACGCGCGACAACCGGCTGGCGATCGGCACCAAACTGGGCGCCGATCACGTCATCAATATCCGCAAGGTCAACGACGTCGTGCAGGCGGTGAAAGACTGCAATGGCGGCAAGGGCGTCGATTACGTGCTCGAATGCTCGGCAGCGCCGAACGCGCTGAACGAGGCGCTCCGCATGGTGAATCGCGGCGGCAAGATCTGCCTCGCGGCGTTTCCGCACGGTGAAGTGCCGGTCGATATCGCCCGGATCGCCACCAACAACATCTATGTCTACGGCATCCGCGGCGAGGGCCGTAGCGCCACCCACCGCGCGCAGGCGTTCATGACGCAAAAGCGCTTCGACGCGAGGCTGATCCACACCCACACCTTCGCGCTCGCGGATCTCCCCACCGCGCTGCGCTACGCCAAGGATCGCGTCGAGGACGCCATCAAGGTGGTGGTCAAAGCGAGGCTGGACTCGACACAGAAAGTAGCCGCCGAGTAGCCTGTGGGCTGTTCATAGGGCTCCATCGTCTCATGGCGCAGAAAAGCGACGTCGGTTTCGCCAACGGTCTCACCAATTACGGCGACCGGGATTTTTCGCTGTATCTGCGCCGCTCGTTCGCCCAGTCCATGGGCTATTCGCGCGAGATGCTGGAAAAGCCGGTGGTCGGCATCGCTTACACCGGGTCCGGCTTCAACAACTGCCACCGCCATTTCCCTGAATTGCTGGACGCGGTGAAGCGCGGCGTGCTCGCCGCTGGCGCGCTGCCGGTGGCTTTCCCGACCATCTCGCTCGGTGAGGTGTTTCTCAGCCCGACCAGCCTGAAATTCCGCAACCTGATGGCGATGGACACCGAGGAGATGATCCGCGCCCAGCCCATGGATGCGGTGGTGCTGATGGGCGGTTGCGACAAGACCGTGCCGGCGCAACTGATGGGCGCGGTCTCGGCGGCGCGGCCGGCGATCATGCTGATCGGCGGACCGATGATGACCGGCCGCCATCGCGGCGAACGGCTCGGCGCTTGCACCGATTGCCGGCGCTTCTGGGCGCGCTATCGCGCCGGCGATGTGAGCGATGACGAGATTTCGACGGTCGAGGGCCGGCTGGCGACAACGGCCGGCACCTGCGCCGTGATGGGCACCGCGTCGACCATGGCTTGTATCGCCGAGGCGCTGGGCATGATCCTGCCGGGGACAGCGGCGATCCCGGCAGTACACGCCGACCGGCTGCGCGCCGCGGAGGCGACGGGCGCCGCGGCGGTGCGGCTGATCGGATCGTCGACCTTGACGCCGGAGAAGATCGTCAACGCCAGATCCGTCGAGAATGCGCTGCGCGTGCTGCTCGCGCTCGGCGGTTCGACCAATGCGGTGATCCATCTCACCGCCATCGCCGGCCGCGCCGGCGTTCACATGTCGCTGGAGCGGCTCAACGAACTGTCGGAGACGACGCCGGTGCTGGTGAACCTGAAGCCGGTCGGTAACGGCTATATGGAGGATTTTCACGCCAGCGGCGGCATGGGGCGCCTGCTGCGTGAATTGAAAGACCTGCTGCATCTCGACTGCATGACCGTGACCGGCGAGACGCTGGACGAGCGGCTGGCCGCGGAGCACGAGGATTATGTGGACCGCACGGTGATCGCCGCGCGCCGCGCGCCGCTGGAGCCGCAAGGCGGGCTGGTCGCGCTGTTCGGCAATCTCGCGCCGAAGGGCGCGATCCTGAAACGCTCGGCGGCCGATGCGCGGCTGTTCGAGCACGAAGGCCGCGCGGTGGTGTTCTCGTCGCTTGCCGATCTCGCGGCGCGCATCGACGATCCGGCGCTCGATGTCACGGCTGACGATATTCTCGTGCTGCAGAATGCCGGTCCGCATGCACCCGAGGCGATGCCCGAAGCCGGCTATCTGCCGATCCCGAAAAAGCTCGCCGCCAAAGGCGTGAAGGACATGATCCGCGTGTCCGATGCGCGTATGAGCGGCACGGCGTTCGGCACCATTGTCTTGCATGTGACGCCCGATGCGGCATCCGGCGGTCCGCTCGCACTGGTTCGCAATGGCGACCGCATCCGCCTCTCGGTCAGCAAGGGCCGGATCGATCTTCTGGTGGACGAGGCAGAACTCCAGCGTCGCGCGTCCGCCGTTCCGCCTGCGGAAGCGCCGCCGGCGCGTGGCTATTCCGCGCTGTATGCGCGGGAAATCCTCGGCGCCGATGAAGGTTGCGACTTCCGCTTCCTGGTATCGGCGCAGTCGTCGGATTGAGGCGCGGCGCAGCAGGCGATCGTTCAGACCGTGATGCCGATGAATTTGAGCTGCGACATTTCCTCGATGGCGTAACGCACGCCTTCGCGGCCGACGCCGCTGCGCTTCATCCCGCCGAACGGATAGATGTCGAGCCGGAACCGGGTCGCCTCGTTGATCCACAAGGCGCCGACATCGAAATCGTCGGCGAAACGCATGACCGCCGCGAGATCGCGCGTGAACACCGCGCCCTGCAGACCGAAGGGTGAATCGTTCGCGAGCCGCAGCGCATCTTCGGTTGTATCGAACGGCGTCACCAAAGCGATCGGGCCGAACACCTCGTCTTGCCACAGCTGTGCGCCCAGGCTGACGTCGACGAGGATACCGGGCGACACCAGCGCGCCGCTCTGGCGCGGCTCCAGCGCATAACGCGCGCCTTTGCCGATGGCGTCGGCGCACATGCCCATGACGCGATCGGCCGAGGCCTTGGTCACCATCGGCCCGACATCGGTTTTCGGATCGGTGGGATCGCCGACATTCAGAGTCTTGGCGGCGGCGACGAACTTTTCAATAAAGGCGTCGAGCACGCCGCGCGCGACGAGGATGCGCTGCGCGGAGATGCATTGCTGGCCGCTCGCTTCGAACGCGGCGGCGGCGATCTTCTTTGCGGCGCTGTCGACATCCGCATCCGCCATCACGATGTTGGCGGCGTTTGAGCCTAGCTCGGCGAGGAATTTCTTGGCCTTGGCTGCCGCGGCGAGCGCATCGCCGCCGGCGGTGCTGCCGGTGAACGAGACCGCGCGAACGTCAGGATGCGCTGCCAGCGCGGATGCGCTGTCGCGGTCGCCGGTGACGACGGTGAACAGGTTTCGCGGCCAGCCGGCTTCCTCGAACAATTGCGCGAGGCGCAGCGCGGTGCGCGTGGCGGCCGGGGCGGGTTTGGTGACGATGGCATTGCCGGCGGCGATCGCCGGCGCAACCTTTTGCACCAGCAGGTTCACCGGCGCGTTGAACGGCGTGATGCCTGCGACAACGCCATATGGCATATGCCGGACATAACCCATATGGCCGACACCGGTGGGGGTGATGTCGAGGGGCAGCGTCTCGCCGCCGAACTGGGTTAGTGCAGCGGCCGTCGCCTCGAGGAATTCGGCGCCGCGTTTTACCTCGCCGGTGGCGATGCGGATCGGCTTGCCGACATCCTCGCAGATCAGCGCGGCAATCTCCTTGCTGGCGCCGAGCAGCGCGGCGGCGGCATTGCGCAGCCAGGTGATGCGTTGATGCGTCGGCTGCTTGCGGTTGGCGATGAAAGCCGCCATCGCCGCGGTGACGGCGCGATCCACGCCAGCCTGTCCCGATTCAGCGATCCGGCCGATGACACGGCCATCCTGCGGCGCGACCAGATCGAAGGTCTTCTCACCGGGCGTCGCGGATTTGCCGTCAACGAAATCGGAAAAAACGGGAAGGGCGGGCGTGGTCACAGCTTATCCTCAGCGTGGGTTGCGCAGACGCTGGATCTGCATGTTGGCGAGGAACGGCACCAGCGGATGCGCGCCCATCTTCACGATGTGCGGAACGTCCAGCTTGATCAGGGCTTCGCGCTGATCCGACGAGAGCTTGAACTTGTCGGCATAGGCGGCGGCGTCCTTCATATACTGCTGCCGGTTTTGCTCTTCGTGGGCGAGGCCATGCAGCGCCGAGATAAGCTCGACCAGCTCCGGCTTGATCGACGGATAGTGCGCTTCTTTCTGTTTGTTCTCGCCGCCGAACCAGGCGAGCGAGGCGTAGTTGTGGTGCCAGCTCGGATCCATCGAGACGATGTCCGGCTTGCGCTCTCCGAGTGCGCCGGCAGCGCAGGCCCAGCAGCGCAGCTCGATGTTGCCGGTATCGTCGAGCTCGGTCTCGTCATAGCCGATCAGCGACTTCAGATTGCCGGTCGCGAGCTTTTCCAGGACCTTGTTGTCCCACGCCAGTTCGGGATTGGAGTAGCGGTCGGTGCCGGGGAAATGCGACATGCCTCCGCTCGACAGGATCACGGTCTTGAGGCCGAGCTGCGTCACGGTGCGCGCGATCGCCTGGCCGAACTGATAGCAGCGCTCCATCGTCGGCTGCGGCGGCAGATAGGCGTTGACGAAGATCGGCAGCACCGGGTCGGTGACGCCGAGATGGGTCAGCGGAATGCCGATGGCGTAATCGATGCGCGCGGTGCTGGTGAAGGCCGGATCGAAATTCTGCCGGTACATCTGCCGTACGATCTCGAAGCCGATTTCGCTCGGGATTTTCCAGTGAAATTTGCGGCCGGCGAATTCGCCGGTCGCTTCGCCGCCGACATGCACGGTGAAGGGCGGAGCGGCGTTGTGGAAAAACTGTTCGGCGTGGTCGTTGGAGAAGATGATCCAGAGGTCGGGCTTGAGCGCCTTGAGTTTCTGGCCGATGTCGGCGGCGACGGCCCGGACCTGCTCGACGACCTTTTTGTCCTCGGTATCCGGCATCGTGAAGAATTGCGGCGCATGGGGCAGCATCGCGCCGCCAACGACTGTCGACATCATGGCTTACGTCCTCTCCTGGCAGGTTGCCGGACCGTGGCCGGCCTCGTCACAGTACTCTAGCGTCGCGATTTTCGTCGTGTTATCGACATTCTGCCAAAAAACTGTTTTGAAACGACAAGCGGAGGCGAACCCGCGTGGACGTCGCCGAAGTCCATCCCGAATTGCTGGCGCCGCCGTCCGGCCGCTATCCGGTCCCGGTCATCGCCTATGTGTCCGACCTCCGGCGCGGTGGCGGCCTGCCGCCCCACAGCCATGAGCGTGCGCAATTGCTTGCCGTGTCGTCGGGCTCGATCGCGGTCGCCGCCGAAGGGGCGACCTTTGTCGCGCCGCCGGAGCGCGCGGTGTGGGTGCCGGCCGACATCATTCACGAGACGCGGCATCTCGCCTCGACGCGGCTGCGGACGCTCTATATCGCGCGCGACGCCGTGCCCCATCTGCCGCCGCGCACCACGGTGATCCAGATCAGTCCGCTGATGCGCGAACTGATCGGCGCGATCGTCACCAAGCCGCGGCTCTACGATGCTGCCGGTGCGGACGGCCGGGTCGTTGCGGTGCTGCTCGATCAGATCGTGCAGTCGGCGCAATTGCCGCTGCATCTCCCGATGCCGACATCGCCCGCGCTGCTGGCGCTCGCCAACCGCCTTCTGGAAAATCCGGCGGACGATCGCGATCTGGCCGCGCTGGCGGCCGTGGTTGCGGTGTCGCCACGCACGCTCGAACGGCAGTTCAAGGCGGAAACCGGTCTGTCGCTGCGCAGCTTTCGCCGTCAGGCCAAGCTCCTGCGCGCGCTGGAACTGCTCGCGTCGGGCATGTCGGTCGGCAAAGTGTCCGACGAGATCGGATTCGGCGAACCGAGCGCGTTCATTGCCATGTTCCGTGGCGCGTTTGGGGTGACGCCCGGCCGGTATCTCGAACGTCGCGGTCTTTCCTGACGGCAAATGCCGCGTCGCTTATCCGGCTAGCGGCGCGCAGTCGCGCGGGGCGGGGGTGTTTTACCGTCGGCGCCGGACGCCAGTGATGCCACGGCTTCCTCGCGACGGCGTTTGAGCATCAGCTCTCTGACGTTCTCGAGGTGGGTTCGCATCGCGCGGCCAGCTTGTTCGGCCTTGCCGTTGCAGATGGCGTCCACAATCGGATCATGGCTTTCCGCGCTTTCGACGCTGACGGACTCGCCTTGGTTGATGCGGTGGCGCTCGCGGTGCACGTGCCACATGATCTTCTGATGCAGGTCCATCAGCGACCGGTTGCCGGTGCCGCCGACAATGGTGCGGTGGAATCGGTCGTTCAGATCGTAATAGAGCGCGGCTTCGCTGCGTCGGGCGGCCTGTTTCATGTCCCCGTAGATATGCTCGATCGCTTTCAACACCTCGGCCGGGCGCTTCTGCGCGACACGGGTCGCGGCTAGCTGCTCGAGGCCGATCAGGATATCCATGGTTTCGCCGACGTCGGTGACGTCCGGGTCGGTCACCACCGCGCCGACATGCGGGACCAGACGGATCAGTCCTTCCGCTTCCAGCGTTTTCAACGCCTGGCGCAGCGGCGTGCGCGACACGCCGAATTCGCGGCACAGCAGGGGTTCGGAGAGTCGCTCGCCCGACTTCCAGCGGTTTTCCACGATGTCCTTGCGCAGACGCGGAAGGATCTGGTCGTGCATCGGGGCGAACCGCACGAGGGGCGTTTGAGACTCTGTGTCCATACGTCGCGCTTTGTTGTTGATGCCGGACATGGAGTCAATTTCTGGACGGATTGCCGGACGACTGTCTTGACTCATTCTCGTTTTCTAGATCGTATACGATATACGATATTGTGGAAGCGGAATGAATCAGACCTTGGATGTACGAGACCGGATCGTGAGGACCCAGGGCGTTGGCGCTTCGGTGAAGCGCAACGAGGACAAGCGCCTGCTCGACGGTCACGGCGAGTATCTCGGCGACCTGCAGGTGCCGGGAATGGCGGAGGTCGCGTTTTTGCGCAGCCCCGTCGCGCATGCTCGCATTCGCGGTATCGAGATTCCCGAGGCGTACAAGGGGTCGGTGTTCCTGGCGTCGGACATCCCGTTCGCCAAGCCGATCGTCGCGGTCAGCGCCGCCAAGGGCTTCAACCCGTCGGATTATCCGGCGCTGGTGTCGGACAAGGTGAGGTTCGTCGGCGATCTGATCGCCATCTGCATCGCGCCGACCCGTGCGGAGGCCGAGGATATCGCTCAGGCTTGCATCGTCGATTTCGAGGAACTGCCGCCGGTCTGGGATATCGACGTCGCCACCGCGCCGAATGCACCGAAGATCCACGAGCATTGGGCCGACAACGTCTACGTCGAAACAAAGATCGAGACCGGCGACATCGCCGCCGTCCGCGCCAAGGCCGAGGTGACCGTCAAGCGCAACCTGCGCATGGGCCGTCATGCCGGCGTGTCGCTGGAAGGCCGCGGCGTTCTCGCGCATTACAACCGCCGGCTCGACGAACTGACGGTCTACAGCTCGACCCAGTTCCCGCACGTCATCCGCACCATCATGGCGACGTGTCTCGGCATCTCCGAAGCCAAGCTGCGGATTATCGCGCCCGATGTCGGCGGCGGTTTTGGTCCAAAGAACAACTTTCACCCGGAAGAACTGGCCGTTGCCGCGCTGTCGATGAAGCTCAACCGGCCGCTGCGCTGGATCGAGGATCGCCGCGAGCATCTGATCGCATCGCCGCATGCGCGCGAGCATCGCTACGAACTCACCGCTTACGCCGATAGCAATGGTAAAATTCTCGGCCTCGAAGCCGTCGTGGTGGTCGATGCCGGCGCTTATTCGGTGTGGCCGTGGACCGCGGCGATGGAGGCGGGCATGTCGGCCGGCATCATGACCGGGCCGTACGATATCCCGGTCTATCACGCACGCGCCGTCACGGTGGCGACCAACAAATCGCCGCTCGGTCCGTATCGCGGCGTCGGTCGCAGCGGCGCCTGCTTTGCCATCGAAACGCTGGTCGATGCCGTCGCGCGCGAAGTAAAGCGTGAGCCGGCCGATGTGCGGATCGAGAACATGGTGCCGCTCGCGGCGATGCCGTATCGCTCCGCGACCCACAAATATTACGACAGCGGCGATTATCCGACATGCGCGCAGATGGCGCGCGACGCGGTCGACCTCCCCGGCATTCGTGCCCGCCAGGCGAAACCGTCGCCGGATGGCAAGCTGATCGGCTTCGGCATGGCGAGCTATACCGAGCAATCGGCGCATGGCACGGCCGAGTGGGTGGCGCGCGGTCTGCCGGTGGTGTTCGGCTATGAGCCGGCGCTGGCGCGGTTCACACCGGACGGCAAGCTGATCCTGTTCGTCGGCATCCAGAACCACGGGCAGGGGCTCGAAACCACACTGGCGCAGGTCGCGCACGAAGAACTCGGCATTCCGGTCGCCGATGTCATCGTGCGGCATGGCGACAGTTCGGTGTCGCCCTATGGCATGGGCACGTTCGCCTCACGCAGCATGACCATGGCAGGCGGCGGGGTGTCGATCGCCTGCTCGCAATTGGCGGACAAGATCGCGCGCATCGGCGCGCATCTCCTGCAGGCGCCGAAGGAAGCGGTGACGCTGCGCGACGGCAAGGTGTTCTTTGGTCAGCAGAGCGTGACCTTCGCGCAGATCGGCGAGGCGGCGTTCCTGCATCCCGAGCGGCTGCCGGAAGGCGAGGAGCCCGCGCTGGAGGCCAATGCGGTCTACCAGCCGGGTCGCAGCACCGGCGCGTTCTCTTACGCGACCCATGCCTGCACCGTCACGGTCGATCCCGGCACGGGGCACGTCGAGATTCTCGATTACGTCGTCTGCCACGACTGCGGCACGATGGTGAATCCGATGATCGTCGAGGCGCAGGTCGTCGGCGGCGTCGCGCAGGGCCTCGGCACCGCGCTCTACGAAGAGATTCCCTATGACGACAACGGTCAGCCGCTGGCGTCCACGTTCCTCGATTACATGATCCCCGGCGCCACCGAAGTGCCGGATGTGCGCGTGCTGCACATGGAGACGCCGTCGCCGCATACGCGTTTCGGCATCAAGGGTATGGGCGAGGGCGGTGCGATCGCGCCGCCGGCGGTGATCATCAATGCCATCAACGATGCGTTGAAGCCGCTTGGCGCCGAGATCGGCGAGACGCCGGCGACACCTGAACGCATCCTCAATGCCATTCTGGCGGTGAAACCGGCGGGAGCGGCAGCATGAAACCCGCAAGCTTCGCCTATCATCGCGCGACCTCGGTCGAGGATGCCGTCGCGGCGCTCGCCGACACCAGCCAGATGACGCGCGTGCTCGCCGGCGGCCAGTCGCTGGTACCGATGCTCAATCTGCGGCTCGCGCCGGTGGACAAGCTGGTCGATCTGTCTCGGATCGCGTCGCTCAAGGCGGTCGATGAACAGACCGATGCGATCCGTTACGGCGCGCTGACGGCCCATGCCGCCTTCGAGGACGGCCGGGTGCCGGACGGCAGCAACGGGCTGATGCCCTATGTCGGCTCGCAGATCGCTTATCGCGCGGTGCGCACACGCGGCACCATCGGCGGCGCGGTCGCGCTCGCCGATCCCGCGGCGGACTGGCTGACCACGATCATCGCGCTGGAGGCAAATATCAGCGCCGTCGGCGCTGGCGGTCGCCGGACCATCGCCAGCGGCGAATTTGCCATCGGGCCGTATATGACGGCGTTGCAGGACGGCGAACTGATCGAGGCCATCGTCGTGCCGCGTCGCCCCGCGAGCGAGCGGTGGGGGCACGAAAAGGTGGCGCGCAAGACAGGCGAGTATGCGGAGTCCATGGCGATCGCGCTGATCGATCGTAGCCGCAAGACCGCGCGCGTGGTGCTCGGCGCGGCCGATGGCGCCCCGATCGTTCTCGCGGCAACCGCACGCGCTGTTGCCGGCGGACAGACCGACGACAGCCTGGTCTCCGTCATCCGCACCGAACTCGACGCCAGCGGCCGCGACTTCGCGCCGGCCAAACTCCTGATGCACAGCACGGTCATCCTGCGTGCCGTGAAGAAGGCGGCAGCCCAACAATGAAAACAACCGTTTCCGCAACCATCAACGGCGCCGCACAGACTTTCGAGGTCGAGCCGCGCACCAGTCTGGCCGACGTGCTGCGCGAGCAGTTGCGTCTGACGGCCACGCATCTCGGCTGCGAGCATGGCGTCTGCGGTGCTTGCACCGTTCTCATCGACGGTCAGCCGGCCCGTTCGTGTATCGCGCTGGCTGTGACCCTCGATGGCGCCGCGATCACCACGCTTGAGGGGCTCGCCGACGATCCGCTGATGCAGACGCTGAAGGCGTCGTTCCACGACCAGCATGGTCTGCAGTGCGGCTTCTGCACGCCGGGCATGCTGATCAGCGGGTGGGATCTGCTCAAGCGCAAGCCGGATATCGCAGGCCAGGATATCCGCGTGGCCATGAGCGGCAATCTCTGCCGCTGCACCGGCTATCAGGGCATCGTTCGTTCCATCGAAAAGGCTGCGCAGACGGCCAAGAGTTCGGACAAAGCGCAAGCGGACGGAGCCGCCGCATGAAGATCGAAAAGACATTCGATCTGCCGCATCCCCGCGAGCTGGTCTGGAGCAGGCTAAACGACATTCATTTCGTTGCCCAATGTCTGCCCGGTGCGTCGATCGTGGAGGACCGTGGCGACAACAACTACAAGGGCCGGATGGCGGTGAAGGTCGGCCCGATGGCCGCGTCGTTCGACGGCGATATCGCCATCGACAGCCGCAGCGAAGACTGGACCGCGGTTGTGTCCGGCAAGGGCGCCGACACGCGCTCGAGCTCGCGCGCGTCCGGCAGCATGACCTACACGCTGAAAGATGGTAGTGCGCCGAACAGCACGCGGGTCGAGGTCGTCTCCGATATCAACCTCGCCGGGCCGCTTGCGCAATTCAGCAAGGGCGGCATCATCCAGGAGATCGCCAACCGGATCACGGCGGAATTCATCAAGAATTTCGAGGCCCGTCTGTCGGCCGCATCTGCGCCGGATCAGTCGCCGGCGACAGCAGCCGCGCCCGCGCCGCAGGCGCTCGATGCCGGCAATCTGGTCTGGAGCGTCATCGCGGCGCGAATCCGTGCCTTCTTTGCAAGGATTTTTGGTTCGTAAGTCGGAAACGAGAAACTGGCGTTAAGTCAATCGTAGAGGAGGAGGAATCCATGACGTTATCAAAGTCGCTTCCACTGAGCTTGATTGGTCTGGGTCTGCTTGCCATCGGCGCGCAGGCTCAAGAGACGGTGAAGATCGGTCTGATCCAGCCGTTGACCGGCTCGGTGGCCTATAACGGCACCACCGATGTCAACGGTTCGAAGCTCGCGCTTGACGAGATCAATGCCAAGGGCGGCGTTCTCGGCAAGAAGCTCGAACTGGTGATCGAGGACGGCCAGTGCAAGCCGGCCAACTCGGTCAACGCCGCTGAAAAGCTCATTCAGCGTGACAAGGTCGCCGCGCTCTCCGGCGCGTTCTGCAGCTCCGCGACGCTCGCGGTGATGCCGGTCGCCGCCAATAACAAGATCCCGCTGGTCACCGGCGTTTCGTCGAGCGCCGAACTGACGGAGAAGGGCAACCGCTGGTTCTTCCGCGCGACGGAAACCGACGCGCTGCTTGCAAAGTCGTTCGCCAAGATCCTGTTCGACCAGCTCAAGCTGCGGAAGGTCGCCTATATCGGCGTGAACGACGACTGGGGCCGCGGTGGCGTCGCCGAGTTCGAGAAGCAGATGACGGCTCTGGGCGCGACCACCGTCATGAAAGAATATTTCGAGCACGGCACGTCGGACTTCTACACGATCCTGACCAAGCTGAAGGCGTCGGGCGCTGACGGCGCGTTCGTCGCGGCGGAAACGCAGGACGGTTCGATCTTCGTGAAGCAGAAGGCCGAGTTCGGTCTGCAGCTCAAGGTGTTCGGCGTCGGCTCCTGGGCCACGGCGGACTTCATGAAGCTGACCGGCGCGTCGTCGGAAGGCATCTATGCCGCGGTGCCTTATGCCTCGACCATGGATACGCCGAAGAACAAGGCGTTCGTGGAAGCCTACACCGCGCGCTACAAGGAAGCGCCCGGCAAGTATTCGGCCGCGGGCTACAACGCGATCAACATTCTCGCGGCTGCGATCAATCGGGCCGGTTCGACCGATGCCGAGAAGATTCGCGAAGCGCTGACCAAGACCGATTACGAAGGCCCGAACGGCAAGTTCAAGTTCGACGCCAAGGGTCAGGCGAGCGGCTTCAATGTCGTCCTCGTCCAATTGCGCAAAGGCGTGCCGGTCGTCACCGCCACCACCTCTGTCGAGCAATAACGATCATCGCGGGGGCGACGGAATGCCGCCTCCGCACGTCTTTTAAAACATGCATGTAGTTGTTTGATGGACCTGTTCCTGCAACTTCTGGCCAACGGGCTGGTGATCGGCACGTTCTATGCGCTGTCGGCGCTGGGGCTCACGCTGGTGTTTGGCCTGATGCGGATCGTCAACTTCGCCCACGGCGAGTTGTACGTGATCGGGGGCTTGCTCGGATGGTCCTTGACGGATCAGCTCGGCCTCAATTTCTTCCTGGCGCTGGCGATTGTCGTCTTTGCGCTTGCGGTGATCGGCTATCTGATCGATCGTTTCATGATGAACCGCGTGCGCGGGCAGGGCGAAGAGCCGACGATCCTGCTGACCATCGGCCTGTCGATCTTCATCACCAACACGGCGCTGCTGATCGTCGGCACCGCCCCGCTTAAGGTCGCATCGCCCTTCGCCAACAAGCCTCTTTTTCTCGGCCCCGTGGTGCTCACGCAGTCCCGGCTGATGCTGGTGGTGATCTGTGCAGCGATCATCCTTGGCGCGCATCTGCTGATCCAGAAGACCAGTATCGGCCGCGCCATGCGTGCCACCTTCCAAGACTCGATGGCGGCGCAGCTCGCGGGCATCCGCACCGCGCATATCTATGGTTTCACCTTCGCGCTCGGTGCGGCGCTCGCCGGCGCGGCCGGCATGCTGCTCGGCTCGATCTATGTGGCGCAGGCGACGATCGGCGGTCTCGTCAGCCTCAAGGCGTTTGTCGTGGTGATCCTCGGCGGCATGGGCAGTTTTGCCGGCGCCATCGTCGGCGGTCTCATTCTCGGCGTCGCCGAGGCGCTGTGGGGCGGCTACGTCGCGACCGGTTATGTGGACGCCATCGGCTTCGCGCTGGTGATCATCATGTTGCTGGCGCGGCCCTATGGGCTGTTCGGCAAACACAACGAGCGCGCCTGATGGTTTTTGAACGCAACTTCCTGCTGGCAGGGTTGGCGATCGCTTTGCTCGCACCGCTGGTTGTGCATGGCGAATACGCCATGCATATCGGCGTGTTGATCATGTTCTCGATCATGCTCGCCACCAGCTTCAATCTGATCGTCGGCTATGTCGGCGAATTGCCCTTGGGCCACACCGCGTTTCTGGGCATTGGTGCCTATGTCGGGGCCTTGCTGTCGTCGAAGTTCGGTCTCGCGTTTCACTGGACGCTGATCTGCGCGGCACTCATCTCCGCCGTCTTCGGCCTGTTTATCGGCGCGATCACATTGCGCCTGCGCGGCCCGTTCTTCGTCATCGTGACGCTGTGCTTTGCCGAAGTGCTACGGCTGATCGCCAATAACTGGATCGATCTCACCAACGGCCCCATGGGCATTTCCGGAATTCCGAAGCCGGATTGGGCCATGTCGGGCGACGTGCTGCAGCAGAAGGTGTCGTTCTATTACGTCGGCATCGTCCTGGCCGCGATCACACTCTATTTGTCCTACCGCTTCGTCTATTCGAATATCGGTCGGGCCGCGATCGCGGTGCGCGAAAACCGGTTCGTCGCGCAGTCGGTCGGCATCTGGCCGTTCTATTTCGGCCTTGTTACCTTCGTGCTGGCGGCGGCGATCTCCGGTCTCGCCGGCGGCTACTATGCTTATTACGTGTCTTTTGTCGGGCCCGAGGTGTTCGGCTTCTCGTTCATGATCACGATGCTGATCATGGTGCTGGCCGGCGGCAAGGGCACGCTGGTCGGCCCGGTGGTCGGCGCGGTGCTGGTTGTGCTGCTCGAAGAGTTCTTGCGCGACTTCAAGGATCTGCGCTTCTCGATCTTCGGCCTGGTGGTCGTGGCGGTGGTGCTGTTCCTGCCGAAGGGGCTGATGGGGTTCATCACCAGACGGCATGAAGCATACAAGATCAGGCAGGCCCGCGATGCTTGAAGTCGAAACCCTGTCGAAGCGATTTGGCGGCCTGTCGGCGGTGTCCGACGTCAGCTTCGATGTGAAACATGGCGAGATCGTCAGCCTGATCGGCCCGAACGGGGCGGGCAAGACGACCTGTCTCAACCTGATCACCGGCTTCTACAAGCCAACCGCCGGGCGCGTGTCCTATGAAGGCAAGGACATCACCGGCTGGGCGCCGCATGCGATCGCGCAAGGGGGCCTGATCCGCACCTTCCAGAAGACCAACGTGCTCAAGGGCCTGACCGTGTTCGGCAACGTGCTGACCGCGCGCCATCGCCACGGCAACACCTCACTGCTGCGCGCCTTCTTCCCCAGCGGCGGACAGCGGCAGCGCGAGCGCGAGCTGCGCGACGAAGCGGCCGCGATCGTCGATAAGGTCGGGCTTGGTGCGCGCATGAACACCGAGGCGGATTCGCTGTCCTGCGGCGAGTTGCGCCTCCTCGAAGTGGCGATCGCCATCAGCGCCGGTCCGAAGCTGCTGATGCTGGACGAACCGGCTGCCGGCCTCAACACCGAGGAAGCCCAGCAGCTCGGCGCGACGCTGAAGACGCTGGTCGGACCTATGGTCGATGCGCTGCTGCTGGTCGAACACAACATGGCGCTGGTCATGGAGGTGTCGCACCGCATCGTCGTGTTGAATTTTGGCCGCAAGCTTGCGGAAGGTCTGCCGGAGGACATCCGCAGCAATCCGCAAGTAGTCGAAGCCTATCTCGGTAAGCCCGCCGCATGACCGATACATCTTCCATTCTCGAACTGAGCAACGTCGATGCGGCCTATGGCAAGGTCAAGTCGCTGCACGGCATCAGCATTCGCGTCGCGCGCGGCGAGGTCGTCGCGCTGATCGGTGCGAACGGCGCCGGCAAGAGCACGACCTTGCGCGCCATTTCCGGCCTGCTGGCGCCGACCGCCGGCGATATCCGGTTCGAGGGCCGTTCGATCGCCAGACAGCGGCCGGACCTGATCGTGCGCGCCGGCATCGCGCATTGCCCGGAAGAGCGGCATGTCTGGCCGGATCTCACGGTGCAGGAGAACCTGCATCTCGGCGCCTATCTGTGCCGCGACAAGGGCGAGGTCGCGAAGCGCGAGGAGATGGTGCTGCAGCGGTTCCCGCGTCTGCGTGAGCGCGCCAAGCAGGCGGCGGGAACGCTGTCCGGCGGCGAGCAGCAGATGCTGGCGATCGGCCGCGCGCTGATGTCGGCGCCGAAGCTGCTGCTGCTGGACGAGCCGAGCCTTGGCCTCAGCCCGGTCATCACCATGGAAGTGCTGTCGGTGATCCGCGATCTGCGCGATCAGGGCATCACCATCGTCTTGGTCGAGCAGAACGTCCACAATGCGCTGTCGGTCGCGAGCCGTGCCTATGTGCTCGCCACAGGGCGCGTGGTCGCGGAAGACAGCGGCGCCGCGCTCCTGAACAACGCCGAAGTTTTGCGCGCCTATCTCAGCGGCTGACGGCGCTCCGCCGTCCCGCAACGCGATGCGCGGGGCTCATCCCCGCGCTTGCAATCGATGCGGTTTTCCAAGAACAATCCGCTCATGTCCGAATCCATCATCGACGCACATCATCATATCTGGCGGCAGGCCGATCAGCCGTGGTTGCAGGGGCCGACCGTGCCGCGCATCTTCGGTGCGTATGACAAGATCAAGCGGGATTATCCGGTCGAGGAATTCAAGGCCGATCTCGCCGGCACCGGCGTGGTCAAATCCGTCTATGTGCAGACCAACTGGCTGCCCACGCGGGCGGTCGAGGAAGCGGAGTGGGTCCAGTCGGAAGCGGATCGCGCCGGCTGGCCGCATGCGATCGTGAGTTTTGTCGATATGCAGGCCGACGATGCGCCGCAGGTGATGCAGGCGCAGTCGCGCTTTCCGCTGATGCGCGGCGTGCGGCAGCAACTGCACTGGCACGAGAAGGAGCTTTACCGCTTCGCGCCGCGCCCGGACATGATGAACACCGCCGTGTTTCGCAAGAACATGGCGCATCTGGCCGACTACGACTGGAGTTTCGATCTACAGGTGTTCGCGTCGCAGATGGCGGACGCTGCTGCGCTCGCGGCCGCTTTCCCCGCGACCAAGTTCATCCTGCTGCATGCCGGCATGCTGGAGGACATGAGCCCGCAAGGGCGCGCGGGGTGGCGCGACGGGATGAAGCGGCTGGCGGCGCAGCCGAATGTCTATACCAAATTCTCCGGCCTCGGCACCTTCATCCGCCGCAACGATCCGCAGCACATCGCCGATATCGTCGGCGCCACCGTCGAACTGTTCGGTGCCGAGCGCTGCATGTGGGGTTCGAATTTCCCGGTCGAGAAAATCTGGACCGATTATGCGGCGATCGTCGCAGCAATCCGCGCGGCGGTCGCGGGCTTCGATGCCAAGGCGCGCGCGGCAATCCTGCACGACACGGCGGCGCAGGTTTACCGGCTGGGCTGAAGAGGACTCGATTCTCTCGGCGTCATGCGCGGGCTTGATCGCGCATCCATCTGCTTTGGCGTCGCACCAAGTCATGGATGGCCGGGACAAGCCCGGCGATGACGTGGTGACAGTAGTTCGCCGCTAATGCTCCGCCGCCGCCAGCACCGCTTCCTCGCGGATCTGCTCGGTCAGCTGCGCGCGCAACGCGGAGAATTCCGGGCTGGTCTTGATGGTGTAGTGGCGCGGATAGGGCAGCGTCACCGGCACGTCGGCCTTGATGCGGCCCGGCCTTGCGCTCATCACCAGCACACGCGAGGCGAGGAAGATCGCCTCTTCGATATCGTGGGTGACGAACAGGATCGTCTTGCGGTCGCGTTCCCAGATGCCGAGCAGCAATTCCTGCATCAGCGAGCGGGTCTGATTGTCGAGCGCGCCGAACGGCTCGTCGAGCAGCAGCACGGCTGGATCGTTGGCGAGCGCGCGCGCGATCGCGGTGCGCTGCTGCATGCCGCCCGACAATTGTTTCGGATAGTGATCGGCAAAGCCGGTGAGGCCGATGCGCTCCAGCCAGCGCTCGACCACGGAGCGGCGCTCGCCTTGCGGCATGCCTTTCTCGCGCAAGCCGAACGCGATGTTCTCGGCGACGGTGAGCCACGGAAACAGCGTATAGGACTGGAACACCATGCCGCGGTCGTGGCCGGGCTCTCGCACGCGCTTGCCGTCGAGCAGCACCTGTCCGGTCGTCGGCGTATCGAGGCCGGCGACCATGCGCAGCAAAGTGGACTTGCCGCAGCCGGAGGGGCCGAGGATCGTCACGAACGCATTGTCGGCGATGGTCACCGTGGTCGGCTGCAGCGCCTGCACCGGCGCGCCGCCGCGCACCGGCGGAAACACGCGCGAGACGTTGTCGATCAGGAGCTTGCTCACGCGAGGCTCCACGGGAACAGGCGCTGGTTGGCGGCCTTGAACAGGAAGTCGGAGATCAGGCCGATCACGCCGATGACGATGATGCCGAAGATCATCTGTCCGGTCGCCAATAGCGCCTGGCTGTCGATGATCATGTGGCCGATGCCGGAGGACGAACCGATCAGTTCGGCAACGATCACATAAGTCCAGGCCCAGCCGAGCACCAGCCGCAGCGTTTCGGCGATGTCGGGCGCCGATGCCGGGATCAGCACGCGGGCGAGGATGCCGCGGTCGCGCGCGCCGAGCGTCAGCGCCGCTTCCACCAGATCGCGGCGAATGCCGGCGACGATGATCGCCACCATCAGGATGATCTGGAACACCGAGCCGATGAAGATGACGAGCAGCTTCTGGAATTCGCCGATGCCGGCCCACAGGATCAACAGGGGAATGAACGCCGAGGCGGGCAGGTAACGCGCGAACGAGACGAACGGCTCGAGGAACGCCTCGATCGGCTTGTAGGCGCCCATCAGGATGCCGAGCGGCACGGCGACCAGCGCGGCGAGGATGAAGCCGCCGATCACGCGCCAGATGGTGATGCCGATATCGCCGAGGAAGCCGTGTTTGGTCAGCAGCACCCAGCCGTCCGCCAGCATCGTCGCCGGATCGGCGAGGAATGTCGGCGAGACGAAACCGCCGAGCGTCGCGAACGCCCATGCGGCAAAGAAGATGACGAAAAACAGGATGCCCAGGACGAAACGAGTCGTCTGGGAAATGGGCGTCAGCGGCCTCATGCGGTCATCCGCCCGTGTGCTGAAAGCCGGGTGGGTGCCCCGCTAGAGCGGAGCTCTAGAGCGGAGCACCCGGTCCGGTTACTGGAGGAAGCGCGTGTCGGCGAGCTTCGAGAGATCGGGGATCTTCTTGATCACGCCGGTCTCCAGCAGCAGGTCGGCGGCATCCTTTGAGAACGTGCCGAACTCCGAGGCGAAGAACTTCTTGTTCTCCTCACGACCCTGCCAGCGCAGGAATGCGGCCGACTTGCCGAACGCTTCGCCGCTCTGCTTCACGTCTCCGCCCATGATTTCATAAGACTTGGCCTGGTCGGACTTGATCATCTCCAGCGCGTCGAAATAACTCTTGGTCAGTGCCTTCACCGCCGCTTCATTCTCGCTGATGAATTTCGGCGTGCAGCCGAAGGTGTCCATCACCACCGGATAGTCGAGGGTGGTGGCGATGATCTTGCCGGCTTCGGGCTTCGCACGGACCGCCGAGAGATACGGCTCGTAGGTCATCGCCACGTCGTTCTGCCCGGCGATGAAAGCCTGCGCCGCCGGACCCGGCTCCATGTTGACGATGGTGATGTCCTTGGTGGTGAGGCCGTTCTTCTTCAGCATCCACGACAGGACGAAATACGGCGATGTGCCGGGCGCGGAAGCGGCGACCGTCTTGCCCTTGATGTCCTTGATCGAGCCGATATTGCTGCGTACGGCCATGCCGTCGGCGCCGTAGGACTTGTCGAGCTGGAACAGCTGCGTGGTGGCTACGCCGTTGGCGTTCCACACCACCCAGGTCTCGACCGTCGTCGCGGCGCACTGCACGTCGCCCGAGGCGATGGCAAGGTGGCGGCTTGCCTGCGGGATCTTCTTGATGGTGACGTTCAGGCCGTTCTTGGCGAAGATCCCGGCTTCCTTGGCCAGCGTCAGCGGTGCGAAGCCAGTCCAGCCGGAAATAGCGATCGACACCGGCGTGCCCTGCGCAAAGGCGCTGGTGGTGAGGAGAGTGGCGGCGGTCGCAACCGCCCATTTTGCAATACGTTTCATGGTGCCCCCGTGAACTCTGGTTGGCCGGATCGCACCATGGCGTCCCGGCCAAGTCAATCTGACCGTCGATCGAGACCGTTCCTGTGTTAGATGGGGTGCCGTTTACAAGCTTCGTTCAACCCCGTTATCGTGTCGCATTGTCAATGCCGCGCCGTTATGGCTGGGCGGAATGAACCAGACATCGATGTCCAGCACCGATCCCCCGTCGCAAGGTCTGGCGCACCGCCCGGTGCAGGATCGGGTGCAAGGTCTCGCACAGGCTGCGGCACTCGTCGCCGGGTTTGATCTGCGGCGGCTAACCCGTGACTTTCTCGACGACCCTTATCCGACCTATCGGGCGCTGCGTGAGCATGCGCCCGTGCATCGCCTGCCGGACGGTTCCTATTTCCTGACGTGCTACGACGATCTGGTCGCGGTGTACCGCGATGCCAGGACCTGGAGCTCGGACAAGACGGTCGACTTCAAACCGAACTTCGGCGACAGCCTTCTCTACGAGCACCACACCACCAGTCTGGTGTTCAACGATCCGCCGATCCATACGCGCGTTCGCAAGCTGTTGGCGCCGACCTTCACGCCGCGGGCGCTGGCCGCCTTGCAGCCGCGGATCGAGGCGTTGGTCGACCGCCTGCTCGATGCCGCCGGGGACCGCGGCACCATCGATCTGATCGGGGATTTCGCCGCCGCTATTCCGGTGCAGTTGATCGGCGATCTGCTCGGCATTCCTCAGAACGAGCGCGATCCGCTGCGGCAATGGTCGCTGGATATCCTCGGCGCTTTGGAGCCGGTGCTGGCGCCGGAAAAGTTCGAGGCCGGCGTCGGCTCGGTGCGCGACTTCAAGGCGTATCTCAGCGAGCTGGTGGCGCGGCGGCAGCGCGAGCACAGCGGCGACGACGCGGAGATTTTATCGAAGCTGGTCGCCGGCAGCGAACTCGCGCAGGATGCCAATACGGGCGGCGAGCGGTTGTCCGAACTCGAACTGCTGCACAACTGCATCTTCCTGCTCAATGCCGGCCATGAGACCACCACCAATCTGATCGGCAATGCGGTCGACCTGCTGCTGCGCCATCCCGGCGCGCTCGCCGATCTTGCCGCGCATCCCGCGTGTATCGAGAGCGCGGTGGAGGAATTCCTGCGCATGGAATCCTCGAACCAGCTCGGCAACCGCCGCGCCGCCGTCGATACGGAAATTGGCGGCATCGCCATGCCGGCCGGCACCTATGTGCATCTCGGCATCGGCGCCGCGAACCGCGATCCCGCGCAATTCCCCGATCCCGACCGGCTCGACATCCGCCGCACGCCGAACCGGCATCTCGCCTTCGGCGGCGGCATCCACACCTGCGCCGGCAATTCGCTGGCGCGGATGGAGGCGAAGGTGGCGGTCGGCAAGCTGGTGGCGCGGTTCAGGTCGATCGAGCCGGCCGGTGCGCCGGTGCGCGGCGGCCGCGCGCGGTTTCGCGGCTTCATGCATTATCCGGTGGCGCTGCGCTCGCGCTGAAGAGACATACGAGGGATGCGGTTAATGCTCGATACGTCGTCTTATGTACCCTATGGTCTCGAACCGATCGAGCGCGCGTCACGTGACGAAATCGCGGCGCTGCAGACGCGTCGTCTCAAGGAGACGCTGACCCGCGCCTACGAGAACGTGCCGGCCTATCGCGCCAAGTTCGGCGCAGCGGGCGTCACGCCGGCCGATTTCCGCACGCTCGACGACATCGCGAAATTCCCGTTCACCACCAAGCAGGACCTGCGCGCGAATTATCCGTTCGGCATGTTCGCGGTGCCGCGCGAGCAGATCGTGCGCGTCCATGCGTCGTCCGGCACCACCGGCAAGCCCACGGTGGTCGGCTATACCCGCAAGGATATCGAGACATGGTCGGACCTGATGGCGCGGTCGATCCGCGCATCGGGCGGGCGGCCGGGCATGAAGGTACATGTCGCTTACGGCTACGGCCTATTCACCGGTGGGCTCGGCGCGCATTACGGCGCGGAGCGGCTCGGCTGCACGGTGATCCCGGTGTCCGGCGGCATGACCGAACGGCAGGTGCAACTGATCGTCGATTTCGAGCCCGACATCATCATGGTGACGCCGTCCTACATGCTGGCGATCCTCGACGAATTCCGCGCCAAGGGCATCGATCCGCGCGGCACCGCGCTGCAGGTTGGGATTTTTGGCGCCGAGCCGTGGACCAATTCGATGCGGCGCGAGATCGAGGCGGCGTTCGACATGCACGCGGTCGATATCTACGGCATTTCCGAGGTGATGGGGCCGGGCGTCGCCAATGAATGCATTGAGACGAAAGACGGTCTGCATATCTGGGAGGATCATTTCTATCCGGAGGTGATCGATCCGGAGACCGGGCGGGTGCTGCCCGACGGCGAAGCGGGCGAACTTGTCTTCACCTCGCTCACCAAGGAAGGCATGCCGGTGATCCGCTACCGCACGCGCGACCTGACGCGCCTGCTGCCAGGGACGGCGCGCACCATGCGCCGCATGGAGAAGATCACCGGGCGGTCCGACGACATGATCATCATCCGTGGCGTGAACATGTTCCCGACGCAGATCGAGGAACTGCTGATGCGCTGCGAGGGGCTCGCGCCGCATTATCTGGTCGAACTGCGGCGCGACCAGCGGCTCGATATCGTCACCGTGCGGGTGGAGGCACGGCCGGACCTGACCGATATGGAACAGCGCGCGGCGCAGGCCGCGCAGCTTGCCGCGCATGTGAAAAACAATATCGGCCTCACCGTCGAGGTCGAGGTGACCGATCCCGGCATGGTGGAACGTTCGCTCGGCAAGGCGCGCCGGGTCATAGACCTGCGGTCGAAAGTGTGAGGGCAGCGAGATGATGCAGGCGAGCGATGCGGCCGTCGATTCGGCGATCCGCGCAGTTCTCGACAAGGCGCCGACAATCACCGGAGACCTCGATCGCGACCGCGCGGCATTCACGGCGTTCTGGACCGAGGGCGCGGCGCTGCGGGCGCGTTTTCCGAAGAAGAAGAGTCGCGCCGCTGCAGAGGCTGCCGCCTATAAAGCGATCGCCGACGCGGAGCGGCAGGCGCGCGAGCGGTTTCTCGGCGTGCATGTGGAAGCGGTGTACGGTGCGCTCACCGGCGGCCGCCACCGTTTCGTCCGCGCCGAACAACTTCTCTACGATGCGGCGGCGGCGTTTCCCGGCCTGACGCCGACGGCGCAGACCGTGGCGGCGGACACCGGCCTGCTCAGCGAGAAGGACGGCGCGGAAATCGACCAAGGCATTTTCCTCGGTCATGTTTTGGCGCATCACGCCTGCGGTCATCATCTGCTACACGCGATGCTGCTGCCGCGCGCCGAGGTGGCCGAGTTGCTGCCGAAATTCCGCGAGACCGGATCGATTGATCTTGGGCAGGCGGTGGTGTCGCGGCACGGCAAGGCATCGATCCTGGAAATGCGCAATCCGCGTTTTCTGAACGCCATGGACGACAGCACCAACGATCCGATCGAGATCGCGACCGATCTTGCGCTGCTTGATCCGCAGACCGCTATCTGTGTGGTGCGTGGCGGGCGGCTCGACCATCCCAAATACGGCGGGCGGCGCGCATTCTCGACCGGGATCAACCTGACGCTGCTCTATCAGGGCAAGCTGTCGTTCATGTTCTATGTGCGGCATCTGCTCGGGTTCGAGCACAAGTGGTTGCGCGGGCTGGCGCGGCCGGACGCGTCGCCTGAGGAGACAACCGGCAGCACAATCGAGAAGCCGTGGATCGCCGCGGTCGATGCCTACGCGATCGGCGGCGGCTGCCAGCATCTCCTCGTGATGGATTACATCCTCGCCGCCTCGAACGCCTATCTGACCTTGCCGGCGCGCAAGGAGGGGATTATCCCCGGCGCTTCCAATTTGCGGCTGCCGCGCTTTACTGGTGACCGCATCGCGCGGCAGGCGGTGATGTATGAGCGTCGGATCGACTGCGATTCAGCCGAAGGCCGGCTGATCTGCGACGAGATCGCGCCGCCGGAGGGCATGGACGCCGCGCTCGACACCGTGATCGACGGCCTGACCAATTCCGGCGTCGTCAGCGCGGTCGCCAACCGCCGCGCGTTCCGGGTGCAGCAGGAGCCGCTCGATATTTTCCGTACCTATGCGTCGGTCTATTTCCACGAACAGGCTTATTGCCATTTCAGCCCGGCGCTGATCGCCAATCTGGAGCGCTACTGGGACGCGCAGAACCGCAAGGTCTGAGGCGTTACCATTCGGCCGTGGTGTGCCCGGCCGTCTCGGCGGCTGCTTCGAAGGGCGGCGGAATGGCGGATGCGTCCTTGGCCTGGAAATGGTTGTCATGTACAATCAATTTCCGACCGCCAAGCCGAGAGTGTGAACCGCATGTCCAGCCTGTCGAACGTCCGCATCCCCTATGGCGCTTACTGGTCGACGCCGTTCGCGCGCTGGCAGGGGAGCCTGTCGCATCTGCACAGCATCCGCTTTGCCGCCGATACGGCGAAGAAAGTGCTGGCGGCGAAGAAGCTGCCGCTCGACGCGATCGATCATGGCGTGCTCGGTCTCACCGTGCCGCAGGACAGGAGCTTCTGGGGCGTGCCGTGGATGATGTCGCTGATCGGCGCGCAATCGGTCAGCGGCCCGACGGTGTCGCAGGCCTGCGCCACCAGCGCGCGCTGTCTGTCGGTGTCGGCGGCCGAAGTCGCCGGCGGCGACGCCAATGTCTCGCTGGTCGTCACCTGCGACCGCACCTCGAACGGGCCGGTGCTGTTGCATCCCAACCCGAAAGCGCCGAGCGGCGCGCCCGGCGTCGAGAACTGGGTGCTCGACAATTTCCGCGAAGATCCCAACGCGCGCTGCGCGATGATCGATACCGCGGAAAATTGCGCGCGCGACTGGCAGATCTCCACCGAGGAACAGCACGACCTCGTCGCGCTGCGCTATCAGCAATACAACGACGCGCTGGCGGACAACGGCGCATTCCAGCGCCGCTATATGCCGCTGCCGCTGTCGATCCCGGACCAGAATTTCCGCAAGGAGGCCGGCACGCTCACCACCGACGAAGGCATTCACGCGACCACCGCCGAAGGGTTGGCCAAGCTCAAGCCGGTGGTGCAGGGCGGCACTGTTACCTTCGGTGGCCAGACCCATCCGGCCGACGGCAATGCCGGCATGATTGTCACCAGCGCGGAGCGCGCGGCGGAATTGTCGACGGACCGGAAGATCGCCATCACCCTGCGCGGCTTCGGTCAGGCGCGCGAGCGGGCGGCCTATATGCCGGCGGCGCCGGTGAAGGCCGCGCGGCGGGCGCTGGAGCAGGCGGGTCTCGGCATCGACCGCATCGACGCGATCAAGTCGCACAACCCGTTTATCGTCAACGACCTCGTCTTTGCCCGCGAGACCGGCATCGATCCGCGCAAGATGAACAATTACGGCTGCTCGCTGGTATTCGGCCATCCGCAGGGACCGACCGGGCTGCGGCTGATCATCGAACTGATCGAGGAACTGGTGATGAAGGGCGGCGGCCTTGGCCTGTTCCATGGCTGCGCCGCCGGCGACACGGCCATGGCGGTGGTGCTCGAGGTGCGCGACGCGGGCTGATGGGCACGCCCTCCGCCCGTTCGATCGTTTGAAACCGGGATAATGCCTTGCCAAGGCCAGTGCGGTCGAAAGCATACATCTTTCGATAGGGGCAGCCTCCGGAGACAATCTGTTTTATCGCGTTCTACGCCTTTGGCGGCGGTTGACAGCCCACGCGCCGGGTTGATTATCCGTGCCGGCAGGCCGGGGACGGGCCGGCCCACGCCACCCGGCCCACCGACATGTCTTGCAAGAGCGCACGCAGCGCCACCGCCGATGGCCGGTCATCCCGGTTGTCGGTTCGCCGCACGACAGGACGGACTCATGACGATCATTCAGAAGACCGCGGACGCCGACACGCCGCTGATCAAGACCGTGCGGGCGGAAGCGCAATGGAAAGGCGCTTATCGCAACGACCTCGGTGTGCGCGACTTCAACTTCGTGATCGCCGAACCGGAAAAGCTCGGCGGCAACAACGAAGGTCCGACGCCGATGGAATATGTCATCGGCGCGCTCAATGGTTGCTTCAGCATCGTCATCGAGATGGTCGCGAAGGAGCGGGGGATTGCGCTGCGCGATCTCAGGATTTCCGCGGCGGGTCTCGTCGACCAGCGGGGGCTGTTCGGGACGGCGGATGTGTCGCCGCACTTCCAGTCGGTTGATCTGCAGGTTTCGATGGCGACCGATGCGTCGCAGGCCGAACTGTCGGTGTTTCAGCAGGACGTGCTCAAGCGCTGCCCGGTTTACAATCTGATCCGCGACAGCGGTGCGCAGGTCGATGTCACCTGGAACGTTCAGGCGCTGGAACGCACGAAAGCTGAATGATGAACACATACGGTTATTGGGTCGTCGGTCTCGCCATCGCCTATACGGCGGTCCTGGTTGTCGCCGGACGTGTCGCGCGCCGCCGCGCGGAAAGCGGCGCCGGCGGCTATTTCGTCGGCGGTCGCTGCTTTTCCCCGGCGTTGGTGGCGTTCTGCATCACCGGGCTGTTCTCGGGCTCGACCTTCATCGCCGTGCTCGAACTGAGCTATCTGCGCGGTGTCTCCGCCGCCTGGTATGGCGTCGCCGAAACCTTGCAGGTCATTCTGATCGCGCTGTTCCTGATTGCGCCATTCCGCGAGCGGGCGCTGGTGACGATCTCCGGCCTGATCGGCGACCGCTACGGCCGCGGCGCCCGCGCCATCGCCGGCGCGATCACCGCCTTCGCGTTCCCGATGTGGTCGGTGGCCACGGCGCTCGCGTTCGCGTCGGCGGTCAATATCTCGACCGGCATCCCGATGATCTGGTCGCTGGTGCTCACGGCGGTGCTGCTGCTCGTCTATCTGCAGGCCGGCGGCATGTGGTCGATCGGCCTGACGCAGACCGTCAATTGCGTGGTGTTCGTCGTCATGCTGGCGATCGGCGCCTATGCGGTTTATGCGGGCGCGGGGATGAGCGGGCTCACGAAGCTCGCCGAGACGAAGCCGGAATTCTACGAACCGACCACGGTCGGCATGACGCAGATCGCGGCGTGGTTCGGCACCTTTATCATCAACGTGCCGCTCGCGCAGGCGGCGTTCCAGATGGCGGTGTCATGCCGCTCCGCCGGCGAGGCGCGCAAGGGCCTGTTCTGGGCGTGCCTGATGGGCATTCCATTCATCGTAATCGCCACGCTGCTCGGCCTCTCCGCGGCGGCGATGATGCCCGACAACGGCAAGGGTCTGATCGCGATTCCGCTCTATCTGGAGACGGTGCTGCCGGCGCCGCTGGTCGGCGTGTTCTTCCTCGGCATCTGGGCCTGCGCGCTGGCGTGGGGTGGGCCGTGCCAGTTCTCGGGCGCGACCTCGCTCGGCCGCGATGTGATGATGGCCGTGAAGCCCGGCGCGAGCGAGAGCGATCTGGTGCGCTATACCAAATGGTCGCTGGTCGGGCTGACGGTGCTGATGGTGATCTTCGGCCTGCTGCGCTCCGAACAGTCGGCGTGGTGGAATATTCTCGCCTGGACCGCGCGCAACTCGGCAACCTTCGCGCCGGTGATCACCGCGCTGTTGTGGCGCGGCGCGACACGGCAAGGCGCTGTGGTGGCGATGGTGGTCGGCTTCGCCACCGGCATGCTGTGGTACCAGTTGAGCGGCTGGGGCATTGCCCAGTTCCTGTATGGCATCCATCCGGTCTGGCTCGGCATGAGCGCCAATCTTCTGGTGCTGGTGCTGGTCTCGCTCGCGACCGCGCGCGACGGCTGGCGCGTCGCGACCGGCGGCATGCTGTCGCTCGGTGCGCTGCTGCTGCTGGTCGGCGTCGGGCTTGCAGCCTATGCGGCCGGCTCGTTCGCGGTGCTGGCGCCGACCGGCTTGCTCGGTTTGGTGCTGTTCCTTGCGACGCTCGCCTTCGCGTTCGGCCTGATGGTGACGTTCCAGCCGCGCAGCGAAGCGGTGCCTGCCGGCAGCGTCGCCGCCTGACACAAAAAATCCGGCCAGCACGAGGCTGGCCGGATGCTAAAAGAGAAGAGCCCCATCCGCCGCTCGGATGGGTTTTTCGTTAGTGCTTCAAACCGGGCGCCGGCTTGAACGTCGCCTGCGTCTTCTTCGTGATCTCGTCGAGCGTGACGCCCGGTGCAAGTTCGATCAGCGTCATGCCCTGTCCGCCCTTGCGGTCGATGGTGAACACGCCCAGGTCGGTGATCACCATGTCGACGACCCCGGCACCGGTCAGCGGCAGCGTGCAGGCGTGCAGCAGCTTCGGATCATCCTTCGCCGTGTGCTCCATGATCACCACGACTTTCTTGACGCCGGCGACGAGGTCCATGGCGCCGCCCATGCCCTTCACCATCTTGCCGGGGATCATCCAGTTGGCGAGGTCGCCGTTCTCGGCCACCTGCATCGCGCCGAGCAGCGCGATGTCGATGTGGCCGCCGCGGATCATCGCGAACGAGTCCGCGCTGGAAAAGAACGACGTGGTCGGCAACTCGGTGACGGTCTGCTTGCCGGCGTTGATCAGGTCCGGGTCTTCGTCGCCTTCATAGGGGAAGGGGCCGAAGCCGAGCATGCCGTTCTCGCTCTGCAGCTGCACGGTCATGCCGGTCGGGATGTAGTTCGACACCAGCGTCGGGATGCCGATACCGAGATTGACGTAGAAGCCGTCGCGCAGTTCCTTGGCGGCGCGCTCGGCCATCTGTTCGCGGGTCCAGGCCATCGTGTGATCTCCCTTTCCTTACGCCATCACGCGCTTGCGCACGGTGCGCTGCTCGATGTGCTTGACCGCATTCGGGACGTGAATGATCCGCTTCACATACACGCCCGGCGTGATGATGTGATCAGGATCGATCTGCCCCGGCTCGACCAGGTTCTCGACTTCGGCAACGGTGACCTTGCCGCAGGTCGCGACCATCGGATTGAAGTTCCGCGCGGTCTTGCGATAGACGAGATTGCCCTCGGTATCGCCCTTCCAGGCGTGCACGATGGCGAGGTCGGCAACGATGCCGCGTTCCATGATGTACTTCTCGCCGTCGAACTCGCGCTCTTCCTTGCCCTTGGCGATGTCGGTGCCGACGCCGGTGCGGGTGAAGAAGGCCGGGATGCCGGCGCCGCCGGCGCGCAGCCGTTCGGCCAGCGTGCCCTGCGGGTTGAATTCAATTTCCAGTTCGCCGGCGAGGTATTGCTGGGCGAACAGTTTGTTCTCGCCGACATAGGACGAGATCATCTTCTTCACCTGCTTGGTGTCGAGCAGCAGGCCAAGGCCCGCGCCGTCGACGCCGGCATTGTTGGAGACGACCGTGAGGTTTTTCACGCCGGATTCGCGGATCGCCTGGATCAGCACTTCGGGAATGCCGCACAGGCCGAAACCGCCCGCGGCGATCAGCATTCCGTCCTTGAGTAGACCGGCGAGCGCCGCTTTGGCGTCCGGATAGACCTTTTTCATACCACTCCCACCCGATGCGAGACTGTCAAACGGAGTAATTCCGTCAAACGCTTTAACGCAGCCGGGTCGGCAGGGGAAGGCCGTGTGGATAGTAGGTCCAGGCGACAAAAAGGACCGCGAAAATCAGGGCCGCCAGCAGCGACGCCAGGCCACGATGCCGCAGCGAGACGACCTGTCCGATCAGGGCGGACAGATAGGCGAAGACGGCCAGCACCCCGACATAAATCCAGTCGATGGCCGCCCAGTCGATCGGGACGTTGCCGCTCAGGGGATTGTCCATTCCGATATTGTACCGCAGTTCGAGCCGAACCGGCAGTCCCAGTGGGCGGGGACGCGCCGGAGTGCTATTTCGCTAGCCCGACCGTGCGGGCGAGGGACCTGTCGCAAATGACCCATGTTCTCATTCTGATGGAGCGGCAGGAGGCGACCAGCAGCCGCTACCGCGACCTGATCACCGCGAAATTCCCCGGCTTCAAGGTCGACATCGTCGGCCATCACAGCGAGGTCGATCCCTATATCGCCGACGTCGATATCCTCATGTGCTTCTCGCCGCCGATGGCGGACCATGTGGTGCGGGATGCACCGAAGCTCAAATGGATCCAGGCGCTGGGGACCGGTGTCGACAACATCATCGATCTGCCGTCGCTGCGGCCGGACGTGATGGTGACCAACATCCGAGGCATCCACGGCGCACCGCTGTCCGAGGCGACGCTCGCCTACATGCTGGCTTTGACACGCGACATCCCGCGCTCGGTCCATGCACAGGACAATGCGACGTGGGAGCGCTGGCCGTCGCGGCTGCTCAACGGCAAGACCGTCGGCATTCTCGGCGTCGGGCTGATCGCCGAGGCGCTGGCGCCGATCTTCAAGGTGCTGGGCATGACGGTGGTCGGCTTTTCCTCGGGACCGCGGCCGGCGCCGGGCTTCGACCGGATGGAGCATCGCGACGATCTCGTCCGCCACGCCGGCGAGCTCGATTATCTCGTGGTGCTGACGCCGATGAGCGCCGAAACGCGCGGCATCGTCAGCGCTTCCGTGTTCAAGGCGATGAAGCCATCGGCCTATCTGATCAATGTCGCGCGCGGCGGCGTGGTCGACGAAGCCGCGCTGATCGCCGCGCTCGACAACAGGGAGATCGCCGGCGCGGCGCTCGATGTGTTCGAGCAGGAGCCGCTGCCGTCGAGCAGTCCGTTCTGGGCACGCAAGGACGTGATCGTCATGTGCCACATGGGCGGTTTCTCGGAGGGCTATGAACTGCGCGCGATGCCGACCATCGAGCACAATATCCGTTGTTATCTCGCCGGCTCGCTCGACAAGATGCACAACATCGTGCGTGCGCCGCGCTAACTCAAGGAACCTGACCATGGCCTTGTCCGAACGTCTGCAGACCCCGATCTCGACCGCCGAACTGGAGCGCCGCTGGGCCGCCGTTCGCGCGGCGATGCAGCGCGAGAAGATCGACGTTCTGGTGATGCAGAACAACAACGATCATATGGGCGGCTATGTGAAGTGGTTCACGGATATGCCGGCGACCAACGGCTATCCGATGACCGTGGTGTTCCCGCGCGACGACGCGATGACGGTGGTGCAGCAGGGCCCTTTCGGTGCGGTCGAGCAGGTCGATGCGGGCAATGACACCTGGCGCGGCGTCAAGCGCGTGCTGATGACGCCGAGCTATTCGTCGGCGCCGTTTACCCGTAACTACGATCCGGAACTGGCGGCGACCGCGCTCGAGCCTTACGCCAAGGCGACGGTCGGTCTGGTCGGCACCTATCAGATGGGCCACGCCACCGCCGATTATCTGCACAAGCGGTTTTCCGCCGCGCGCTTCGTCGAAGCGTCCGAGATGGTCGACGCCATCAAGTCGATCAAGAGCGCCGAGGAGATGGAACTGGTGCGGCGCGCGGCGGCGATGCAGGACGGCGCCATGCGCGCGGCCTTCGCGGCGGTGAAACCGGGCATGCGCGATACCGAGGTCGCCGCCGTAGCGCAGCATTACAGCCAAACCCAGGGCAGCGAGAACGGCATTTATCTCTGCGCGTCGATGCCGATCGGCCAGCCTTCGCGGTTTGGCCAGCGTCATGTGCAGAACCGGACCATTCAGGCTGGCGATCAGGTGGTGCTGCTGGTCGAGGATAGCGGGCCGGGCGGCATGTACACCGAACTCGGCCGCTCCTGCGTCGTCGGCAAGGTGCCGCAGGCGATGAAGGACGAACTCGCGTTCTGCATCGAGGCGCGCAAGATGACCCTCGATCTGCTCAAGCCCGGTACTTCGTGCAAGGACATCTGGGATGCGTTCAATGCCTTCATGCGCAAGAACGGCCGGCCGGAAGAGGCGCGGCTCTATTGCCACGGGCAGGGGTACGATCTGGTGGAGCGGCCCCTCGTCCGCAACGACGAGACCATGCTGATCCAGAAGGACATGAACATCGTCGTCCACCCGACCTACATCCACGCCGGCTACATGAACTGGCTGTGCGACAATTATCTGATCGGCGGCAACGGACCGGGCGACCGGCTGCACCGGTTCCCCGAAGAGATCGTCGAGGTCGGTTAGGTTTTACGGGTCGCGTTTTCTTCACGCGAACCGGCGGCCGCTTCGCTCGAAAACGCTCTAAATCGCTTGACCCGCGGCGTTTGACACGCGACTCTCCGGAAAAAACATCACCGGAGAGGAAAACGCATATGCTCAAGACTTTGATCGGCGCATCGTTCGCGGCCCTGCTCACCATGGCGGGTCAGGCGGGCGCGCAATCGTTCCCCAATCGCCCGATGACCATGGTCATCCCGTTTGCCGCGGGCGGCCCCACCGACGTGCTTGGACGGGTGGTCGCTGCACGGATGAGCGAACTGCTCGGGCAGCAGGTGGTGGTCGAGAATGTCGGCGGCGCCGGCGGCATGACCGGTTCGAACCGGGTCAAAACAGCCGCGCCGGACGGCTACACCATGGTGCTTGGCACGGTCGGCACCCATGCGCAGAACCAGACGCTCTACAAGAAGCCGGCCTACAACTCCGCAACCGACTTCACACCGGCCGGCCTGATCGCCGAAGTGCCGATCATGCTGATCACGCGCAAGGATCTGCCGGTCAACAATCTCAAGGAATTCGTCGACTACGCCAAGAAGAACCAAGGCAAGATGCAGTTCGGTTCCGCCGGCGCGGGCTCGGCGACGCATCTCGGCTGTGTCGTGCTCAACACCGCGCTCGGCCTGAACATCACTCATGTGCCGTATCGCGGCACCGGCCCGGCGATGCAGGATCTGCAGGGCGGCCGCATCGACTATCTCTGCGAGATCGTGTCCACCGGCAAGCCGCAGGTCGACGGCGGAACCGTCAAGGCGATCGCGATGCTGACCAAGGAACGCTCGCCCGTGCTCAAGAATGTGCCGACCGCCAAGGAGCAGGGTCACGATATCGAGGCCTATACCTGGAACGCGATCTTCCTGCCGAAGGATACGCCAGCCGATGTCCTGAAGAAGATCAACGAGGCGATCGTCGGGACCATCAACACGCCCGCGGTGCGCGAGAAGCTGACGAACCTTGGCGCCAACGTGGTCTCCAGCAAGGAAGCCACGCCGGACTATCTCGCCAAGTTCGTCAAGAGCGAGATCGAGAAGTGGGCGGCGCCGATCAAGGCGAGTGGCGTCACCGCAGACTGATCACGACGACGTTCAAAGCAAGCGGGCGCGGCGATGGCCGCGCCCGTTTTTCTTTACGTGCGGTGATACACCGCCAGCGCTGCATCGACACCCGCGCCGGCGGGCGGCGTGAAGCCGAAGCGGCGCAAACAGGCTTCCAGCGCGCCGAGGCAAAGCAGCACGTTCTCCTTGCGGCAGACATAGCCCATGGTGCCGATCCGCCAGATCTTGCCGTGCAGCGGGCCGAACGACGTGCCGATCTCGATGCCGAAGTCATCGAGCATCATGGTGCGCACGCCGTCGGCATCGACTCCGTTCGGGATCACGACGCCGGTAACGTTAGGCATCTTGTGTGCCTGGTCGCCAAACAGTTTGAGTCCCATGGCCGTCAGACCGGCGCCGACCGCGTCGCTGGCGAGCCGGTGCCGCGCAAAAAGCGCGTCGCCTTCATCGAGCGCGATGCGAACCGCCTCGCGCGCGGCATACAGCATCGACGCCGCTTCGGTATGATGGTTGAGGCGCTTGGGACCCCAGTAATCCATCAGCATTGCCAGATCGAAATAGTTGGATGGGATGCGCGGGCCGTTGCCGTCGACGAAGCCCGGCGGCTTGATGCCCGCTTCGAGATGCTTGCGGTGGTTGACGATGGTCGCGACCCGTTCGTTGAACGTCACCGGCGACGAACCGGGCGGACCGGACAGGCACTTCTGCAAGCCCGACGACATGGCGTCGACCTGCCAGGCATCGACTTCGATCGGCATGCCGCCGAGTGTCGCGGTGGCATCGCTGAACAGGATGATGTCGCGGGCGCGGCACAGTGCGCCGATCTCGGCGAGCGGCTGCGCCATCGTGGTCGATGTGTCGCCATGCACCACCGCGACGACGCGCGGCTTGTGCTTCCTGATCGCGTCCTCGATCTCGTCGGGCGTGAACACCTCGCCCCATGGCTTCTCGATGGTGACGACCTTGGCGCCGCAGCGCGATGAGATTTCCGCCAGCAGATGGCCGAAGCGGCCGAAGATCGGCACCAGCACGGTATCGCCGGGCGAGATGATCGATACCAGCATCGCCTCGACGCCGGCGCGCGCGGTGCCGTCGATCAACAGCGACCATTGGTTCTGCGTGCGGTAGATCTGCCGCAGCAGGCCCATTACGTCGTTCATGTAGCCGGTGAAGACGGGATCGAACTGCCCGAGCATGGGCATCGACATGGCGCGCAGCACGCGCGGATCGATGCCGACCGGGCCGGGGCCCATCAGCAGGCGTGGCGGGGGATTGAGTTCGGAAACGGTGCTCATCAATTGAATCCTGACAATATTAGATAGCGGCCCGATCCTTCGAGACACATGGCCAGAGCGCGTCGACGACGCGCGTAAACGCGCTGATGGCCATGGCCCTCAGGATGAGGCCGGGATAGTTCGATTTCATCGTCATAGAGCCTTCCTCGGCGCCGCGAGCGGCGACTTCTCGCGGCTGACATACTGACCGTCGCCGGCCTTGCCGGTGAGCTTGCCGTCACGCACGACGAAGCGCCCGCGCACCATGGTGGAGATCGGCCAGCCGGTGACGGCGATGCCTTCGTAAGGGGTGTAGTCGCTGCCGCCGTGCATAAGCTCCTGCGAGATGGTGAGTTGTCGTTTCGGGTCCCACAGCACGATGTCGGCGTCGGAGCCGACCGCGATCGTGCCCTTCTTCGGATAGAGACCGTAGGTCCTGGCGTGATTGGTCGCGGTGAAGGCGACGAAATCATTGAGCGTGATGCGGCCCTTGCCAACGCCTTCGGAGAACAGGATCGGCAGCCGCGTCTCGACGCCGGGAATGCCGTTCGGCACCCAGCGGAATGAGGTGCGGCCTTTCGGATTGAGCTTGCCCTGCGGATCGTCGTAGCGGAACGGGCAGTGGTCGGAGGAGAACAGCGAGAAAACTTTCTGCTGCAAGCCTTCCCAGCACGCCTGCTGGCTCGCGGTGTCGCGCGGCGGCGGCGAGCAGACATATTTGGTGCCTTCCATGTTCAGACCGTCGAGGTCCTTCTCGGTCAGCACCAGATATTGCGGGCAGGTCTCGCCATAGACTTTGAGGCCACGCCGCTGCGCGCGGGCAATTTCTTCCATCGCCTCGCGGTTGGAGACGTGGACGATCATCACCGGCACGTCGATGATCTCCGCGAGCGAGATCGCGCGATGCGTGGCCTCGCGCTCCACCGGGATCGGCCGCGAGGTGGCGTGATAGCGCGGCGCGGTGTGGCCGGCGCGCTCCAGCCGATCGGTGAGGAAGCGGATCGCGTCGTAGTTCTCCGCATGCACCATCACCAGCGCGCCGGTCTCGCGAGCGACGGTCATGACATTGAGCATTTCCATGTCGGAGAGGGCGAGGCCCTCATAGGTCATGAACACCTTGAACGACGTGTAGCCGTCCTCGACCAGCGCCGGCAGTTCCTGCCCGAGCACGGCGTCGCTGGCGTCGGCGATGATCAGGTGGAACGAGACGTCGACGTAACACTGGCCATCGGCCTTGGCGTGATACTGCTTCACCACCTCGCGCAGGGATTCACCTTTCTGCTGCATGGCGAAGGGCAGCACCATGGTGTTGCCGCCGAATGCGGCCGAGCGCGTGCCGCTTGCGAAGTCGTCGGCCATGCTGATGCCGGGTCCGGAGGGCTGGGCGATATGCACATGGCTGTCGATGCCGCCGGGGAGAACCAGCAGGTCGGTGGCATCGACGATCTCTGTGGCGTCGCCAAGATCGCTGCCGAGCGCGGTGATGACACCGCCGCGGATGCCCACATCGGCCTTGAACGTGTCCGCCGCCGTGACGACCGTGCCGCCGCGTATGATCGTGTCGAAAGTAGCCATCAGCTTCCCCGGTAGGTCGTATAGCTCCACGGCGTCACCAAGAGCGGCACATGATAATGCCCCTCCGGCTCGGCGATGCCGAAGCCGATCGGCACCACGTCGAGCCAGCCGGCATCATGCCCCGTGCGCCGGAAATAGTCGCCGACGTGAAACCGCAATTCGTAGCGACCGCGGCGTAGCGGTGCGCCGGACAGGAGCGGCGCGTCGGTGCGGCCGTCGGCATTGGTGACGGCTTCGGCGATCAGGCCGAGCGCTGTGTCGTCGATCTCATAGAGCGCGATCTTCACGCCAGCCGCCGGGCGGCCGTTCACGGTGTCGAGCACATGACTCGACAGGCGTCCGTGAATGCGTGGCATGCCGGGGCCATCGACCAGGTCGGCCAGCCGAAGGCGGGTGATGTATCCGATCTCGTCGAGGGCGGTGGCAAGCTCCGCGTCGGGAGAATTCAGCAGCCGCCGTTCGAACAGCGTCAGGATGGCGGCGCGGGTCTGCCGGCGCACGCAGACGATGAACGGGACGTCGAAGCGGGCCTTGTAGGCGGCATTGAGATGCTGGAACCGGGCGAAATCGGTGTCGCTCAGCCGGTCGAGGCCGAGGCTGCCCTGTTCGGCGCGGGATTCGGCGGTGATGTCGGCGCGGGCAACCTTCGAGCCCAATTCCGGGTGCGCCCCCACGAAGGCGAGCCGGCGGTCGGTCGGGGCGGCGCGGACCGCGGCCATCATGGCCTCGTGCAAGGCGGTGACGGTCGGGAACGGCCGCTGCCCGGCGACGGCCTCGGCTACCCAAGGGGCGTGCTCGAACACTGGCCCGAGCAGGGCTACGAATTCGGCGGCGGGGAGGGTGTTCAGGCGGTCGAGCGGGGCGGGCATAGGTGCATCATAACGGCTTTTTAGGCGCGAATAGCCGATTCCGGGTGCTGTTCCTCAGTCTTCCTTGCGGATTCAGGGGTTTGCGGCAAAAATCCCGACGTTTTCCTTCTTCTGCGACGGGCCGCCGCCCTCTGACATCCGTTTTGAACCTGATCGGCGGGCCGTGCGACCAAACAACGAGCCGCCCGTCGAACCGATGCAAACGACATCAGACGAAATCCTGATTGGGCGCATCGCCAAAGGCGATCGGCTCGCCATGCAGGTGCTGTACGCACGGCACCACGTGAAAGTGTTCCGTTTCGTGCTGCGGCTCGTCCGCAACGAGGCGACCGCGGAAGACCTCATCAGCGAGGTGTTCCTGGACGTGTGGCGTCAGGCCGGAAAGTTCGAGGGGCGGTCCGCCGCCACGACCTGGATCCTGGCGATCGCGCGGTTCAAGGCGCTCTCGGCGCTGCGCAAGCGGCCCGAACAGGAACTGGACGAGGCGATGGCGGAGGCGATCCCGGATCACAGCGACGATCCCGAGACCGCCACCGCCAAGAAGGACAAGAGTGAGGCCTTGCGGCGTTGTTTGCAGGGACTGTCGGCCGAACATCGCGAGATCGTGGACCTTGTCTACTATCACGAGAAATCGGTCGAGGAGGTTGCCGCCATCGTCGGCATCCCCGAAGCGACAGTGAAAACGCGGATGTTCTACGCCCGCAAGAAACTGTCGGAGCTCTTGAAAGCGCAAGGCATAGATCGAGGATGGCCGTGACCGTGACTGAAACTCCGTCGGAGCGCGAACAGATCGAGATGCTGCTGCCGTGGCATGCCGTGGGCACGCTGAGCCCGGCCGAGGCGCAGCGCGTTGAGCACGCGCTCGCCAGCGATCCGGAGCTTGCGCGCCAGTTCGATCTGGTGCGCGACGAACTCGGCGGTACCATCCATGTCAACGAAACGCTCGGCGCGCCGTCCGCGCGCGCGATGGACACGCTGTTCAGCCGGATCGAGGCGGAAGCGCCGCGCAAACATCAAGCCGCGTCGGTCGGCCTGTCGGAACGGTTCTCCGGCTGGCTCGCGAGCCTGTCGCCGCGCAGTCTTGCTTACGCCGCGGCGGCAGCGGTGCTTGCGCTGGTGCTGCAGGCCGCGGTGATCACCGCGATCGTGATGCCGCCAAGTGGGAGTCATGGTGAGCGCGGCGGTTACGTGACCGCGAGCGCGCCGGCGACAGACACGGGATCGTTCGCCATGGTGCAGTTCGCGCCGCAGGCCAATGCGGCGGAGATCGCCGCGTTCCTGAAGACCAACAAATTGTCGATCGTCGATGGTCCGAACGCCGCCGGCCTGTTCAAGGTGCGCGTCGCGGTGACGGCGCTGCCGAAGGAAGCGCTGGCGCAGGCGGTACGGCGGCTGCAGCAGGACAAGGCGGTCGGATTTATCGCGACGGTCGAATAGCGATCAACGGCGGAGGCGATCATGCACACGCGGCGCATCCTGAAAGCGGTCTTGATCGCGATGCTGGCGGCATCGCTGCCGCTGACGATGAGCGGCGCGAGCCATGCGCAGTCCATGTTCAGCCGCGGCAAGGGCGTCGGCGTGAAGCCGCCGACATCGACGCCGGGGCGCCCTGGCCTGTCGGGCGGCGGCGGTCGCGGACCGAACTGGGGCGGCGTCGGCGCGGGGATCGCCGCCGGCGTGATCGGTGGGATCATCATGCAGGGCATCGCCAACGCCAACACGGCCCCGCCCGAGGACTACGATGCGCCCCAGCGCGCCCAACCACGCCGCACCCCGAACCGGGCGCCCCAAGCGAACCGCGTCAGCGGCGTGCCGGCGGCGGGCGAGAACCGCTACGTTCCCGATGAAATCGTCGCCACGGTGCCGAGAACGGTGGCGCCGCGCACGCTCGCGGCGATCGAGCAGCGGCACCGGCTGTCGCGCGTCGAAACCCATCGCAGCGCGCTCGCGAGCGCGACGCTGCTGCGCTGGCGCATTGCCGACGGCCGCGGCGTGCCGGCGGCGATCCGCGCGCTGGAGCGCGAAGGCGCGGTATCGGGCGCGCAGCCCAATTACGTCTATACGTTGCAGCAAGGTAGTAACGCCGCGTCCGCGCCGGTGCCGCAATATGCGCTCGACAAGCTCAACCTGCCGCAGGCGCATGAACGGGCGCGCGGCGAGGGCGTGCGTGTCGCGGTCATCGATTCCGGGATCGACGTGTCGCATCCCGCGCTGCAGGGCGCGGTGGTCGCGCAGTTCAACGCCGCGGCATCACCGGCCGACGTTCACAATCATGGCACGGGCATCGCCGGGCTGATCGCCGCGCGCGGTGGCTTCATTGGCAGCGCCCCGGCGGCGCAGATCCTCGCGGTGCGGGCGTTCGATCCCGATAGCACCTCCGCGCAGGCGACGACCTTCGCCATCCTCAAGGGTTTGGACTGGTCGGTGGAGCAGCAGGCGCGCGTTATCAATATGAGCTTTGCCGGTCCGGCCGATCCGGCGATGACCCGGGCCTTGCTCGCGGCCTCGCGCAAGGGGGCGATCCTGGTCGCTGCCGCCGGCAATGCCGGCGCGAAGTCGCCCCCGCTTTATCCGGCTGCCGATCCGAATGTGATCGCCGTCACAGCCACCGGGGCCGAGGATGCCGTGTTCCCCCGCGCCAACCAGGGCCGCTATGTGACGGTGGCGGCCCCCGGCATCGACGTGGTGGCGCCTGCGACGGCGGGCGGCTACCAGGTCTCGTCCGGAACCTCGCTATCGGCGGCGGAAGTCAGCGGCGTGATCGCCCTGCTGCTGCAACGGCGGCCCGCTCTGAAAGCCGATGCGGTGCGGACGATCCTGATGGCGACGGCCCGCGACCTGGGCAATCCCGGCCGGGATGACGTCTATGGGGCGGGGCTGGTCGATGCCTATCAGGCCGTCATGTCGCTGGAATCCAGGTCCGTGCAGGCCGACCGCTAGGCGGAAATTCGTTTCGTCAAGAGCGCCGGCGACATTCGACTTTCGATAAATTTCGATAGCTTTCCCGTTCTGACTGTTGAGACTGGCATGGCAGCCATGCTTACAATGGCGCCCGAGGGGAAGCGCTCTGAATGAATAACGAGATCATCCTCGAAACCGAGGATTTGACGAAGGAATTTGCAGGTTTTGTCGCGGTCAGTGGGGTCAGTCTCAAGGTCGCGCGTGGGACTATTCATGCGTTGATCGGCCCGAACGGCGCCGGCAAGACCACCTGCTTCAACCTCCTGACCAAGTTCCTGGCGCCGACCAAGGGACGGATCCGGTACAAGGGCCGCGACATCACCGCGCTGGCGCCGGCCGACGTCGCGCGGCTCGGGCTGGTGCGGTCGTTCCAGATTTCGGCGGTGTTCCCGCACATGACCGTGCTGGAGAATGTCCGCATCGCGCTGCAGCGGCAGCGCGGCACCTCGTTCGATTTCTGGCGCTCGTCGAAGACGCTGGACCAGTACAACGATCGCGCGCTCGCCTTGATCGCCGATGTCGGGCTCTCGTCGTTTGTGGACTGGCAGGCGGTCGAACTGCCCTATGGACGCAAGCGCGCGCTGGAGATCGCCACCACATTGGCGCTCGACCCGGAGATGATGCTGCTCGACGAACCGATGGCCGGCATGGGCCACGAGGATATCGATCGCATCGCCGCGCTGATCAAGCGCGTCGCGGCGGACCGCACGGTGCTGATGGTCGAACACAATCTCAGCGTCGTGGAGAATCTCTGCGACACCATCACCGTGTTGACGCGCGGCCGCGTGCTCGCCGAAGGCAATTACGAAACGGTGTCGAGCAACCCCGAAGTGCGCGAAGCCTATATGGGGACCGGTCATGCTTGATCGCACCGATCCGCTGCTGACGATCCGCGACCTTCAAGCGTGGTACGGCGAATCCCACATCCTGCATGGCGTCACCTTCGATGTCCGCGAGGGCGAGGTGGTGACGCTGCTCGGCCGCAACGGCGCCGGCAAGACCACGACGCTCAAGTCGATCATGGGGATCGTCGGTCAGCGCAAGGGCTCGGTGAAGTTCGAGGGCAAGGAGCTGATCGGCCTGTCCTCGGACAAGATCGCGCGCGCCGGTATCGCGCTCTGCCCCGAGGAGCGCGGCATTTTCGCGAGCCTCGATGTGCGCGAGAACCTGATGCTGCCGCCGGAAATCCGGCCGGGCGGATTGTCGCTCGATAGCATCTTCGAACTGTTCCCGAACTTGAAGGAGCGGCTCGGCTCGAGCCAGGGGACCAAGCTGTCCGGCGGTGAACAGCAGATGCTGGCGATCGGCCGCATCCTGCGCACCGGCGCACGCCTCCTGCTGCTCGACGAGCCGACCGAAGGTCTCGCACCCGTCATCATCCAGCAGATCGGCCGCACCATCCGCTCGTTGAAGAAGCAAGGCTTCACGATCCTGCTGGTCGAACAGAATTTCCGCTTCGCCTCGACGGTTGCGGATCGCTACTACGTCATGGAACATGGGCGTATCATCGACCAGTTCTCCAATGCCGAGTTGGAGGCGAATGTCGACAAGCTGCACGATTATCTTGGCGTTTAAAAAACATAAAGTGAGGAACACCATGAAGAAGGCATTCGTACTGGCCGCGATCACCGCGGCGCTCGCTTGCGGCACCGCGCAGGCGCAGCAGATCAACGTCAAGGTCGGTGTGCTCACCGACATGTCGAGCCTGTACGCCGATCTCGCCGGTCCCGGAACGATCGCTGCCGCCAAGATGGCGATTGCCGATTTCACCAAGGATCATCCGAACGTGAAAGTCGACATGGTCTCCGGCGATCATCAGAACAAGCCGGACGTCGGCACCAACATGGCGAACCAGTGGATCGACGTCGACAAGGTCGACCTGATCCTCGATACGCCGAACTCGGGCGTCGCGCTCGCGGTCAACGAAGTCGTGCGCAACAAGAACAAGGTGTTCATCAACTCCGGCGCGGCGTCCTCGGACCTGACCGGCGCCAAGTGCTCACCGAACACGGTGCATTGGACCTATGACACCTGGATGCTGGCAAACGGCACCGGCAAGGCGATCGTCAAGAACGGTGGCAGCACCTGGTTCTTCCTGACCGCCGACTATGCGTTCGGTCACGCGTTGGAGCGCGACACCTCGGCGGTGGTCGAGAAGAATGGCGGCAAGGTGCTCGGCAAGGTCCGCCACCCGGTGAACACTAACGACTTCTCGTCGTTCCTGCTGCAGGCGCAGGCGTCGAAGGCCAAGGTGATCGGCCTCGCCAATGCCGGCGGCGACACCATCAACACCATCAAGCAGGCGGCCGAGTTCGGCATCGTCAAGGGCGGGCAGAGCCTCGCGGGCCTGCTCGTGTTCGCGAGCGACGTGAACTCGCTCGGTCTGGCCACCGCGCAGGGCCTGACGCTGACTGCGACTTGGTACTGGGATCAGACCGATGCCAACCGGGCGTGGACCAAGCGCTGGCAGACCGAGCGCAATGCTGCCGGCAAGGTGCCGACCATGGTGCAGGCGGGCGTCTATGCCGGCTTGATGCACTATCTCAAGGCGGTCGCCGCGCTGAAGAGCGCCGCTGACGGCAAGGCGGTGGTTGCCAAGATGAAGGAAATGCCGACCGACGATCCACTGTTCGGCAAGGGCACGATCCGCGCCGACGGCCGGAAGATTCACGACGCCTATCTTTATGAAGTGAAGAAGCCGTCGGAATCCAAACACGCCGGCGACTATTACAAGGTGCTGGCGACGATCCCGGCCGCCGAAGCCTTCCGTCCGCTCAACGAAGGCGGTTGCCCGCTCGTCAAGGGCTGATCGATCTCGAACTGATCCGGCCTGCGTCTCTCTCCGTTCGCGGAGAGAGACGTTCTCCGGCAGATGTTGCGGGTTGTGCGGATGCCGCTGCATCCGGCTTGACGTGACCATCCATCACCTCGATCCGCCCGCCATCCCGGCGAGCGGGCGTCGCGAGACGAGCCATGTTCGAGATTTTTGGTATTCCATCGCAAGCGTTGTTCGGTCAGCTTCTGATCGGGCTGATCAATGGTTCGTTCTACGCGCTGTTGAGCCTCGGCCTTGCCGTGATCTTCGGCATGCTTAACATCATCAATTTCGCCCACGGCGCACAGTACATGCTGGCGGCGTTCGCCGCCTATATCCTGCTGACGACGCTCGATATTGGCTACTGGCCGGCGCTGATCATCGCGCCGCTGATCGTCGGTGCGTTCGGCATGGTGCTCGAGCGGACGATGCTGCAATGGCTCTATAAGCTCGATCACCTCTACGGCCTGCTGCTGACTTTCGGGCTTGCGCTGATCATCGAAGGCACGGCGCGCAATTTCTACGGCTCCGCCGGCTTACCGTACCGCGTGCCGGATTCGCTGCAGGGCGGGCAGAATCTCGGCTTCATGTTCCTGCCGAATTATCGCGCCTGGGTGATCGTCGCCTCGCTGATCGTCTGCTTCGGCACCTGGTTCATGATCGAGCGCACGCGGCTCGGCGCCTATTTGCGCGCCGCTACCGAGAATCCGACGCTGGTGCGGGCGTTTGGTATCAACGTGCCGCGCATGATCACGCTGACTTACGGTTTCGGCGTGGCGCTCGCCGCGCTCGCCGGCGTGATGGCGGCGCCGATCTATAACGTGTCGCCGCAGATGGGCTCGGAACTGATCATCGTCGTGTTTGCGGTGGTGGTGATCGGCGGCATGGGTTCGATCCTCGGCGCCATCATCACCGGCTTCGGCCTCGGCGTGATCGAGGGCCTGACCAAAGTGTTTTTCCCCGAGGCGTCCAGCACCGTGATCTTCGTCATCATGGCGATCGTGCTGCTGGTGCGCCCGAGCGGCCTGTTCGGACGGAGACTGTAGGATGGAGCACGTCGCCGAAGCCCCGCTGCGCGCCACCGCGCCGGCACGCACGCGAAGCGAGACCATCGCGTTCCTCATCATGGTCGCGATCCTGATCATCGCGCCGTTCTTCACCTATCCGCTGTTCCTGATGCAGGTGATGTGCTTCGCGCTGTTTGCCTGCGCGTTCAATCTGCTGATCGGCTATGTCGGCCTGTTGTCGTTTGGCCACGCGCTGTATTTCGGCTGGGCGAGCTATGTCTGCGCGCACGCCGCGAAAGTGTGGGGGCTGACTCCGGAACTGGCGATCCTGGCCGGCACGGCCACGGCTGCCGGTCTTGGCCTGATCGCCGGAATGCTGGCGATCCGCCGCCAGGGCATCTATTTCGCGATGATCACGCTGGCGCTCGCGCAGATGATGTACTTCTTCGCGCTGCAGGCGAAGTTCACCGGCGGCGAGGACGGCATTCAGGGCGTGCCGCGCGGCAAGCTGTTCGGCGTGTTCGATCTCGGCCATCCGACGGCGATGTATATCGTCGTGCTGGTGATCTTCCTCGGCGGCTTCCTGCTGATCCATCGCATCATCAACTCGCCGTTCGGCGAGGTGCTGAAAGCGATCCGCGAGAACGAGGCGCGGGCGATCTCGCTCGGCTACAAGACCGATCGCTACAAGCTGATGGCGTTCGTGCTGTCGGCGACGCTCGCCGGCACCGCCGGGGCGACCAAGGCGATCGTGCTGCAGATCGCCTCGCTGACCGACGTGAACTGGCCGATGTCGGGCGAGGTGGTGCTGATGACGCTGGTCGGCGGGCTCGGCACGATTTTCGGGCCGGTGATCGGTGCGTTCATCATCCTGGCCATGCAGTACAAGCTCGCGCCGGTCGGTGAATGGGTGCTGGTGATCCAGGGCGTGATCTTCGTCGCCTGCGTCCTGTTGTTCCGCCGGGGCATCGTCGGCGAACTGGCCCGGATCTTCAAAATCAAGCTGTGATCGGCGGGGCGTGCAAACGCGCCCTTTGCAACCGGTCGCGAATCAGCGAGAGTTATCCACAGGCTGGTGAATTGTTGCGTGATTGCGTCATGAACGCAGGACCGCACTTATGCTGCAAACGTCGTCGTCGCCCTCGCTCGCCGCCATGGTCGGCAAGTGGTGTGAACTTGCGCTCCGCCGCCGGGCACATTTCGTCGAGCTCTACGACACCGGCCGCTGGCGCCACTATTACACCGAAGACGAATTCGTCGCCGAACTGCGCAAGCTCACCGGCATGATCGACCGGTGGAAGGGCATCGCGGTGGACGCCGCCGATCTCCCGCCGCTGCCGGTGCGGCTGCCGCGCGTCAACAAGCTGCCCGACGCAGCCTGATTTTATCAAGCTGCCGTCGCAGGCGGTCGCGCCGCCGGCAGGAGCGAATCCATGCCGATGCGCCCGAACCCCGGCAGCTTGATCGCCGGGCGGCGCAGATCGAGCCCGACCACCAGCCCGAGCAGATTGACCTCGATCCCCTCGACCCAACCGAATTTCGCGCCCGCATAGCCGGCGAGGTTCAGCTCCACGCCGGTGCGGCTGTCGGTGAGGCCGGCATAAAACCCGTCGCGGAAATCCCGGCCGATCGCGTTCGGCGGCAGGGCGGTGCCCAGCTCCGGCACGGCGCGCAGCAGCGCAGCGACGAAGCTGTTGCTGTTCGGCCCCGGCCAGATCTTGTAGTCGCCGGCGCGGCGGAATTGATAGGATGTCACGGCCGCCTCGATGCGCGGGATCAGCGCCGCGGCGGCGTCGCCGCGCAGATCGGCGACCACGGTCGGCGCATGGCCGAACCAGCGGCCGTCCGGCGCCCAGCCGTTGACGCGCACCGGCGTGCCCCAGCCGACGACGTCGTAGCGCGTCCAGGCTTTCGCGTTGGCGCGCTTCACCACCGCCCAGCTATGCACCGCGACCACGCCCTTCCAGCCGCCGGTGCGGCCGGAGAAGACGATGATGCGCGCGTCCGGTTCGGTGGCGGCGGCGGGGAGCGTGCCGCTGCTCGACCAGTCGGCATCGCTCCAGCGCGTCGGCCCGCCTTCGGCGGCGAACAGCGCGGCGCGGGCTGCGACGGGGAGGAGAAACAAGGCGAGCAGCAACAGCACGAGCGGCTTCCGGCGGCGAGGGGTGATGGTGGGAGATGCGGTCGATGATGCGGTCATGGGATGGCCGCCGTCATAGATGGTGCGCAAACGCGGCGCGGGCAGGGCAAGCCGGATGACATTTTTGTCATCTCCGGTCTGTCACGGGTTGCCGCGCATTCCCGATTGCACGCTTGCGCGCTTCCTGGATTGCGCGCCGGCGCGCGATGGCCGCCAGACGGATCAATATGCGTGCGCCGATCCGCTCCAGATCGGCGGCGGTGACGCGGCGCGGATGCGTCGCGCGTCGCGGTGCAAGGGCAAGCTTCGGCACATGCACGAAGGCGATCAGCGGGCCGTCCTGTCCCTTCATCTGATCGAGCGCGCGCCAGCACAGATAGTTGCAAAGATAAGCGCCGGCATCGCGCGACAGCCGCACCGGCACGCGAATCTGTCGCGCGGCGACGACGAGCGGCACCGCCGGGATCGGCATCGGCCGGTGCGGCGCGCCGGCGACGATCGAGCGGCGGGGCGGCCGCTTGCCGTTCGCGTCGGGAAACGACGCCCGCGCATTGCGTGCGCGCGTCTCGATCCGCACATGGCGCGTTCGTGCCGCGAGCCCGAACATCAGCAGCACCTGCGGCCGGTGCTCCGCGATCAGCCGCGGGAGGTCGCGGTCGACCGCGGCATAGCCGACGGTGAACACATGCGCGGCGCGGCGCGTATCGGCCAGCGCCGGATGACGCAGCCGGGCGAGCCGCCGCGCCAGCGCGCCGGTGGGATTGAACGGCGCGCCGGGAAACGGGCCGAAACCCGTGATCAGGACCGAGATCATGGTGGAACGTTTGCTCGCGCGCGCGGTTGGTCTCCATCCCTATTGCTGATGGAAAGGCCTCGCATTATGGCGCTGAAGATTTTCGCGTTCAATTGCTCCCTGAAACCATCGCCGGCGGAGTCGTCCACCGACAAGCTGCTCGGCGAGATTCTGGATGAATTCAAGACATACGATGGCACAGGCGAGATCCTCCGCGCGGTGGATTTCAACATCAAGCCGGGCGTGACATCCGACGAAGGCGAGGGCGACGACTGGCCGGCGCTGCGCAAGAAGGTGCTTGCCGCCGATGTGTTCGTCGTCGGCGTGCCGATCTGGATGGGCCAGCCGTCGAGCGTGTGCAAGCGCGTTCTGGAGCGGATGGATGCGTTTCTGTCGGAGAAGGACAATCAGCAGCGAATGCCGCCTTACGGTCGCGTCGGGCTCGTCGCCGTGGTCGGCAACGAGGACGGCGCGCATCATGTCTCGGCCGAGGTGTTCCAGGCGCTCAACGATGTCGGCTTCTCGCTGCCGCCGAACGCGATGACCTATTGGGTCGGCGAGGCGATGGGCAGCAAGGACTACAAGGATTTCAAGACCTCGCCGAAAACGACGACGCACGCCACCGCAATGATGGTCGCCGCCGCCGCGCATCTCGCCGGCGTGCTGAAGCGGGAGACCTATCCGGGACTGAAGGAGAAGTAATCTGTGAGCCTCGTGTGAGGAGCGATGCGTCAGGATCGCGACAGCAAACACGAGGCGGGAGCGACTGTGGCCGCCTCTCCTTCGAGACGCGATGCTGCGCATCGCTCCTCAGGATGAGGCGGAGGAAAGCGGGCGCTCCGCTCTCTCCACGTCATGCCCGCACGTGTTGCGGGCATCCACGCCTTGCTTCGTGCGGCAAGGAAGACGTGGATGCGGGGAACACGTCCGCGCGTGACGTGGCGAGAGTCGTGGCCCTCTCGGAGCCTC
>JAEWJH010000038.1 GCA_023386635.1 Pseudomonadota bacterium
CGGCAGCACCGCCTGCATGATGGTGATCGGCGCGCCGAGATGCAATTGCGTCACCGCCGCGAGATCGTCCTGCGTCACGTCGGGCAACAGCGCGGGCCGGATCAGGCCGGCGTTGTGGATAAAGTGCGTCACTTGATGCTGCGTCGCGACCTCGCGTGCCGCCTGTTCGGTCGCGGCACTGTCGAACAGATCGACCTCGAGGGCGCGCAGGCGCGTATGGCTTTGCGGCGGCTTGCGCCGCGCGAGCGAGATCACCTCGTAGCCACGCTCCAGCATCTGCCGGCACAGTTCCGCGCCGATGCCGGTCGATCCGCCGGTGACGATCGCGACAGGCAGCGTCATTTGTCCCCCGATACCAGCGCGAGCACGCGCAGCGGGCTGCCCGAGCCCTGCTTGATCTTCAAGGGCGCGGCGACGATCACCGCGCCCTTCGGCGGCAGCAGATCGAGATTGGTCAGGCATTGCAGGCCGAAGCGGCCCTTGCCGTGCATGTAGAAATGCGCCGGGAACGGCGGATTGAAATGATGTCCCTGGCCGAAGTCGGTGCCGATCGTCTCGGTGCCGAAGCCGTGCACGTCGCGCTCCTCGACGAACCACTTGACCACTTTCGGCTCCGGGCCGGGCGTGTGCGCACCGTCGTCGCGCAGATTGGCGTAATCGGTGAAGCTCTGCTTCGACCAGTCGGTGCGCAGCAGCACCCAATGGCCGGGCGGGATCTTGCCGTGCTTGGCCTCCCACGCCTCGACGAACGGGATCGTCAGCGCGAAGTCCGGATCGGCAGCGCATTCCCGGGAGCAATCGATCACCACCGCCGGTGCGATGAACTTGCGCACATCGATGGTGTCGACCGCGTTGTTCGGCAGGTCCTTGCCGGAAATCCAGTGGATCGGCGCATCGAAATGCGTGCCGGTGTGCTCGCCGAGCGAAATGTTGTTCCAGTACCAGGCTGGCCCGCGCTCGTCATAGCGCGACACCTCCTCCATGCGGAACGGCGCGCACTGGCCTAGCTCCGGCGGCAGCGTGATGATCGGGAAGTCCTGCGACAGCGTCTGCGTGAGATCGATCACGCGCACGGCGCCGGCGGCGATATCGCGGGCGAAGGCAAGCACATCGGTCGGCATGAAATTCTCCTAGCCTGCCAGTTCGCGTTCGAGCGCCTTCGGGTTGACCGCAAGCCGCGTGCGGATGTCCTCGGCGATATCGCCGACGAACACGTCCTCCACGCCCTGCTGCAATCCGCGCACTACTGCTTTCGCCAAAGCCGACGGCGTCACCTTCGGCGGCGGCACGGTTTGGAACCATTCGGTCTCCAGCGGGCCGAAAAACACGTTGAGCACCTTGACCCCGCCCGGCCGCAATTCGGCGCGCATGCACTGCGCCGCCGAGAGACACGCCGCTTCGGCCGCCGAATAAGCACCGTAAGTCGGCCAGTTCATCAGCGCGTGCACGGACAGCAGATTGACGAACGCCGCCGCCGAATTGACGCCATCGGCGCCGCGGAAGCGCATCACCGGACCGAACGCCTGCGCGAGCCGCATCAGGCCGAGATAGCGCACGTCGATCTCCTCGCGCGCCACGGTGAGGCCATGGCGATCGACGATGCCGCCGGCGCGCACATGCTCCGCCGTGTTGACGATGATATCGATGCGCGACCCGTTCTGCTCCGCTTGCTCGTTGACGGATTCCGTATCGGTGACATCGAGCGGCACGATCTCGACCCGCTCGATCTTCTGCAGCGCCTCCATCCCCGGAAACGGCTTCCACTGGTCGGCGATGCCGACGAACACGATGTTCGCGCCGGCGTCGGAAAACGCCTTGGCCATCGCCTGCCCCACCTCGGTGCGGCCGTCGGTGATCAGCACGCGGCGGAATTTCGGATCGCAGGTCATCTCGCGCAGATGGGGATCGTCGGCCATATGGGGCGTATCCTGTTCCGGCAGAGCGAGCGCCACCGCCGCGCCGCTCTTGTCGAGCTTGAAATCGAGCTGAACGCGCGCGCCTTCCACGGTGTCGCCATGCAGATGCGCTACAACCACCGGCCCGGCATCGAGCTTGACGCTGCCCACGCGCCACGGGGTGCGCTCGCGGAAATACGGATCGGTCGAGGTGCGCACGGTCGTTTCAGCGACCAGCACGCCGCCGCGCGGCACGTCGCGAAACGGCAGCCGCGCCGAAAGACAGTTCGGACAGCAGTCGCGCGGCGGATAGATCACCGCCTTGCAGTCGTCGCATACCTGCAGCGCGAAGCGGCCTTCCGCCGCCGCCGCGGTGAGGCCATGCGCGGTGCGGCTGCGCACGCCCTGCGGACTGAGCGGCAGGCGCGTGCGCTTGAGCGGGTTCTTGCGTTTCGGGCGCGTGAGCGGCGTCGTCATCAGGCCCTCGCCAGCACGGCGGCCGCCGACGACAGGCCGCGGTCGTAGTTGATCATGCCGAAACCGGAGATGACAGCGCTCTGCGCATCCCGCACCGCGGTGCCGATCGGGCGGTCAGTGAGCTGCCGCACCGCATCGGTCAGGCCGAGAAAGCCGCCGGCCGCGCCCGCCTGTCCGGTCGACAACTGTCCGCCCGACGTGTTGTGCGGGAACGTGCCGTCGTTGGTGAAGGTATGACTGCGCACGAAGTCCGGCCCCTCGCCCTTCTGGCAGAAGCCGAGATCCTCGAACTGCATCATGACGATCACCGGATAGTCGTCATAGGTCTCGACGAAATCCACGTCGGCGGGCTTCATGCCGGCCATCGCCCAAAGCTCGTCGATATCCATCGCCCAGCCGCCGCGATGCTGGATCACATCGCCGCCAAAGGAATTGTGCCGCTCGATGGTGGCGAGCATGCGCACCACCGGAAGACCGAGCGATTTCGCCGTCTCCTCGCGGCACACCAGCACGGCCTCCGCGCCGGCGCAGGGCATGACGCAATCGAACAGATGCACCGGATCGGCGATCGGCCGTGCCGCCATATATTCGTCCAGCGTCAGCTTCTTCTTCATCATCGCGAACGGGATCGACAGCGCGTTGTCGCGCTGCGCGATGCACAGCTTTCCGAAATCCTCGCGCTTGGCGCCATACAGATTCATGTAATGCCTGGTGATCAGCGCGAACGAGGCGTTGGCGCCGCCGGAACCGTAGGGATAGACGGCATCCTGCGCGAACCGCGAGAAGGTCGACAGCGTCTTGCGGAACGAATCGACGTGGTTGGTGTCACCGGCGATGCAGGCAACGATGTCGGCGTCGCCCGCCTGCACAGCGCGCGCGGCTCGGCGCAGCGCCACCACACCGCTCGCGCCGCCGAACGGAATGTGATCGAGCCAGCGCGGCGACAGGCCGAAATGCTGCGTGAGGCCGATCGCCGTGTCCGGGCCGACCGTGAAGCTCGACACCGTCAGCCCGTCGATATCCTTCGGCGCGATGCCGGCGGCGCGAGTCAGTTCATGCAGCGCGCGGCCGAGCCACCAGTGCGCGCTGTTGGTCGAATAGCGGCGGTAGGGAATCGTCACCGGCGCGCAGATGACGATGTTGTCGTAAGCGGCGCGGCGATGCGACGATGCCCGTGTCATGCGGCGGTCCGCCGTTTCAGGCCGCGCGTGTCGACGCAGGCGTCGCCGCCGACAAGGCCGGCGACCATGTCCTTGAGGTTGCCGCGCTGAATTTTCTGGGTCGAGGTCAAGGCGATCTCCGGCACGAAACCGACATAGCCCGGCGCCTTGTAATAAGCGAGCCGCGTCAGGCACCAGGCGACGATCTCCGCCGCCACCTGCTCGCGCGCGGCGCGATCCGCCGCCGGCTCACGGGTGACGACGCAGGCGAACACCTCGTCGCCGCGCACCGCATCGGCGACCGGCGCTACCGCCACCTGCCGCACCGCCGGATGCTGCATCAGCACGCTTTCCACTTCGACGGCGGAGATGTTCTCGCCGGAGCGGCGGATCACATTCTTTCGTCGGTCAACGAAATGCATCGCGCCATCCGGGTCCTGCCGCACCACGTCGCCGGTGTGGAACCAGCCGCCCGCCCACGCCTGCGCGGTGGCGTCCGGGTCTTTCAGATAGCGGCGAAAGAAGCCGTAGCGCGGCGCATCGCCGGCGTGACGCACCAGCAACTCGCCCGGCTCGCCCTGCGGCACGTCAGCGCCCGCTTCATCGACGATGCGGGTTGCCAATTCGGAGCCAGGTCGGCCAAAACAGCTCGTGCCCACATGGCGCGGCTCCTGCGCCGCGACCACCACCGCGCCCGCGCCGGTTTCGGTCATGGCCCACGCCTCGATCAACGGAAAGCCGAAGCGCTGCTCGAACGGCGCGTGCAGCGCGCGGTCGACACCGGCACCGAAACCGAACCGCACGGAATGCGCGCGGTCTTCCGCGCTCTCCGGCGCGCCCATCAGCATCGGCGGCATCACGCCGAGATAGTGGACGATGCTGGCGCGGCTATCGCGCACGCTGCTCCACCAGGTTTTCGGGTGAAACCGGTCGAGTGAGATCAGGCAGCCGCCGACCGTGAGCATCGCCATCGCCGAATAGGCCATGGCGTTCATGTGGAACACCGGCAGCGGAGTCAGCATCCGCTCGCCATCGTCGCGGAAGGCGATCAGCCCGCCGGTCGTCGCATACCAATGCCCGGCATAGAGGAAATATTCGTTCGGCAGTACGCAGCCCTTCGGCTTGCCGGTGGTGCCTGACGTATAGAGCAACGCACATTCGGCATCGCGGCCGGTCTCCGCCGTACTCGCCTCACCCGCCAACGGCGGCAGCGGCGCATCGTCGGGACCGAACACCGGAATCGCGCGGCCGACGGCATCGGCCGCCGCACACAGGCCGGAATGTCGCGCGGAGATCGCCACCGCGGCAACGGCTTCGGAATGGCCGAGCACGTATTCCAATTCGGCGGCGCGCATATCGGGATTGAGCGGCACCACCGACACACCAAGCGCATTCAGCGCGAACCAATGCAGGAAATACGCAGGACGATTTTCCAGGAGCATCGCCACGCGCTGCCCGGCGCGATAGCCAGCCCTGGCATAGGCGGTGCGCAACCGCGCGACGGCGGCTTGCGCCTCGCCATACGTCACCTCCCCCGCCGCGATGCCGTAAGCCTGCGCCGTCTCCGGCAGCACGCACAAGAACGCGCGCTGCGGAAACCGCCCCGCCTGCCGGCTGAACAGCTCGTAGACGCTGTTCGGACTGTCGGCCGGAAGCTGCATGCCGCTCACATGAAGAGCTGGATATTGCCGAACGCGGCGTCGCAGTTGACAAGATCGACGCGCTTGAGCTTGATGCGCAACGCGCCGTCCTTGACGGTCAGCGTATGTGTCACCCACGCGGCGTAGAGCTGCTGCTCATCAAACCGCGTCTCGACATAATGCATCGGCGTCCATGTGACGTATTCGTTGGCCGCTTCATCGCGCCGGTCGATCTGCGGCGTCTGCAGCAGATGATGACACCGGCTCTTCGGCTTCTGCGAGAAAGTGCGGTTGCCCTTCAGCCGCTCGACGCGAATCGTCAGCAGCAGCTTGTCCTCGTACATCAGCGAGGTGGTGAGCTTTGGATCCGTCTGTCCCCATTCGAGCGGCATCCAGTACATGCCGTCGTCGGTGAACAGGTCGAGCCATTCCTCGAACCGGTGCTGATCAATCAGCCGCGCCTCGCGCTGGACGAAATCAATCAATTGCTGGTCGCTGGGCGCTGTCACGGCGGTCCCCTCACATCGACATGGTCATGAATTTCGACCAGGCGCGAAACTGATTGCGCATCTGCCATTCGGTCGTGCCGTTGGTTTCCGCGGTCGTGTCCGGCGGCTCGGCCGCATCGTAGAGCCGCTGCACGTTGACCCACTGATTGGCGTCGACATGCAGGCCTTCCTGCGCGCGCTCGTACATTTCAAGATCGTCATGGCCGACCACCGAGGTCGGCGCATTGATCAGTCGGTTGTACATCAAGGTGCGCTCCAGCAGCATGTCGGGCGCATCCACCAGCCGGAACGTCCAGGACTCCACCAGCGTCTTGTTGGCCGCGATCGGCTTGAACAGGCGGATGAGCTGGATCGGCCCCTTGATCATCAGATTGGGGAAATAAACCGTGTTGTGCCGGTTCTCGCCGAGGATCGCCTTGGCGCGCTCCTCGCCGTAGGCGGCGACCATCTTCTCGAAATAGCCGGGAATGGCGGAATAGTCGGAGTGGATCGAATGATGCACGCCGGTGTGGCCGTGTCCGTTCGGCCAGACGCGGATGCCCATGTTCTCGAAGAATTCGTACGGGGCCATGAACGGTGCGTAGATCTCCACCGCCATCGGCTTCTTGGTGCCGGGCGGCTGCTTGTCGAACACGCTGATCGCCGTGCCCGCCGACGATTCGTGCGCCACCATCGGGTGGCAGGTGTCGGTCTGGTTCTCGACCAGCATCTTCCAGTTGCAGTTGTGCATGTAGCGCAGCACGCCGCCGGCGACTTCGAGTTTGCCGACCGGCGAACGGTCGACCATGTTGTCGAAGCTCGACAGGCTGTCGCCGAAGAATTCCTCGAAGCCCGGACCGCCGTCATTGAGTTTGGCGAACACGAAGCCGCGATAATTGTGCACATGCTTCACTGGCGTCATGCCCTTCGCGGCATGGCTGCTCTCGAAGCCGGTATTCTCGTAACCTTTCTTCAGCGGGATCGCGAGCAGCGAACCATCGGTGCGAAAGCTCCAGGCATGATACGGACAGCGGAAGAACTTGCCGGTGTTGCCGCAGGTCTCGGTGGTGATGCGCGTGCCCTTGTGCGGGCAGCGGTTGTAGAGAACCTTCACCGTCTTGTCGCTGTGGCGCACCATCAGCACCGGCTGCGTTCCGATGGTGGTGCCGAAATAATCGCCGGGATTGGCCACCTGGCTGTCATGTCCGACATAGACCCAGGTATTGGCGAACAGATGCTCCATCTCGAGCTGGAACACCTCTTCGTCGATATAGACGTCGCGATGCACCTCGGTATCGCGAACCAGACCTTTGACGGCGTCCGCATTGCCACGATAACGGTCCATCGCTGTCTCCTGTCGTCTTATAAATCCAGCACCAACCGCGGCGTCTTCGCGCGCGACACGCAAATCTGCATCAGCTTGCCCGACGACTTCTCGCTGTCGGACAAGATGAAGTCGCGGTGGTCCGGGGTACCCTCGATCACCGCGACCTGGCAGATTCCGCAGTCGCCGCGCTTGCAATCATAGAGTGGATCCTTGCCCGCCTCGATCAGCACGTCGAGTACGGATTTTCCCGGAGGCACGGTGAAGCTCTCGCCGGTGCTGTTGAGCACCACCTCAAATGCCTGATCGCCCGCCTGCGGTGCCGCCGCGGTGAATATCTCGAAATGCAGCCGCCCCGGCGCCCAGCCGAGCGCCTTTGCCGTGGCGATCGCGCCTTCGATCATCGGCAGCGGGCCGCAGCAATACAGCGGCTCGTCGCCGGAGAGCGAACCCATCAGTCCGGCCAGATCGAAGAAGGCCTGCGCGGCGTCGTCGGTGTGCACGGTGAGATTGCTGCCCGCCAGCGCCTCGATCTCCGGTAGAAAGGCGAGTTGATCGCGCGCGCGGCCGGCATAATAGAAGCGATAAGGATGCTCCGCCGCCTGCAGCGCCGCCGCCATCGACACGATCGGCGTTACGCCAACACCACCCGCCACCAGCACCACCGGCTTACCGCTCGGCTCCAGCGGGAAATTGTTGGCCGGCGGCGTCACCGAGACGGTATCGCCGACTTTCAGGCCGTGCATGTAGACTGAGCCACCCTGGCTCGGTGTTTCGAGCCGGATGCCGAGTCGATAGGATTTCGGGTGGGTGCAGGCTCCTGGGTCGGCGGCGGTATTGACCAGCGAATAGGAGCGCTCATCGTTGTCGCCGATACGCACCTTGAGATGCGCGCCGGGCTCCCAGGACGGCAATGGCTCCTGATGCGGCCGCGCCAGCCGAACCGTGCGGATCAGCGGGGTGACGCTCTCCACATCCGTGACGACCAGATCAAACCGACCTTCTTGGCGACCATCCTGCGGCATTGCAGATTATTTTAAATATAAAATATCCGCCGATGCAATGCCGAACGGGCCTGCGGCGCTTGCCAGCCCCGGCAGAAGTTTTAAAGTTAAAACAATTGCTGAGCACGACCAGAGCTCAGTTTGGGAGGAGCAACCATGTTGTCGCGCGTTTTCTCGCGTCTGTGCCTTTCCGCCGCGTCCGTGCTTGTGTCGGTCACGGCCGTTTCCGCAGCGGATATCACCGTCGGTTTCGTCACCTCCCTGAGCGGGCCGGGCGCCTCGATCGGCATCCCTTATGAAAAGGGTATCCTCGCCGGCGAGGCCTATGTGAGCAAGATCGGCGACGTGAAGGTCAAGCTGATCCGGCTCGACGATGCGTCCGACCCATCCGCCGCGACGCGCAACGCGCGCAAGCTGGTGGAAGAAGAAAAAGTCGACGTGCTGATGGGCACGTCCGGCGTGCCGGGCACCATCGCCATGGCCGTGGTCGCCGCAGAAACAAAGACGCCGATCATCTCACTCACGCCGGCAACCCAGCCGCAGAGCCCGAACGGCCAATGGCTGATCTCCATTCCGCAGCCGCCGCCGCTGATGGTCGCCGCCGTGGTGGAACGCATGGCGCAGGACAAGGTCAAGCGCGCCGCCTATATCGGCTTCAGCGATTCCTGGGGCGATCTCGTCTACAGCGCGCTGACGCAGAACGCGCCCACCAAGAACATCGAGGTCGTCACCAACGAGCGCTATGCGCGCGCCGACACCTCCGTCACAGGCCAGACCCTGAAGATCATCGCGGCGCGGCCCGACGCCGTCATCACCGGCGGCTCGGGAACGCCCGGAGCGCTGCCCTATCTCGCGCTCGCCGAGCGCGGCTTCAAGGGTGGCCTCTACGGCACCCATGCGCTGATCAATCCGGACTTCGTGCGCGTCGGCGGCAAGGCGGTGAACGGCGTGATCGCGCCGACCGGTCCGGTGATCGTCGCCGAGCAGCTGCCCGACGACAATCCGACCAAGAAAATCTCGCTCGCATTCCGCGACGTCTATCAGAAGGTCAACAACGCCCCGACCGGCGACGCCTTCTCCGCTTATTCGTTCGACGCCTGGCTGGTGTTCGCCGATGCGGCCAAGCGCGCGCTGCAAAAGGCACAGCCGGGCACGCCGCAATTCCGCGAAGCCTTCCGCGACGCCATGCTGGCGACCAAGGAAGTGGTCGGCACCCACGGCGTCTACAACTTCAAGCCGGGCAGCCCGTTCGGCGTCGACGAGCGCGCCCGCGTGCTCGTCCAGTTGCAGGACGGCAAGTGGAAGCTGCTGAAGTAATCCGCGCGTTGTCTTAACGTCCCGAGTCGCGGGGAACACGATGTCGCTTCCGCATCGTCACGATCAGGCCGCGCGCGCCGCAGCGCGCGGTCCCAGCACGGCGCGCCGCGCATGACGTGGGAGATCGCCCTTCTGCTGGTGCAGGATGGCATCTCCACCGGTGCGATCTACGTGCTGGTGGCGCTGGGGATCGTGCTGATCTTCCTCGTCACCCGCGTCATCTTCGTACCGTTCGGCGACGTGGTCGGCTATGCGGCGCTGACGCTGGCGGCGCTGCAACTCGGACAGATGCCGGGCACCGTCTGGCTGGTGCTCACACTCGCCGCCATCGCGACCGTGATGGAGGTCTATACCCTCGCCCGTCAGGGCGACGCCCATCGCATTCCCCGCGCGCTGCTGTTCTATGCCGCGCTGCCGATCCTGCCGGCGGCTGTGGTATATTTCGCGTCGATGCATGCGCTGCCGATGTGGCTCGCCACGCTGCTCACCATCGCGGTGGTGCTGCCGATCTCGCCGCTCCTCTACCGTATCGCGTTCCGGCCGCTCGCCGATGCGTCGGTGCTGGTGCTGCTGATCGTCGCGGTCGCCGTGCACTTCGCCATGTCAGGGCTGGCGCTTCTGTACTTCGGCCCCGAGGGCTTCCGCACCGAGCCGATGACCCGCGCCTTCTTCGACCTCGGCGCGCTGACCATCTCCGGCCAGAGCATCCTGATCGTCGTCTCGTCGGCGCTGTTCAGCTTCCTTCTCTATCTCGTGTTCGAGCGCACACTGATCGGCAAGGCGCTGCGTGCCACCGCGGTGAACCGCGTCGGCGCGCGGCTGGTCGGCATCCTGCCGTCGACCACCGGCGCCACGGCATTCCTGATCGCTTCGCTGCTCGCCGCCATTTCCGGCATTCTGATCGGACCGATTGCTACGCTGTATTACGACTCCGGCTTCCTGATCGGGCTGAAAGCCTTTGTCGGCGCCATCATCGGCGGTCTCGTCAGCTATCCGGCCACCGCCGTCGGCGCGATCATGGTCGGCATCTTTGAAAGCTTCGCGTCGTTCTGGGATAGCGCGCTCAAGGAAGTGATCGTGTTCTCGTCGCTGATCCCGATCCTGATCTGGCAGTCGTTCACGTCGCACACCGGCGTCGAGGAAGAGATCGAGGAAGACGAGAGCGAGGGGCAGGCCTGATGCCCGCGATCACGCGTCTCCTCTTCGTCGTCGCGATCGCGTTTCTCGCGGCCGCGCCGTTCCTGTTCGGTAGCTTCACCATCACGCTGCTCAACTACATCGCCATCTACGCGATGGCGACGCTCGGCCTCGTGCTGCTCACCGGCGTCGGCGGGCTGACATCGTTCGGACAGGCCGCCTTCGTCGGTATCGGTGCCTACGCCACCGCCTGGTACACCGCGACGCAAGGCGGTTCGCCGTGGATCGGCCTCATCCTGTCGCTCGCCATGACCGCCGTGGTCGCGACCGTGCTCGGCGCGGCGACGCTGCGGCTTAGCGGACATTTCCTGCCGCTCAGCACCATTGCCTGGGGCATCGCGATCTTCTTCCTGTTCGGCAATCTCGACATGCTCGGCCGTTACAGCGGCCTGTCCGGCATTCCCGCGATCCGCATCGGCTCCCTCTCGTTCGAAGGCACCACCGCCGCCTATTACTTCTGCTGGATCGTGCTCGGCCTGGTGATGCTGCTCTGCCGCAATCTTCTGGATTCCCGACAGGGCCGCGCCATCCGCGCGCTGCGCGGCGGCAGCGCGCTGGTCGAGAGCCTCGCGATCAACGCCTTCCGCATGCGCCTTGCCGTGTTCGTGCTCGGCGGCGTGCTCGCCGGTCTGTCCGGCTGGCTCTACGCGCATGTGCAGCGCTATGTCGGCCCCGCGCCGTTCGACGTGCGCGCCGGCATCGAACTCCTGCTGATGGCGCTGGTCGGCGGCGCCGGACAGATCGTCGGTGCGGTGATCGGCTCGGCCATCGTCACGCTGATCAAGAATATCCTGCAGGATGTGCTACCGGCCTTCACCCGCTACAGCGCGCAGCTCGAAGTCGTCGTGTTCGGCGTGCTGTTCATCGTGCTGTTGCAGAAGGCGCGCGGCGGCGTCGTGCTGATGATCAAGCGATTGCTGCCGCGGCCGAAGCCGCGCCCGGTGGTCGACGCGCCCGGGCTGCCGCCGCGCGCGCATCAGCCGGCGACGGCGCAAGGGAACGATAACGTACCTGTTCTCAGCGTCCAGAATGCGGTGAAGCGGTTCGGCGCGCTGATCGCCGTCAACGATGTCAGTTTCGAGGTGCGTGCCGGCGAGGTGTTCGGCCTGATCGGCCCGAACGGCGCCGGCAAGAGCACGCTGCTCAACCTCATCACCGGCGTGCTGAAGCCGAACGGCGGCACCATCCGTTTTCAAGGCAGCGACATCACCACGCTGCCGTCGCGGCGCATCGCCGCCGCCGGCATGGCGCGCACCTTCCAGCATGTGAAGCTGCGCCCCAACATGACCTGCCTCGACAACGTGATGCTCGGCCTCTATCCGCGCACCGGCGCGGGTTTCTTCGCCGGCGCGATGCGTCTCGACCGGAAGGAAGAAGCCTCGGCGCGCCATGAGGCCCTGCGGCAGTTGCAGCGCGTCGGCCTCGGCGAGAAATACGGCGACCTCGCCGGCAATCTCGCGCTCGGCCAGCAGCGTCTGCTCGAAGTCGCACGCGCTCTCGCCGCCGATCCGACCTTGATGATCCTCGACGAGCCAGCCGCCGGCCTGCGCCGTCTCGAGAAACAGACTTTGTCCGACCTGCTGCGCGGACTGCGCGCCGAGGGCATGACCATTGTGCTGGTCGAGCACGACATGGAATTCGTCATGAACCTGGTCGATCGCATCGTCGTCGTCGATTTCGGCGCCAAGCTCGCCGAGGGCGTGCCGGCGACGATCCGCGCCGATGCGCGCGTGCAGGAAGCCTATCTCGGAGGCGTCGCATGAGCACGCTGCTCGCCGTCGAGGACCTGCATGTCGCCTACGGCAAGGTCGAGGCCGTCAGCGGCGTTTCGCTGGAGATGCAGACCGGCCAGATCGTCACAGTGATCGGCCCGAACGGCGCCGGCAAGACGACGATGCTCGCCGCCATCATGGGCCTGCTTCCGTCAACCGGCACGGTGCGCTACGACGGCGCCGACATGCGCCGCTTCGGCACCGAGGAGCGCGTCCGCCGCGGCATCTGCCTGGTGCCGGAGAGCCGCGAACTCTTCACGGAGATGACGGTCGCGGATAATCTTATCCTCGGCGCTTATACGCACTGGAGCGACCGCAAGGCGCTCGATGCCGAACTCGACCAGGTCTATGCCCGCTTCCCGCGGCTCTCCGAGCGCCGCAAGCAGCTTGCCGGAACGCTCTCCGGCGGCGAGCGGCAGATGCTGGCGCTCGGCCGCGCGCTGATGGCGAAGCCGCGCCTGCTGCTGCTCGACGAGCCGAGCCTCGGCCTCGCGCCGCTGATCGTGCGCGAGATCTTCCGCATCGTCATGAGCCTGCGCGAACTCGGCGTGTCGATCCTGCTGGTCGAGCAGAATGCGCGCGCGGCGCTGGAGACGGCCGACTACGGCTATGTGCTGGAGACCGGCAGCATCGTCCACAGCGGGCCGGCTGCCGGCCTAATCCACGATCCGAAAGTCATCGCCAGCTATCTCGGCGGCAAGGTGGAATGAGCAGCGCGACCAACGCATCGGCCTTGCGGCGGCGCTGGATCGACGCCTTCGCGCCGGAGGAACGAACGTTGCCGGCGATGCTGCAGCGTCAGGCGACGGCGAACGGCGACGCGCCGCTGGTCACCTTCGGCGACACCACACTTACTTATAACGCCGCCTGCGCCGCCGCGGCCCGCTGCGCCGGCGCGTTACAGGCGGCGGGCGTAAACGCCGGCGACCGCGTCGCCATCATCTGCTCGAACCGGATCGAGTTCATCGAACTTCTGCTCGGCTGCGCCTGGCTCGGCGCGGTGCTGGTGCCGCTCAACACCGCCTCGCGCGGACCGCAGCTTCAGCACATGCTGTCGAACAGCGGCGCGGGGCTGCTGGTGCTCGAAACAAGTCTCGCCGACAATCTCGCGCTGCTCGATCCGGCGTCGCTCGCCATCGAGACGATCTGGACCATCGGCGCAGCCGTGCCAATCGCGCTGTCCGCGACAATCGCCCCGATGCCGCGCGAGGCCCCGCCGCTGCCACCGGCTTCCGTGCGGCCCGGCGACATGGCACTGATCCTCTACACGTCCGGCACCACCGGCCTGTCGAAGGGCGTGTGCTGCCCGCACGCGCAGTATTTCTTGTGGGGCGTCAACACAGCCGCGCTGCTGGAGCTGCGCGAGGGCGACGTGCTCTGCACGACGCTTCCGCTGTTTCATACCAACGCACTCAATACCTTTTATCAGGCCGTGCTGATCGGCGGCCATGTCCATTACGAAACGCGCTTCTCCGCGTCCGGCTTCTTCGATGCGCTGACGCGCTCGAACGCCACGGTGACCTATCTGCTCGGCGCCATGGTTCCGATCCTGCTCTCGCGCCCGGCCGACGCGGCGGAGCGCAACCACCGCACGCGGATCGCGCTCGCGCCCGGTGTGCCGGCGCGCTTCCACGACGATTTCATCGCGCGCACCGGCATCCGTCTGCTCGAAGGCTGGGCCTCGACCGAAACCAATTTCGCCATCGGCGCGCCGATCGACCGGCAGCAGCCCGGCTGCATGGGGCCGCTGTTCGACGGCTTCGACGCACGTGTGGTCGACGATCAGGACAATCCGGTTTCGGATGGCACCGCCGGCGAGCTGGTCGTGCGTGCCGACGATCCCTTCGCATTCGCCACCGGCTATTTCGGCGCCGACGACAAGACCGTGGAAGCCTGGCGCAATCTCTGGTTCCACACCGGCGACCGCGTGATCCGCCAGCCCGATGGCTATTTTCGTTTCGTTGACCGCGTGAAGGACGCGATCCGCCGCCGCGGCGAGAACATTTCCTCCTATGAGGTCGAGCAGGTGCTGCTCAGCCATCCGGCCATCGCCAATGCCGCCGTGTTTCCGGTGCGCTCCGAACTCGCCGAGGACGAGGTGATGGCGGCGGTGATCCTGCGCGACGGTGCGTCACTGGCGCCGGCGGAGCTGATCGCCTATTGCGAACCGCGCCTCGCCTATTTCGCCGTGCCGCGCTACATCGAATTCATGACCGTGCTGCCGGCGACCGAGAACGGCAAGGTGCAGAAATTCAAGCTGCGCGAGCGCGGCATCACCGCATCGACATTCGATCGCGGCCCGGTGTCGCGCAGCAAACGATAAGAGCGAGGATCGACGATGCGGATTGCGGTGCTGGGTGGCGGAAACGGCTCGTTCGCGGCGGCGGCCGACATGGCGGCGGCGGGACACGAGGTGCGGCTGTGGCGACGCGATCGTGATGCCGTCGCGCAACATCGCGCCAACGGCAACACCATCACCATCAAGGATTTCAGCGGCAAGCGCGACATCAAGATCGCCGACGTCACCACCGACATCGCCGCGGCGGTGAAGGACGCGGAACTGATCCTCTGCCCCGCGCCGGCGACGGCGCAGCCCGATATCGCGAGGCTGCTCGCGCCGCATCTGCGCGACGGTCAGGTCGTTTACCTTCCGCCCGGCACATTCGGCTCGATGATCTTCGCCAAGGCGGCATGGGACGCCGGCAACCGCGCGCAGGCGTCGTTCGCGGAGACCGGCACGCTGCCGTGGCTGACCCGCAAGCATGGGCCGTTCGAGGTGGCGATCACCGTGCGCGCCAAGCGGCTCCCGACCGGCGTATTTCCGCTGGTGCGCAAGGCGCACGCGCTGTCGGTGATCTCGGCCGCGTTCCCCAACGTGATCGAGGATTGCGGCGACGCGCTCTCCGGCGCGCTGATGAATGCGGGGCCGATCATCCATCCGCCGCTGATCACCATGAATGCCGGGCCGCTCGAGCATTTCGACCGCTGGGACATCCATAAAGAAGGCACGCAGCCGGCAATCCGTCGCGTCACCAGCGCGCTCGACGCCGAGCGCATCGCCGTGCGCAGCGAGCTCGGTTACGGTGCGCCGCATTTTCCTCTCGCCGATCATTACGCCAAGGAGGGCGACGAGTGGATGTATGGCCGCGGCTCGCATGACCGGCTCACCGATTCCGGTGACTGGCGCGAGCATATCGTCCTCACCGAGCACCGCTATATGCGCGAGGACACGCGCATCGGCCTGTCGTTCCTGATTTCCGCCGCCGAACTGGCAAAAGTGCCCGCTCCTCTGGCGCGCGCCTTCGCCTCGATCGGCGGCGCGGTCTGCGGCGAGGATTTCATGCACACCGGCCGCACGCTCCACAGCCTCGGCTTCGGCCATCTCGATCGCGTCGGGCTGCAAAAGCTCCTGCACGATGGTTTCCAATGAGTGTGAGCTTCCAATGAGCGCGCGCGAACGCATAGCCTGCCTCGGCGCGGGCCGCATGGGCCGCGGCATCGCCATCGTGTTCGCCTATGCAGGGCACCCGGTCGACGTGATCGACTTCAAACCGCGTGACGCGGCTGGACTGGAAACGCTGCGCGCCGATGTGATGCGCGAGGTCGGCGACACGCTGCGGATGCTGGCGCAGCTCGGCATGTTCGGCGAACAGGACGTCGAGACCATCACGCAGCGCGTCTCGGTGATCGGTTACGACGATGCGGCGAGCGCACTCGGCCGCGCGTCGGTCGTGTTCGAGGGCATTCCCGAAGTGGTGGCGATGAAGCGCGAGGCTTTCGCCGGCGCCAGCGCGATGACGGCGCCGGACGCCATCATCGCCTCGACCACGTCCACCATTCTCGTTGACGATCTTTCCGACTCCGTGGTGCGGCCGGAGCGCTTCCTCAACGCGCACTGGCTCAATCCCGCTTATCTGGTGCCATTGGTCGAACTATCGCCCGGCAAGCGCACCGATCCGGCCGTGACCGAGCGGCTGAAGCGGCTCCTGGAATCCGTCGGCAAAGTGCCGGTCGTCTGCGCCCCGCGTCCGGGCTACATCGTGCCGCGCATACAGGCGCTGGCCATGAACGAAGCCGCGCGCATGGTCGAGGAAGGCGTCGCCAGCGCCGAGGATCTCGACAAGGCGATCAAGTACGGTTTCGGCTTCCGCTTCGCCGTGCTCGGCCTGCTCGAATTCATCGACTGGGGCGGGGGCGACATTCTCTTTTATGCGAGCCGCTATCTGACCAAGGCGCTGGAGAGCGACCGCTACGCCGCGCCGGACATCATTGAGCGTAATATGCGTGAGGGTCGCATCGGGCTGCGCACCGGGCAAGGCTTCCTCAATTACGAGAATCTCGATCTCGACGCCTATCGCCGCGAGCGGCTACGGGCCTTCATTGCCATGCTCGACCAGTTGAAGCTGGTGCGCCCGCCGGTGCTGAACGACTGATTGCACGCGCGATCTTCACCTCTTCCTGCAACCAACTCTCCCTCTTTCAGGGAGCGGGAGAAGAAAGGACGCGTTCTACCGCGTGGGGAGCCGCCGCTCACTTCTCTTCGGGGAAGCCACGCAGCAGGCGGTGGCGCACCAGATTGAACAGCGCGTTGAGCATCAGCCCGAGCATCGAGATCGCGATCAGCGGAACGAACATGTCGACGGTCTGGAAGTTGCGCGCCGCCCGCATCAGGAGATGCCCGAGCCCGTCGGTCGAAGTGATCATCTCGGCCAGGAACACGACGATGCAGGAGATGATCAGGCCGATCCGTGCGCCGGTGAGCACCGACGGCATCGCCGCCGGCAGAACGACGGTGAACAGCGTGCGCACAGGCGACACGCCCGCGGCGCGCGCCGACCAGGCGAGCTTCGGCTCCACCGCGCTCGCGCCCTGGTAGGTGGCGAGCAGGATCGGAAACATGGCGTCGGCGATCACCAGCGCGATCTTCGAGGCGTCGTCATAGCCGAGCGTCAAGGTCAGCGCCGGATAGAGCGCGATCTTCGGCACTGGCGCCAGCACCCGCACCAACGGCGTGACGATCGACGCGAACGCGCGGCTGCCGACCGCGGCAATGCCGAGCACGACACCCAGCACCACCGCGATCATAAAACCGGAAAACAGCCGATAGAGCGTCACCGCGGCATGATCGAGAAACGCCGCCGAGCCGAGCTGCTGGAAGAACCGCGCGAACACCACCCCCGGCGTCGGCAGCAGCGCCGGCGGCGCGAGACCGGACATGGCGACGGCCTGCCACAACCCGAGCAGGCCGACGATCGGCAGCACGCCGATCAGCCGCTCCGACCATTGCCGCACGGCGTTCATGCGCTGCCCACCATGATGGTGTGCGGAGAATCCGCCCAGCCGACCAGGCGGCGCCGCAGTACCTCGAACCCGACATCGAACAGGATGCCGAGCATGCCGATGATGACGATCATCGCATAGACAGTGTCGTAGGCGCCGAGATCGAGCGACACGAACACGATGTTGCCGATGCCCGCCTGCCGCGCGATCATCTCGCTGGTCACCATGGTGATCAAGGCGAGCACGAGCCCGGTCTTGCAGCCGACGAGAATCTCGGGGAGCGCGGCCGGCAACACGACGCGCCACAGCCTAGCGAAGCCGTTCAGCCCCATGGCGGAGGCCGACCACAACAGCTTTTCCTCGACGGCGCGGCTGCCCTGATACGAATGATAGATCAGCGGCAAGGTGACGCCGAGGAAGATCACCAGCGTCTTCGACGCATCGCCGACGCCGAGCCACAGCATGATGATCGGCATCAGCGCCGCCTTCGGCACCGGATAGATCACCATCATCAGCGGATTGAAGAACGCCGCCGCGTAACGGCTGCGGCCCATCCACAAGCCGATCGGCACCGCAATCAGCAAGGCGAGCCCGTAACCGACCGCCATGCGGCGCAGCGATTCGCCCATGTCGATCAGCGATTCCTTGTCGGACAGAATCTGCGGGATCTGCGGCAGCGCCTGCGAGGCCGGCGGCAGGCCGTTGAGCCCATACCAGCGCGCCAGCAGTTCCCACACCACCAGAATGCCGAAACAGGCCAGCAGCGGCGACAGACCGGGGATCGCGGTGATCCGCGTCATGCGGACGCCTGCTGCGCGGTGTCGTCAAACATCTTCTCGATCTCGACCACATAGTCCTGAAACCGGCGATCGAGCAGGAGTTCGGCGCGCGAGCGCGGCCGCGGCAGATCGATGTCGAAAATCTGCTTGATGCGCCCCGGCGCGCTCGACATCATCACCACACGGTCGGAGAGGAATACCGCCTCCTCGACGCTATGGGTGACGAACAGCACCGTCTTGCGGTCCTTGTCCCAGATCCGCAGCAGATCGTTCTGCAGGCCGGTGCGCGTATGCGCATCGAGCGCGCCGAAGGGCTCATCCATCAAAAGGATATTCGGACGATAGGCGAGCGTGCGCGCGATGGCGACGCGCTGCTTCATGCCGCCCGACAATTCCTTGGGATAAAAGTTTTCGTAAGTCGACAGCCTTACCATGGTCAGCAATTCGCGCGAACGCGTCAGCGCCTCGGCGCGCGGCACGCCGCCCTGCTGCAGGCCGTACATCACGTTGCCGAGCACGGTCTTCCACGGAAACAGCGCGAATTCCTGAAACACCGGTCCGCGATCCGGCCCCGGCCCGCGCACCGGCACATCCTTCACCAAGACGCGGCCGGCGGTCGGCTCGACGAAGCCGCCGACGATATAAAGCAAGGTCGACTTGCCGCAGCCGGACGGGCCGAGGATCGAGACGAACTCGCCCTCGGCCACCGACAACGTCACGTCATTGAGCGCCAGATGCCGCCGGTCGCGTGCAGCATCAAAGCGTTTCGATACGCCTTCGATCGCGATCATCGGCGCTCGTTCGGTCACGCTTCCCACGCCGCGCCGATTACTTCAGCGGCGCGACGATCTTGGCGTTGCGGAAGTCAGCGGCGTTCAGCTTCTTCGGCAACATGCCGACCTCGGCATAGATGTCGAACAGCTGCTGGATGCCGTCGAAGTTCGGCGCCGCGCCGGGATCGCGCGCGAAGTCGTTGGTCTTGAAGTAGAACGGCTCGAACACCGCGGCCGGCGCCTTGAACACTTCGGAGACGATCTTCAGCGTCTCCTCGCGGTTGGCCAGCGCCTTGCCCATGCCAGCGGTCAGATCGCGGACATACATCGCGGCGAGATCGGGGTTCTTGTCGACGAACGACTTCTTGCAGGCCTCGACGATGTGCACCACGTTCGGCACGCCGTCGGCGATGGAGAACAGCTTGCGCAGACCGCCCTTGGCTTCCGCGCGTGAGGCGAACGGCTGGTTCAGCACGCCGACATCGATGCGGCCGGAGCGGATCGCGTCTTCCTGGGTCGGGAACGGCGCCTCGACCAGCTTGATGTCCTTCTCCGGGTCGACGCCGTTCTTCTTCAGATACATTGCCATCGGCCCGTAAATACCGGAGCCAAGCACGTTGATGCCGACCGTCTTGCCCTTGATGTCCTTCACCGTCTTGATCGGCGAGTCGTCCTTCACCGCCCAGTAGACCGAGAAGCCGCCCGGCTTCTCGCCCACATGCTGGGCCACCACATAGGTCTCGAGGCCGGCGGAGGCCGCGCCTTGGCCGAGCGACAGCACGCCCTGGGTCGAGCAGTCGAGCGCGCCGGCGACCATGGCCTGCACCATCGGCGCGGTGCCCTGGAACTGGACCCACTCGACCTTGTAGGTCTTGCCGAGGTTCGGGAATTGTTCGGGCCGTTTCATCATCCAGTATTTCGCGTCCTCGGCCGGCACGGTCCAGCCGACCCGGATGGTCGGCACGGTCTGTGCCCCCGCGGCGGTGGCGGCGACAAGGCAGCTCGCGGCAAATGCGGCGCGTAGCCAGATGGTCATGTGAATCCCCCCTCAATGACAGCGTCGGTCTTACGGACCCCAGTATGCCGCAGCCGGGGAATTATTTTAAAGATGAAATATTCGTCCCAGGGGGAGGCGTCATGCCGCGCGGGCCAGGCTCGCCTCTGCGGACAGCAGAAGGTCTACGGAGGCTGCAGGGACGCCGAGGCCGGTGAACGGAATTCGGGTACTGGAGATGGTGGTCCCGACAGGAGTCGAACCTGTGACCTTCGGTTTAGGAAACCGCTGCTCTATCCGGCTGAGCTACGGGACCGCCGGGCCCCTGTATCACAGGTCCATAGGAGAGCGCAGCCCCGGATATGATCTGTCGATCGTGGCGTCGATAGGGTTCACCACGACCGCCCAACGGGGCACCTCCGACGCGATCGGCTTGCTGAATTCGTCCGGCGATCCACGCAGGACCGCGCCTTGTTTCCGCAGCGCCGGCGCGACATCGGGATCATCGAGAATGAGCGCGCTCCTTCGACAGCCTGGCGGTGACGTCGTTGGATGTCCTGGCGGGCGCGAGAATCCAATCCAGTGGTTGACCGCGAAACCGGGGACAACAGGATGCGCATGATAGCCGCTCGCATTCTGTCCCCCCTGTTATTCGAGAATGATGACGCGCCCCGACGACGGCTCGACCCGGACCTTCTGACCTGTCCTGATCAGGGTCGTGATGTCGCCCGCCTCGAAGCGGTCGCACATGGACATGTCGGCGAGCGCCGCGCCCTGCATCAGGATCGTATTGGCCAGATTGAAGAGAATGGCTTTCGGCGCGATCCCGCGCGACTTCATCTCATAGAGCATCCACGCGGAGGCGACGCCGCCTTTGGCGGTGTTCAGAACCAAAATCTTGTCCCTGTAGGATTGCCCCACGAGCTTATGTTGCGGGCGTGAAAACACGCCCTTGAGACGGTCCAGATCGTAGCGCGCCGAGAAGTTGTCGTTCGCGACCAGCGCCTCGCCTTCGGTGTCGGGGCCGATGCCGACATGGCAGTTGAGCTGACGCATCACACGATCTCCCCTTTGATGGCCGACGCGACGCAATCCTCCATACTGGCGAGCGCGGGTTGATAGCCGTATCCGCCCAGAATGTTGACGATCTTGGCGGAGTTGCTGAGCAAGCGCGTCCAGCCGTTGGCTTCGCCGATTTCGCGCGCGTACTGATTATAGAAACAGGTTCCCTGCAAAACCTTCGCACCGGATTTTTCGATCGTGGCGATCAATTGCATCCGCACAGCATCCGGATAGACCTGCGGCGAGGTGCAGACGATGACCGGAACCTTCATCGTCTTCCCGTCGACGAGGCGAGCGACGCTCTGCATCTCGACCAGCGAAAGCTGCGGCGCGGCGAAGACGACGACATCGATCGCATCGCCTTTTTTGCCGAAGCGCGCTCGCATGGCATCGATAGCTTGCGCATCGATCTCTTCGACCGGAAGCTTGTCACCCCCCACATCCGCCAGGGTCGCGGCCTCGGGCGTGATCCCAATCATATGAAACAGCGGCGTCGATCCATAACTCGCCATCGCGGCGCCGAGATGCTTCATCTGATCGGAGGTCGGGGCCATGTCGATGCCTTCGATGGCGGGAACAGCCCAGTATGAGCCGGCCATCTGGCCGACGACCGCGCCGAGCAAACCCCAGTCGGTCAACTCTCTGGGCTGCTGACGCACCCGGAAGCGGCGTGTCGCACGCCGCTTTTCATCGAGATGCAAACCGTAGCGCGGTGTGCGCCCCGTGAGCCCGGCGGCCAGCGCCGACGGACCGCCTTCGAAATTGGACCGCGCGCCGCAGACGCTGTTGCAATAGATCACGACACCGGTGTCGCCGAACGCCACATGCTCCCCGCGCACAGGGGGCATGATGGTCTGATAGTTCACACAGGTATTGGTCATGAGGATGCCCATCCGCGTGCACGCTTCGATGGTGCGCCGGTCGAGATCCGCCATCTCTTCGGTTTGTCCGAGGGGCCGGTAATAGGAGAGATCGACACCGCGCGGATCGGTGATCATCGGGATTGCGACCTTGCCGCCTTGATCGGCCAGCCGCTCGAGGAAAGTCACGCCGGCATCGCCCACCGATTCCGGATCGACCATCATATGGGCCTGACTGACGGCAACGAGATCGGGCGCGTCGAACGCCCTGCCGACTTTGATCTGATGGTCGATGGCCCAGCGCTTTGCCGGCCCCATCTCGCCGGCGAGCATCGCCTTTTCGTCAGCGGTCAGCCTCACGCGCGCGCTCCCCTGTTCGGCCGCCGCGGAGATCGCCGCATGGGGGCCATCCTGTCGTTAAATGGTATTATATTGTATCTAATATGTCTTGCAACATGTATCGTCAGCGGACCCCTGGGAACGACAATGTCGTCGCGGACCACATGCGGCTACAGGTCTGGACGACCGAATGAACGGATTACGGGCTTCTCATGGCGCCTAAGGCAAAGCTATCGAGGCTCCGACGAGCCGATCCGCGCGCCCTGCATGAGCAGTTGAGCGTGCAATTGCGCGCGGACGTCGTGAAAAACGTTTCCGCTGGCGAGCAAATCCCGACCGAAGAAGCCATATCCCAAGCGTATAGCGTCAGCCGGGTCACGGTCCGGCGCGCCATTCAAACACTCGTCGATCAGGGGCTTCTGATCCGCCGGCAGGGCAAAGGCACCTTCACGGCCGCTCCGCGCCCGCGCGTAACCTATGAGATCGACCGGCTTGGCCCGTTCATGGATGCTTTCGCAACCTCGGGCATCAAGGCCACCGCGCGCCTCATCGATTTTTTCTGGTCCTCCGAAGAGCCGGTGACGCGTTGCTTCGGCACTTCGGAGCCCGCGCTCGTCTATGAGCGCCTGTATGAGACCGACGGCATTCCGCATGGCTATCTGAAGATCGCGATCCCCGGCCCGTTGGCGGAGCGGGTCAGCCGCGCCGACGCGGAAACCAAGGGTGTTTATGAGATCCTCAGGAAAAGAGGCAGGATCGCACCTGTTCGGGCGTCTTTCAGCATCAGCAGCGAGCTTCCCGACGCGGCGCTGGCCAAGCATCTGCGCGTGTCGCGCGCGACTCCGGTGCTGTCCGTCGACCGCATTTCCTATAGCGCGGAGGGAGAACCCATAGAACGCTCGCTGCATTATCTTCTGCCCGACGTGTACAAACTCAGCGTCAACGTCCAGGCGGGCTAGCGGACAATTTCTTTCCGCCCGCGAGGGCATCGCGCCACACTGACACGCAACGAAACGGCTTCTCGTTTCCGCGATCATCGGCTAATCAGAGACTTGCATTTCCAGGCGGGAGTGCCGCCCGGCACAAAAGGAGCCGTTATGTCCGCCAACAACACCGCGACCAAAGCCGCCGTCGTCATGCCGTCGGACGAAACCGCGCAAGCCGCGGCCATCGTCGAGGCGTTCCTGACCGCCTCGATGATTCCCGACCCGGAAACCGCGGCGCGCTACATTGCCGAGCCGCTCAAGCTCACCTTCACCGGCGGACGACGGTTCACCCACCCGCGCGACTGCACGGCGTTCAACGCTAAGCGCTACAAGTGGGTGAAGAAGGCCATGGAACGTTCCGACGTGGTGCCGGGCCATGGCGAGACCATCGTCTACAACATCGGCACGCTCTATGGCGAATGGCCGGACGGTACTGCGTTCGAGGGCAACCGCTATGTCGACCGCTTCGTCGTGCGCGGCGGCAAGATCGTGCAGATGGATGTGTGGAACGACAGCGCCGAGCGGCTCCTCACACGCAACGGAATCGACGCCTGAGTGGCGGTGACGACTGCGCCGCACGATCAACTGGCCGACGGCCCTCACGAGGGACTCATAATGCGGACTCGATCCTGCGCCGTGCCACGTCCAATTCAGGCAGCAGCTTGATCAGCCCGGCTCGGTCGAAATCACCCACCGGGGCAGACATGCTCAGCGACGCCGTGACATCGCCAGAGCGGGCGCGGATCGGCACTGCGATCGTGCGCACGCCAAGCTCCACCTCCTGTTCATTAGTCGCGTAGCCACGCATCCGCGCGGCTTTGATCTCGGCGAGAACGTCGCGCGGCCTGGTCTTGGTGTGCGCGGTCAGGCGCGGCAATGGCTTACGGCCGAGCAGCGCGAGGATTTTCTGATCCGGAAAAGCCGACAGCAAAACCCGCCCGTTAGCCGAACAATAGGCCGGCAGGTGGCTGCCGATCCCGATGCCGTCGGCAAGGCTCCGGCGCACATGCGCGCGGGCAACGACGACGACGTCCGCCCTGTCCAAAATCGCCACTGAGATCGACCGGTCCGTGCGTTCGCTTGCGGCCTCTATCACCGGCTGGACAAATCGCGGCAACGTATTGGAGCTCAGATAAGCATGCCCAAGCCGCAGCACGCGCGAGGCAAGACGATAATATTTCCCATCGAAATCGGCATATCCGAGATGATGGAGCGTGCGCAGGCAACGGCGCGCCGCGGCTCGCGACATCAGCGCCGCGTCGCTCACTTCGGTGATGGTGAGCGCGGATTTGCGCCGGCCAAAGGCCTCGATCACCGCCAAGCCTTTCTCGAGACCGGCGACGTATTCCCGATCGATTAAACCCGCGCCGACCGCTGCTTTTGTCATTCGCCCGCGTCCGTTTGTTCGCTTTTCGAACAATTGTACGCATAACGTTGACACCGAATGGGCCGACACTCAACCTCGTACCCATCAGTCACCCCGGTTTTTCAAGCAAGGCTGTACGCAGCGGAAGAGAGAACGACGATGCTGGCGCTCTATCACAACGACATGTCGAGTTGCGCACAGAAGGTGCGCATCTGTCTCTCCGAGAAAGGCTTGGCTTGGGAGAACCGGCATCTCAATTTGCGCGCCGGCGAACATCAGCAGGACTGGTACGTCAAGCTTAACCGTCGCGCGGTAGTACCCACCCTCATCCACGATGATATTGCCGTCCAGGAGTCGAACGTCATCAACGAATACCTGGACGAACAGTTTCCGATGCCCCCACTGATGCCGCCCGACGCGCTCGGGCGGGCCCAGGTGCGGCTCTGGACCAAGCAGCTCGACGAAGACGTCCATGACGCCTGCCTCGCAATCCTGAGTTTCGGAATCGCGTTCCGTCATCAGTATATTTCGCGCGGCGAGGCCGGAAAGCAGATGCTTGAGCAGGTCCCGAATATCTTTAAACGCGAGCGCCGTCGCGACGTCATCGAGAAGGGTTTGGAGTCGATGCACTTCCGCATCGCAGTCGCACGTATGGAGCAATTGCTCAACGAGATGGAGCAGGCGCTCAACACGCAGCGCTGGCTTGCCGGCAACGGCTATACGATCGCTGACGCGGCGTTGACTCCCTATATCGCGCGCCTCGAACATCTTAATATTCTCGGCCTCATCGATAGCCGGCCGCATGTTGTCGACTGGTATGCACGGGTCAAAGCCAGGCCAAGCTTTCACGACGGTATCAGCATGTGGGAGAACGCCGACTATCTGGCACTGATGCAATCCCGCGGCGCGGAGGCGTGGCCCCGCGTGCAAGAAATCGCCCGCGAACTTTGACACGTTCGACGGCTGAGACATCCAGATACTATTCAAAGTTCGATCGACTGCCACAAGACAATCATAAAAATCATATGAGGAAACGCCCATGGTATCGTTCAAATTGCAAAAGAGGCCGGCGCTGAAAAGTTTCGCCGCCGCGGCGAGCACATCGCTATTGCTGGGCATCGTCTGCCCGGCTCACGCGCAGAATACCTATCCGACGCGCCCGATCACGTTTGTCGTCGCTTTCGCCGCGGGCGGCGTCGCCGATGCCACGGCGCGTATTCTGGGACAAAGCCTTGGGCAGCAGTTCGGTCAGACCGTCGTGATCGAAAATCGCGGCGGCGCCGGCGGCAATCTTGCGGCGCGCGTAGTGAGCCGCTCAACGCCGGACGGCTATACGGTCCTTATCACCACGACCGCCATCGCTATCAACGAGACGCTGTACAAGAACAAGGGTTACGAGACGGAAGCGCTCACACCGGTCGCGATTGTCGCCTCGACGCCGGACGTGCTGGCCGTGCATGCGTCGAACCCGGCTAAATCGCTGGCGGATTTCATCAAGGCGGCAAAGAATAAGCCGATCACCTTCGGCAGCGCCGGCGTCGGCAGCCCGTCGTTCGTGGCGGCGACGTATTTCTTCAGGGTTCTGGCGAAAATCGGCGCCACTCACGTACCTTTTCAGGGCGGTGCGCCGGCAGTCAACGCTGCGGTCGGCAACAATCTCGACATGATCGCGATCTCACTGCCTTCGGTCGCGCCTCAGATCACGCAAGGCGCACTCAAGGGGCTCGGCATTGCCGCGCCAATGCGCAGCGCCACCCTGCCCGACGTACCAACCTATACCGAAGCGGGATTTCCGAATTTCTATTCGGACTCATGGATGAGCGTATTCGTACCGGCGAATACCGACGCAGCTATCGTCAACAAGCTGAATGCCGGGATTCAGACGGCGCTGCGAGACACGGCTGTGACCGATCGCCTCAGAAAGCTCGGCTTCAATATTATCAAGAACTCGCCGGCAGAAGCCGCAAAGATGTTCAAGTCGGAAGTCAAGAAATGGGGCGACATGGTGCGGGCGGTCGATCTGAAGATCGAATAGACCTCGAAAGACAACGGCGCACCGAGCAGATCGGTGCGCCGCTTTTGATTGAGGTCGCGAGTCTCGCTAGAGATTGGCGTCCTCGAATGCCTGCACCCACATGGCGCAGACGCCGGATCGTACGATGTCCGCGCGGGTGAACTCGATCACCGGCACCGGCAGCAATTGCGATTTGATCAGATGCAGCGCGGTGCGCAGACCGCTGGCTTCCTCGAGATCGCACTGGCTGACGTCGCCGTTGATCACCACCGTGCAGTTCTCGCCGATCCGGGTGAGGAACGTCTTGATCTCGCCGCGCGTCGCGTTCTGCGCCTCGTCGAACAGAATGAAGGCGTTTTTCCACGAACGGCCGCGCATCACCTCGAACGGCACCAGTTCGATGTCGCCGTTCTTGAGCGCGATCTCGAACGCCGCCTTGCCGATCCGATCCTTGATCGCTTCGGCAAGCGGTGTCGCCCACGGCATGAATTTGTCCTCGATGCTGCCGGGAAAAAAGCCGAGCGAGCGGCCGCACGGCACGTTCGGCCGCGTCAGGATGATCTTGTCGATGCGGCGATGGCGCAACAGGTCGGCCGCATGGGTCGCGGCGATCCAGGTCTTGCCGGTGCCGGCGGGGCCGAGCACGATCACCTGCTCGCTCTTGCGCAGCGCCTCGAGATACTCCGCCTGGGTCGGGTTCAGCGCCTTGATCGGCGGCAGCGCGCGCTCCGTCTCGAATTTTGTGCCCTGGAGATTGATGATTTCGGCGGAGTACCGCTCGTGATGGCGCTCATTGTTGCGCTCGTGGCGGCGTCGCTTTCTGGCAAGGCTTTTACCCAAGGCTCGCTCCTTCTTCATGTGGCCGGCATGCAGAGCGTTTTCGGAAGAAAACGCGACAGACGAAAAGACCAAACGAAACCCCGCCAAAAAGCAAAACGCGCCCCAAGATCGTGTCTTGGCGGCGCGGGCGGAGCAGTCAAAGAGGGGGTCGCTGGAGGCGGCGGCAGCGGCTGCGTTCGTGGACTTGCTGGTCCCGAACGACCTGACCGTGCTGTCTTCTGTCGTAGAAGAGTCGCCATTGATTGAAACTATAATTGATTCGAGTGACAATCAGACGAACATTTTTGCAACGCACTGGAAATAAACATGGCGGCCTCGGAGCGGCGAACGATCCTTACCTGCGCGGTTACCGGCAATCTGACGCGGCCGGATATGAATCCCGCGCTGCCGATCACGCCGGAGCAGATCGCCAAGGATTGCCTGGCCGCCGCGGCGGCCGGCGCCGCCATCGTCCACATCCATGTGCGCGATCCGGATGGCCGTCCGTCGATGGAACTGGCGTATTACCGCGAGGTGATGGAGCGCATCCGCGCCAGGAACACCGCGCTGATCCTCAACCTCACCACCGGACCCGGCGGCCGCTTCCAGCCCGGCGACGAGGACCCTGCCAAGCCCGGCCCGCGCACCAATTTCCTGCCGCCGCACAAGCGGGTCGAGCATATCGTCGCACTGAAGCCGGAGATTGCCACGCTCGATCTCAACACCATGACTTTCGGCCAGGAGGTGGTGATCAACATTCCGCCGAATGTCCGCAAGATGGCGACGGCGATCTACGACAGCGGCGTGAAGCCGGAGATCGAACTGTTCGACACCGGCGATATCGAACTGTGCCGCGACCTCATGGCCGATGGCTGCCTGAAGATGCCGGCGATGGCGTCGCTGGTGCACGGCACGAAATACGGCATGCCGTCGACGCCGGAGACCATGGCGTTCGTGAAGTCACGCCTGCCGGCCGGCATAGAATGGACCGGCTTCGGCGTCGGCCGCATGGCGTTCCCGATGCTGGTGCAGTCCTGGCTGCTCGGCGGCCATATCCGCATCGGCATGGAAGACACGGTGCATATCGGCAAGGGCCAGCTCACCAGCGGCAACGGCGAACTGGTGGAGAAAGCGCGCTGGCTGATCGAGAAACTCGGCGGCACGCTCGCGTCATCCGACGAAGCGCGCGAGATGCTGTCGCTGAAGAGGTAGCGGCGGACGTCGCCGCACTCTGCTCGTCGTCCGATGCGATTATCAAACAGCCACGCGGTTTTCTCGCGATGACATGCGGGCATGCGTCATCGCCCCTGTTCTTTGCGGCGCGGGGACGCCGGAGTTCTCATTCATCCCTCGACCACCGATCGAGGGGGACGGAGCGCCGCGAAGCGCAACGTCGTAGTCACCGCCCATGCGTCACCGCATGAACGGAGCGCATCTCCGTGCGAGCGGAGACACGCGCGCCTTGCGGCGCTCCACCCAGCCAAGCT
>JAEWJH010000039.1 GCA_023386635.1 Pseudomonadota bacterium
GAGGCTCCGAGAGGGCCACGACTCTCGCCACGTCACGCGCGGACGTGTTCCCCGCATCCACGTCTTCCTTGCCGCACGAAGCAAGGCGTGGATGCCCGCAACACGTGCGGGCATGACGTGGAGAGAGAATCGCGTCTCTCGCCCCGCCTCATCCTGAGGATGCCTCGCTTCACGTCATGAACTGCGCTTTCGCCAGCTCCGCGAACAATCCGCCCTTCGCCACCAGTTCATCGAATGTGCCGCGTTCGACGATCCGGCCATGATCGAACACCAGGATGCAGGTAGCGTCGCGCACGGTGGCAAGCCGATGGGCGATGACGAAACTCGTGCGGCCCTTCATCACCTCGTCGAGCGCGGCGTTGACCTTGGCTTCGGTCGCGGCGTCGAGCGCGCTGGTGGCCTCGTCGAGGATCAGGATCGGCGGATCCTTCAACAGCGCGCGGGCGATCGACAGCCGCTGGCGCTCGCCGCCGGACAGCGCGCGGCCGCGCTCGCCGACATTGGCGTTGAGGCCGCCGGTGTGGCGCTCGATGAACTCCAGCGCCTGCGCGCGCCGGCAGGCTTCGCGGATCTGTTCGTCGGTGGCGTCGGGATTGCCGACCCGCAGATTTTCCGCGATCGAGCGGTTGAACAGCAGCGGCTCCTGGAACACGACGCCGATCTTGCGGCGCAGGCTGGCGAGCGTGATGTCGCGGATATCGATGCCGTCGATGGTGACGCGGCCCGACTGCGGATCGTAGACGCGATGCAGGATCGCCAGAGCCGTCGATTTGCCGGCGCCGGTGCCGCCGACCAGCGCGATGGTGTCGCCGGGCTTCGCGGTGAACGACAGATCCTCGACCGCCGGCCTGCCGCCGTCATAGCCGAAGGTGACGTGCTCGAACGCGACGTCGCCGCGAACACCCTCGAGGGCGGTCGCACCCTTGCGTTCGGTGACGCCGGAGGTGGCGTCGAGCACGGCGAAGAATTCGGTCAGCCGCGGCGCATCCATGAAGATGCGGTTGACGAATCCGGCCATCTGCTCGAGCCGCTGGATCAGCATGCCGGCGAAGCTCATGAACATCACGATCTCGCCGATCGTGGTCTGTCCGCGCGCGAACAGCCACAGGCCGAGCAGCAGGATCGACAGCATGGTCAGCGTTGTGGAGGCGCGGGTGAGCGTGCCGACCAGCGCCCACCACGACAGCACCGGCATCTGCGCGCCGAGCAGGCGATCGATCACGTTACGCAGCCCCAGCACCTCCACTTCGACGCGGGTAAAGCTCTGCACCAGGGCCACATTGCCGAGCGTGTCGGAGGCGCGCTCGGCGAGATCGGAATAATAGCGCTCCACCGCGCTTTGCAGCGTCTCGGTCTTGCGCAGCACCAGTGTCGTCAGGATCACGAACACGAAGCACAGCGCGAACAGCAGCAGCGCGAGCCGCCAGTTCATGTAGAGCGCCATCGGCAAAAGGATTACCGTTGCGGCGAAGGCGGCGAGATGCTCGCGGAAGAAGCCGAGCCACAGCGCCCACAGCGTGTCGGTGCCGGCGAGCATCACCTTCATCAGCCGCCCGGAATGCGTGGCGCTGTGAAAACTGAGCGGCAGCTGGATCACATGCTCGAAATAATTACTGAGCACGGCGTGACGGCGACGATGCGCGAGCCGGTCGGCATACAGCGCCACCAGCGCGCCGCAGATGATCGTGAACAGGCCGAAGCCGACCCATGCTGCAACCAATGGGAGCAACAGCGGCAACCAGATATCGCTCTCGCCGGCTTTCGCGCCGGCCAGTCCATCGATGATTCGACCGAACAGCACCGGTTCGGCGAATTGCGCCAGCGCGAGCGCGACATTGGCGGCCGCCAATATCCAGCCGAGCACAACCTGCTCGCCGAGGAGGGCGAGCACCCGAGCATAAAGCTGGAGCATTTTCATGACGATGCGGGAATTTTCATTGCCTATGTGCCAGGTGGCATAACACGCCGTATGGCGAGGTTCACGCGCGAAAAAATTATCGCCGGGGCGGCAAGGCTTGGTTACACTCCGTTTATGAGCGCTGCCAGTTGCGGGGAGGTTTCGTGCATTGAATATTCCCACTGATCTCCTGCGGACCCTTCTTGCAGTCGTGGATGTCCGCAGCTTCACCCAGGCGGCGAAATCGCTCGGCATCACCCAGCCTGCGGTCAGCGCGCAGATGAAACGGTTGCAGGGGCTGCTCGGCGGCGATCTGTTCAACCGCAGCGCGCCGGGCATCGTGCTGACGCGCAAGGGCGAAGCGGTGGTGAGCCATGCACGGCGGATGATCGCGCTCAACGATCAGATTATCGGCCTGACCCAACCGGCGCCGCAAACGCAGAGCATCCGCGTCGGCCTGCCGGGCGATCTCTCCGGTCCGCTGTTGCCGTGGACCATCGCCAAATTCCGCAAGCGCTGGCCGGACTATAATTTCCAGGTGCGCAGCGGCGTTGCCGGCCCGCTGATCGCGGAATTGCGCGAAGGCAATGTCGATATCGTCGTCGCGCTGTCGCATGAGCAGCCGACCGACGCGCGCCATTACTGGACCGACGAGTTGATCTGGGCGCGCAGCGACGCGACCACGGTCGATCCGGCGCTGCCGGTCCCGATGCTCGCGTTCAGTGGCGAATGCATGTGCTATCGCGCCGGCGTGAAGGCGCTGCAGGACGCCGGGCGGACGTCGCGGCTGGTCTATACCGCCTCGACGGTGCTCTCGCTGGCAGCCGGAGTCGATGCCGGTCTCGGCGTACTGGTGATGACGCGCAGCCGTATCCGCATGACGCAGTTGATCCGCTGGGACGATGCCCCGCTGCCGCCGCTGCCGAAGCTCCATGTCGGAATCTATGTGCGCGACGGCGTCGACAGCGCGGCGCTCAATGAACTCGCCGACGAACTGGCGCCGATGCTGCGCCCGAAGCCGGACGATATCCTGCTGAACCGGCGCGAATATCAGGCGGTCAGTCACGCTTTCGACAAGGCGGCGACGCTGCGCAGCGTGCCGCGCAGCGGCGAGGGCTGAGACCGGGGTTAAGTCCGAACGTTATGCCTGTCCGAAGCCGGAGCGTTGCGCCCAGCGGGTCATGCGTCGTTCCAGCAGCGCCATCAGCCAGTACATGACGATGCCCTCGATCGCGAGCACCACCAGGCCGGCGAAAATCAGCGGCACCTGGAATTGCGCCTGCGCCTGCAGCATCAGGTTGCCGAGGCCGTAGTTCGCCGCCACGCTTTCGGAAATCACGGTGCCGACGAAGGCGAGGGTGATCGCGATCTTCAGCGAGCCGAAGAAATACGGCAGCGTACGCGGGATGCCGACCTTGCGCATGATGTCGAGCTTGGAGGCGCCGAGCGCCTTGAGCACGTCCTCCATCTCCGGCTCGATGGTGGCGAGCCCGGTCGCGACATTGACGACGATCGGGAAGAACGAGATCAGGAACGCGGTCAGCACCGCCGGGATGAAGCCGATGCCGAACCACAGGACCAGGATCGGCACCACCGCGACTTTCGGGATCGCGTTGAAGCCGATCATCAGCGGATACAGTCCGGCATAGATCGCGCGCGACCAGCCGACGACGAGACCGAGCAGCAGGCCGAAGCCGACCGCCATGGCGAAGCCGAGCATGGTTGCATAGAGCGTGACCCAGGAATTGCGCAGCAGCGGGCCGGAGTAATCGACGAACGCCTGCGCGATCGCGGTCGGTGGCGGCAGGAAGAACGGCGGGATGTTCAGGACCCAGACCGCGGCTTCCCACAGCACGAACAACGCCACCGTGAACAGCCACGGGGACGCCTTGATCCAGGCTTCGTTGGTGGTCATTGCCGCGCCTTGACGATGTGGCCGCGCAGTTCGTGGACGATGTCCTGGAACTCCGGGGTGAAAGTGACTTCGAGGTCGCGCGGACGCGGCAGCTCGATGCGGCGCTCGACGATGATGCGGCCCGGCCGCGCAGACATCACGAACACGCGGTCGGCGAGGAACACGGCTTCGCGCAGATCGTGCGTCACCAGCACCACGGTAATCTTGCGCATGGCGTGCAGGTCGCGGATCACGCACCACAGTTCTTCGCGCGTGAAAGCATCGAGCGCGCCGAACGGCTCGTCGAGCATCAGGAGTTGCGGTTCATGGATCAGCGCGCGGCACAAGGACGTGCGCTGCTGCATGCCGCCCGACAGTTCCCACGGATATTTGCCGCCCTGTCCGCCGAGGCCGACCGAGGCGAGCAGCTTTTCCGCCCGCGCGGAGAATTCGCGTCGCCGGCGGCGCATTTCGCCGCGATAGGGCCGCACGATCTCCAGCGGCAGCAGCAGGTTCTCCAGCGTCGTGCGCCACGGCAGCAGCGTCGGCGCCTGAAACGCCATGCCGGCAATCTTGACCGGCGCGTTCACGGTCGCGCCGGCCACGGTCACCGCGCCCTTGAACGGGAACTGGAGACCGGTGGCGAGCTTCATCAAGGTCGATTTGCCACAGCCGGACGGGCCAACCACGGCGGCGAATTCGCCGGCCTCGACAGCCATGGAGAGGCCTTCGACCGCGGGCGTGGCGATGTTGCCGCCATAGGCGTGACTGACGCCGTCCAGCGTGACGAAACCTGTCATGGCAAAGGGTCCCGCACGGTGCCGCTGCGTCCAGTATCTCGCGATGCTTTTTCGCGAGCATGGTCGCCGGGAGCGTCAAAGCCGGATTGGCAAGGGAATCGATGGCCGCGAGATCGCATGGTCGCCCTTTGAATTGTCTGCTGCGCCGGCTCGTGCGTCTCAACCATCATATGATGGGGGGCAAATTATCGGCAGGCCGAACGATACTGTCCATTCTGAGTTCCCTATGCAGCCATCGGGCCGGCTTATAGCCTGTCGGTGGCGGCGCCTTTCAGCAGCCGCCACGCCCGTAGATGTCATCAGGGGACAGAATGGTCATCGACCGTCCATCATCGAAAGGGCCCCACGAGCGCCGCGATCACTCGAACTTGCGCTCGGCCGCTGCCGGCAGGAACGAGGCGTCGAAGATGTCGTCGGTCTTCGGCGTGGCCTTGAACTTGTAGGTCAGGCCGATCTGCTCGATGGCCTTCTCGAACCGTGCCTTGTCGATCGCGCCGTAGCCGTTGGCCTTCACTTCGGGGGTGACGAAGTTGTCGCGCAGCGCCATCTGCAGGCGTTCCAGCTCGACCGGCTTCTTGGCGACGTCGTTGCGCTTGATGACCGAGTCGACCGCCGTGGCCGGCGATTTCACGGTGTCCTTGAGCCCCTTCACGAAGGCGCGCAGGAACGCCTTCACCGCATCGGGATGATCGGCGGCGAACTTCGGATTGACGATGATGGCGTTGCCGTAAAGGTTCACGCCGTAGTCGGCCATCAGCAGCACGGTGATGTCGTCGGCCGGCACGCCGCGGTCCTTCAGGTTGATGAAGGACGAGAACGAGAAGCCGGTGATGGCATCGACCTGGCCGGCGGCGAGCATCGGCTCACGCACGGGGAAGCCGACGTTCTCGATCGTCACCTTGCTGGCGTCGATGTTGTTGGCCTTCACGAAGATCGGCCACTGCGCGAAGGCGCCGTCGGCGGCCGGCGCGCCGAGCTTGCGTCCCTCGAGGTCCTTCGGCTTGACGACGCCGCGGCTCTTGCGGCCGACCACGGAGAACGGCGGCTTGTTGTAGACCATGAACACGGCCTTGATCGGCGTGGCCGGATTGGCGTCGCGGAATTTGATCAGCGAATTGATGTCGCCGAAGCCCATGTCGTAGGTGCCGGAGGCGACGCGGTTGATCGGCTCGAGCGACCCGGCGGCGGTGTCGACGGTGACGTTCAGCCCCTCGGCCTTGTAGTAGCCCTTGTCGATCGGCACCACGAATGGCGCGGCCGGGCCTTCGAATTTGAAATCGAGGCTGAACTTGATGTTGGTCTCGGCGGCGACGGCCGGGGCGGTCGCCGAACCTGCGGCAAAAGCCAGAGCCAGAACCAATCCTGCCGGGCGGAGCATCCTCAGCGCACTGCGGTAACGAGCCATCGTGACGAATCCTGTTTGCGGTTGTGGCCAAAGGGCCGCCGGATCGGGAGCCTGGATCGGGGTCGCGAATTGATGTCAGCAACACGTCGTAAGCAACTCTGGAATGAGTATTAGCAAAGAGCATGCCGTATTAAAGAGCAAGCTGGCGACGCCACACGATCGGGTATGTTCACAACAAGGGTAGCGTTGTCGCGCTGCGGCATGAGGCCTTGAGGGGATTGCCATGGTGGAAGTGGTCGCCGGAGCGACGGCGGCGAGGCTGCCGGAGTTTCAGTCTGCCTACGCGCCTCCGGACGAGGCGCTGGCCGCGGCTTTCCTGGCGGCGGCGCCGCGGCCGCCCGGCGCGGAAATGCGGATCGACGCGCGCGCCCGCCGGCTGATCGAGGCGATCCGCGCCCGAACCGGCGGTATCGGCGGGGTCGAGGACTTCCTCCATGCCTATTCCTTGTCCACCCGCGAGGGGCTGGCGCTCATGGTTTTGGCAGAGGCGCTGCTGCGGGTGCCCGATGCCGCGACCGCCGACCGGCTGATCGAGGACAAGCTCCAGTCCGGCCATTGGTCGCAGCACGACAGCCGGTCCTCGGCGTTCCTCGTTTCGGCCTCGGCGTGGACGCTCGGCATCACGGCGCGGATCATCCAGCCCGGCGAAACCCCGGACGGGATCGTCGGCTCGCTGGTGAAGCGGCTCGGGATGCCGGCGGTGCGGGCGGCGACCCGTCAGGCGATGCGGCTGCTCGGCTCGCATTTCGTCCTCGGCGAGACCATCGGCGAGGCGCTGGACCGGGCGGCCGGACATCACGAGCTGCGCTATTCCTTCGACATGCTGGGCGAGGGCTCGCGGACGGCCGCCGACGCGGCGCGCTATCTCGCCTCCTATTCCGATGCGATCGAGGCGATCGGCGCCTCGGCGGTCGCGGGCAGCGTGTTGCCGGCACGGCCCGGCATCTCCGTGAAACTGTCGGCGCTGCATCCGCGCTACGAGGCGTTGTCGCGCGAGCGGGTGATGCGCGAGCTGGTGCCCAATGTGATCGATCTCGCCCGGCAGGCGCGCGACCACGATCTCAATTTCACCGTCGACGCCGAGGAGGCCGACCGCCTGGAACTGTCGCTGGCGGTGATCGCGGAGGTTTTGTCTGACCCCTTGCTCGCCGGCTGGGACGGCTTCGGGCTCGCGGTGCAGGCCTATCAGAAGCGCGCCCGCGACGTGATCGGCTACATCGAAAGCCTCGCCGACAGTTTGAACCGGCGGCTGATGGTGCGGCTGGTGAAGGGTGCTTACTGGGACACCGAGATCAAGCGCGCGCAGGAGCGCGGGCTTGCGGATTATCCGGTGTTCACCCGCAAGCCGATGACCGACCTGTCCTATCTCGTCTGCGCGCGGCAATTGCTGGCGGCGCGGTCGCGGCTCTATCCGCAGTTCGCGACGCATAACGCGCTCACCGTGGCAAGCGTGATCGAGGATGCCGGCGGCGTCGACGGCTACGAATTCCAGCGTCTGCACGGCATGGGCGAGGCGCTTTACGAGACGCTGCTGGAAGAGTGTCCGGATGCGGCGTGCCGCGTCTATGCGCCGGTCGGCGGCTATCGCGACCTGCTTGCTTATCTGGTGCGGCGGCTGCTGGAGAACGGCGCCAATTCGTCGTTCGTTTCGGTGGCGGCCGATCCGGCGGTGTCGATCGCCTCGATCCTCAAGCGGCCGCAACTGGCGATCGCCGCCGCGACGCTCGCGCGCCATCCGGCGATCCCGCTGCCCGGCGATCTCTATCAGCCCGAGCGCATCAATTCATCCGGCGTCGAGTTCGGCAACGAGACGGCGCTGATCGGGCTCCTCAGCGAGATCGAGGAGGCGTCGCCGCCGACTTTGGCGGCGCCGCTGATCGACGGCGTGACGGTCGCCGGGCGCGAGCGGGAAGTCATCTCGCCGGCTGACGGCCGCGTTATCGGCGTGGTCCGCGAAGGCGACGAGGCGCTGGCGGCGACGGCGGTCGCGGCGGCGGCGGCGGGCTTTCCGGCCTGGGATCACACCGATGTCGCGGATCGCGCCGCTGCGCTCGACCATGTGGCGGATGCGATAGAGAGGGAGCGCGGCACGCTGATCGCGCTGCTGCAGGCCGAGGGCGGGCGGACGCTGGACGACTGTCTGTCGGAGGTGCGCGAGGCGGCGGATTTCTGCCGCTACTATGCAGCACAGGCGCGCCGCGTGCTGGCGCCGCGGCTGCTGCCGGGACCGACCGGCGAGAGCAACGAATTACAATGCCGTGGGCGCGGCGTGTTCGTCTGTATCAGCCCGTGGAATTTTCCCCTCGCGATCTTCACCGGGCAGATCGCCGCGGCGCTCGCCGCCGGCAATGCGGTGGTGGCGAAACCGGCCGAGCAGACGCCGCTGACCGCCGCCTATACGGTTGGCCTGATGCATCGCGCCGGCATTCTGCCGCAGGCTTTACATCTGCTGCCGGGCGCGGGCGATGTCGGCGCGGCGCTGGTGCGCGATCCGCGCGTCGCCGGTGTCGCCTTCACCGGCTCGACCGAGGTGGCGCGCACCATCAACCGTACGCTGGCGCGCAAGGATGGCCCGATCGTGCCGCTGATCGCCGAGACCGGCGGCATCAATGCGATGATCGTCGACGCGACCGCGTTGCTGGAGCAGGTCACCGACGACGTGGTGATGTCGGCGTTCCGCTCCGCCGGACAGCGCTGCTCGGCGCTGCGGCTGCTGTGCGTGCAGGACGATATCGCCGATCGCTTGATCGAGATGATCGCCGGCGCGGTGGCCGAACTGAAGCTCGGCGATCCGCGCGACGTATCCGTGCAGGTCGGTCCGATGATCGACGGCGAGGCGCAGGACCGGCTCGATCAATGGATCGCCGAGATGGCGCAGGATGACGCGATCCGCTTCCGCTGGGATGCAGAGCGTGCGCTGCCGGATACGGGGACCTTCGTGCCGCCGGTGATCGTCGAACTGCCGGAGGTGCGGGCGCTGCGCGAGGAGGTGTTCGGTCCGGTGCTGCATGTGGTGCGCTGGCGCGCCGACGAATTCGAAGACCTGCTCGACGACATCGCCGCGAGCGGCTACGCGCTGACGCTCGGCATCGCCACGCGCATCGACGCCACCGCCGAACGCGCCATCGCGCGGCTGCGCAACGGCAATGTCTACGTGAACCGCAGCATGATCGGCGCGGTGGTCGGAACCCAGCCGTTCGGCGGCAGCGGTTTGTCCGGCACCGGGCCGAAAGCCGGCGGCCCGCATTACCTGCCGCGCTTTGCGCTGGAGCAGACGCTCACCGTCAACACCGCGGCGGCCGGCGGTAACGCGGCACTCCTGGTGCAGGAAAGCTGATGTTCCCGGCCTGCGGCGGATCGCCGCTGGTTTCATGACAAAAATGTAAGCCGTGTTCCTTGGGGTGGAGACGCAGGAACGGCGCCGCCCTGGCGTTGAATCATTAAACGCCGGGGACTGCGCAGGCGTGTGCATGCGCGAGGGCCGGTTGGAAGGAGGATGTCATGCGACACATTGCATCCCGACGGGTGTCGGGTTTTCTGGCCGTTGCGCTCGCAGGCGCGATGGCGCTTCCCGCGCTGCCGGCGTCGGCCGCTTCGGCGACCAAGGCTGCGGGCATCAGCGCTGATCCGGTCGCAACCACGACCACGGACTTCAGCGCGCGTCGCCGCCACTATCGCGGCAACAATGGTGCGGCTGCGCTCGCGGCGTTTGGCATGATCGCCGGCACGATCGCGACCATCGCCGCCAATGAGCGCCGGCGCGACTATTACGAGCGCGGCTACGGCTATTACGGCGGTGGCTATGGCTATGCTCCGCGGCCTTACTACGGCCCGCGTTACGGCTATCCGGGCTATCGCCGCTGGTAAGCGCCCGGACCGGAAGGGGATCTGATGACGGGGCGGGAGCCATTCCCGCCCCGTTTATCGTTAACAATTTGTGATCTGTCGGGGTGTATCGTCGGAATCATGTCTGATTCGATTGCCCGTCTTTATGAAGCGGTGGAAGCCGCCGGCCAGTGCGATCCCGCGACCTCGCGTACCGCCCGGTTGATCCGTGCCGGCATCCCCAAAGCTGCCAAAAAGATGGCCGAGGAAGCGGTCGAGGTCGTGATCGACGCCATGGCCGGCGAGAGCGAGGCCGTGGTCAAGGAAAGCGCCGATCTGATCTACAACTTGGTCGTGTTGTGGTCGGTGTCCGGCGTGCGGCCGGAACACGTCTGGGCCGAGATGGAACGCCGCGAGCGGATGATGGGCATCGCCGAGAAATTGCCGAAAAAAGACGCTTCCGCGGCAGCGGCCCGCCGCAAGGTTGTCGCGCTCGCCGCGCACGGCTATGGCAAGCGTCCGCGCTGACCGCGCCATCCCTTGAATAGTTGAGCATGCCGATCTGATGACGGAACAGTCCCTGACGACGCGCTCGCCGCTCCGGCGGATTTATGACTGGTGCGTCGAAACCGCCGGCAAGCGCTATGCGGTCTGGGTCATGGGCGCGATCTCGTTCGCGGAAAGCTCGTTCTTCCCGGTTCCGCCCGACGTCATGCTGATCCCGATGTCGCTGGCCCGGCCGGACCGCGCCTATCTGTTCGCGCTGTGGTGCACGATCACCTCGGTGCTGGGGGGCATCGTCGGCTATGCGATCGGCTATCTGCTGTACGACACGGTCGGACAGTGGGTGATCCACGTTTACGGCTATGCCGACAAGGTGGACGCATTCCGGGCCGCTTACGCGGAGTGGGGCGCGTGGATCATTCTGCTCAAGGGCCTGACGCCGATCCCCTACAAGCTCGTCACCATCACCTCGGGTTTCGCCGCCTACAGCCTGCCGCTGTTCATCCTGTTTTCGGTGATGACGCGCGGCGCGCGCTTCTTCCTGCTGGCGTTCCTGCTGCATCGTTACGGGCCGACCGCGCGGCAGATGCTGGAGGAGCGGCTGGGCTTCTGGGTCACGATCGGCGCGGTGGTGCTGATCGGCGGGATTATCGCGGCGTTCTACCTGTTCTGATGCGGCTTTCTGCGAATTCACGCCGCCCCCCGCTTCTGCTATCCTGATCGTATCCGATCCGACTCACACAGCAGCGGTTCCGCGGATCATGAACATCGACATGCACAGGCTTGGTCTCGCGACAGGCTGCTTCAGCCTGATCGTGCTGTCCGCCCTGTGTCTTGGCCTTGGTCTTTCGCTGGCGCCGGGCATCGCCGTCGCACAGCCGGCGCCTGCGCAGGCGAAGCCGGACGTGTTCGACGATATCGGTGACTGGTTCGACCGCCAGTGGTCGAGATTTCAGCGCGACACGCAGCGCTCGGTCGATGTCGCCAAGGATGCCGCCGACGGCGTCGCGAAATTCTCCGAACAGCGCACGGTGAGCGGTCACGAAGTGTGCGGCGTGGCGCCGAACGGCGCGCCGGATTGCCAGAGCGCCGCAACGCGGCTGTGCCGTGGCGCCGGCTACGCGTCCGGCAAGAGCCTCGATTCGACGACGGCGGAAAATTGCCCGGCGGCGAGGATGCTGCTGACGGGCCCTGCTCGCCAGGCGGCCGGAGCATGCCGCAGCGAAACTTTCATCAGCCGCGCGCTGTGCACGCCCTGACCCTGACAGGTTGATCTAGTCGCGGAATTCCGCGATTTCCGGCTTCGCGCCCCATTCGCAAAAGCCCTTCGGCTCGAACGGCAGTTGCCGCTCGCGATAGAGCAGTTCGTCGGCGATCGAGCGCACGCCGGACGAATATTCGAACACCATGCCGTCCGGTCCGCGGAAGTAGAGGAACTTCGCCGACGAGGTCGGATGCCGTCCGGGGCCGAATACCATCGGCACCTGCCGTTCGGTGAGGAAGCGGAACGAGCGCATCACGTCGTCGCCGCTCTCCACCTGATGGTTGATGTGCTGGATGCCGGGCGTCGCCGACGGGAACATGGCGATCGAGTGATGCACCTCGTCGATGCGCAGCAGCGGCGCATCGCCGATCCGGTCGCTGACGCGGGCGTTGCAGACGGTGGTCCAGAACGCTTCGTCGCGCGCCGCGTCGGTGGTGCACAGGCCGATATGCGAGAAGCCGGTGATGCCGGCATCGCGCGTGCCGTGATAGCGCTTGCCGCTATAGGCCGGCCGCCAGACGAGTTCGATCGGATTGCCGCTCGGATCGCGGAAGGCGATGAAGGCGCGCACCTTGCGCGCATCGGCTTCCTCAGGCGTGCCGAAGCGCACGGCATGGCCGAGCGTTTCCAGTTGTGCCGCCGCGGCGTCGAGGTCCTCGTGCCGGTCGATCTCGAACGCCGCCGCCTGTTCCTTCGGATCACCCTCGAAGTAGCACAGCGTGTGCTCCTTCTCGTCCGACTTGAAATAGACCGCGCCCTTCACCCGCTCGCTGATCTCCAGCCCGAGATAATCGGTGGCGAACTGCGTCGCGCCCTCGAGGTCGCGCGTGCCGAGCCGCACATAGGAGACGTCCTTGAGTTCAATCATGCGTCCACTCCGGCTGCGAATTCGGGAACCTCGCTGACGCTGCCCCAGGAGCAGAACGACAGCGGCTGGAACGGGAACTGCCGCGCGCGGTGCGTGGTTTCATCCACGGATGCGCCTTCGGTCACATAGCTGAACAGTACGCCGTCCGGCCCTGCAAAGGTAATGAACATCTGGCCGGATGTGGGGCGGCGGCCGGGGCCGTGCACAATGCGGACCTGCGCCTGCTGCAGGAAGTAGTGCGCCTGCATCAACTGGTTGACGCTCTCGACCGCATATTCCACGGCGAGGACGCCGCTTTTCTGCGATGGATGCAGCGCGAGGCGATGATGCGCGCTGTCGAAGCGGATATAGGCGGTATCGCCGGCCCAGTCGCTGACACGACCGTTGAACAGCGTGGTCCACAACACTTCGTCGGCGGTGGCGGCCGGGCCGCGCAACGCGACGGCTTCCAGCCCTGTGACGCCGGCGTCGCGTGAGGGGAAATAGCGCCAGCCACTGTTGAGCGGCCGCACCACCAGCTCGAACTGGTGCCCGCTCTTGTCCCGGAAACCGATGAACTGGCGCACCTTGCGCGCCGCGGCGGCCTCGGCATCGCCGCGCGTCACGGCGTAGCCGGCTTTGGTCAACGCGGCTTCGGCAGCATCAAGCGCCTGCGGTGTGCGCACCTCGAACGCCACCACCTGCTCGGACGGATCGCCGGCGACGTAGATCAGGGTGTGATCGCGGAAGTCGGAGCGAAACGTCGCGCGCGTCTCCGTCTTGTCGATGAGCTGCAGCCCGAGCACGCGGGTTGCGAAGTCGATGGCGGCGGGCAGGTCGCGGGTACCGAGGCGGACGGAGCGAAGCTGTTCAATATCGATCATCGCGGCATTCATTGATGTCATGCGCTCCAGTGTACGGGAAGCGAAAGTCCGGCGCCACCGCGCCTGCTTGCCCGGACCTGTCCGCTATGGTTCGGTCAGCGAACGAACAATACTGGGACGCGGCGATGAATCTCCATGCGAAGCTTGCGGAGCGGGCGGCTGCCGGGCGGCCGGTCACCGTGGCGGTGATCGGGGCCGGCAAGTTCGGCACCATGTTCCTCAGCCAGGCGCGGCTGACGACCGGTCTGCATGTGGTGGCGGTGGCCGATCTCGACGTCGCCCGCGCACGGGCGCAACTCGCCACCGCCGGCTGGCCGCAGCCGCAGTTTGCTGCGGCCTCGCTCGGCGACGCGCTGAAGGATCGCACCACGCTGGTGAGCGACGATGCGGCAACGGTGATCGCCTGCCCGGAGATCGAGGTGATCGTCGAGGCAACCGGCGTTCCGGCGGCGGGCATTGCCCATGCGCTCGCGGCGATCGGCCACGGCAAGCACATCGTCATGGTCAATGTGGAGGCCGATGCGCTGGCTGGTCCGCTGCTGGCGCGGCGCGCGAAAGCGGCCGGCGTGGTCTACAGCCTCGCCTGGGGCGATCAGCCGGCGCTGATCTGCGAGCATGTGGACTGGGCGCGGGCCTGCGGCTTCAAGGTGATCGCGGCCGGCAAGGGCACGCGTTACGAGCCGCACTACCACCGGTCGAATCCCGACAATGTCTGGGACATCCTCGACAAGTATCTGAAGATCACCGACCGCACGTCGATCAATCCGAAAATGTTCAACAGCTTCGTCGACGGCACCAAGTCCGGAATCGAGATGACCGCGGTGTGCAACGCCACCGGCCTCGTCCCGCAGTCGGATGGATTGTCCTTCCCACCGGCGACGCGGTTTGAACTGGCGCAGATGTGCAAGCCGAAGGCGGATGGCGGCGTGCTGGAAAAGGCCGGCGTCACGGAAGTGACGTCATCGGTCTATCGCGACGGCCGCGACGTGCCGCATCATCTCGCGCTTGGCACTTACGTTGTGTTCGAGGGGGAGACCGATTACGCGCGGCGCTGCTTCGGCGAATATGCGATGCTGCCCGACGACAGCGGCAAATTCGCCGCACTGTATCGGCCGATCCACATGATCGGACTGGAGCTCGGCATCTCGGTCGCCTCGGTGGCGCTGCGCGGCGAAGCAACCGGCGCGCCGACGGGCTTCCGCTCCGATGTGGTGGCAACAGCGAAGCGCGCCCTGAAAGCCGGCGAAATTCTCGACGGAGAAGGCGGTTTCTGCGTCTGGGGCAAACAGATCCCGGCCGAGCGCTCGCTGGGGGACGGGCTGCTGCCGCTCGGGCTCGCGCATCACGTGACGCTCAAGCGCGACCTCGCCGAAGGCGAGGCCGTGCGTTGGAGCGACGTGGCGTATGACCCGAACGACAGCGCCGTTCGATTCCGGCGCGAGATGGAGGCCGCATTCGCGCGGCCCAACGCATCAAGCGGCCTTTAGCGGCAGCGGCGGACAGTCCGCACGATCACGCGGCCGTAAGACGTGCGCACGCGATGACGCTCGGTCCAGCAATGGCGATGGCGCCGCCAGTGGTTGCCACGCCAGTGATGGTGCGGCCGGTAATGCCGGTGCCGACGATACCGAACATGTTCGACGGCGCTGCCGTCCTGCGCGACGCCGGCTGCGATTCCGGCGACAGGCACGGCCGCATTGGCCGGAGCCGGCAGCGTCCAGGCGGCGGCTGCCGCGAGAGCAAGGGCCGGCAGGGTCCAACGTAATTTCATCTGCATCCTCCACGTGTCTTTTGACAGAGGGTAACGTGATAGCGGTGCAAATCGTTCCCCGACAGCGGACTATCGTAAACGTGAATTAGCGGTTTGCCCGCGGTCGGTTTGAGGCTTGGGTAAGGCGGCCGCCGATAGATTTCACGTCACCTTTGTCAGGTGGTCCCGGGCGAACGCCGCGGGCCACGGATCGACGGAACGGGGCGACCATGATCACCGAGGAACGCCGCAAGACGCCGCGCCGTCGCGTCCTCAAGGGCGCGACCATCGCTTTCGATCGGACCAGTGGTATCCGCTGCATGGTCCGTAATCTGTCCGCGGGCGGTGCGTGCCTTGAACTCGACTGTTCGGTCGGCATTCCGCGCGAATTCGTGCTGGTGCTGGATTCGGATCGGTCGAGCTTCGCCAGCCGGATCGTCTGGACCGGCCCGCATCATCTCGGTGTCGCGTTTCGCTGACCGCGAGCGGCCGGCTGATTGCGCCGTGTTAGCCGATCACGCTCGCGCGATTGTTCTCGTGCTGTGATGCCCCGGAAGGGAGTGTCCGCCGAATGATATCGGCGCTCATCAACCTCCTGCATTTCATTACGTCACCGAAGCGATCCAACGCGACGGCTTGATCGCTGATCGCATGCAGATCGGCACGATTGAGAAGCGGATGCGATGACTGTGATCGCTCGGATCGATGAATGCTCAAAATCACGATCTTCCACACAGAAAAAATCTGTTGCATTCAATCATTTTGATTTGCATACAATTGGGCTCGCATTTCAACACAACTGATTTCGGGGATCGACATGAAACGCTTGCGATCGGCAAAGCTTCTGGCCTGCTCCGTAGCGATGTGTGTTTTAGCGGCTGTCGGGCACGCCAACGCGCAAACCACCTATCCGACGAAGCCCATCACGGTTGTCGTCCCGTATCCGGCGGGCGGGTCTCCCGACATCGGAATGCGTTTCCTGCAGCAAAAATTCTCGGAAGCGCTCGGCGTGCCGATTGTCCTTCTGAATAAGCCGGGAGCGAGCGGCATTGTCGGAATGGCATTTGTGGCGAACGCGGAGCCCGACGGTTATACGCTCGCAGCGACGACGTCTTCTTCGATTACGGTCGTGCAGATCGGCAGCGCCAAGGTCCCCTACGGCACAACCGATTTTGTACCCTTGGGGAATTATGCGGTCGACGTCAGCACGATCATTGTCGCGAAAGACTCGCCGTTTGCAAACTTCGATGCGTTGATAGCAGCAGCAAAGGCGCGACCCGGTGCGCTCAACTTCGGGACGCCGGGGGCGGGCACGTTGTCATCGCTCAACCTCAGCTCGGTCAAGGATGGATTGGGTCTGGATATCATGGAGGTGCCATTTCCCGGGACACCGCAAGTGATGACCAGCATTATGGGAAAGCAGATCGACGGAGGCGCTGCCGCATTCAGCAGTTTTGCCGGCGCCGTCGAGGACGGAAGGCTTCGCTCGCTGGTTGTTGCCGGTCATAAGCGCCTTGCCAAGTTCCCCGATATTCCGACCCTGGCCGAAAAAGGTTTGAAGGATGGGGGCTTGAATCTCAACCTTGGTCTTTTTGCGCCTAAGGGTACGTCCGACGCGGTCGTGAAAAAGCTGCAGCAGGCGTTGAAGAAAGCTGCGGCCGATCCTGGAGTGATCGCGGCGATTGAGAAGGCCGGAATGGTCGCAGAATTTGAAGAACCCGATGATGTCGTCAAGAGCCTCGAGCGTGAACGTTCAGGCGTCGTTCTTCTTGGACAGAAACTCAAGCGCGTGAAGTAAGGGAATTCGCTCAATGATCATCGATATGCATACGCACCCATTCGGCAATCCGACTTTCTCGTATGGAGATGCAGTCAAAACGCGTCGGGACGTGATCAATCTGCGCCGTCAGAAGCCGGAGCTATTCCGCCAGCGCTATGTCAATGCACGCGAGTTGACCGACCTTCTCGTCGAAGACATGAATATCGGCGGCATCGACAAAACGGTCATTCAGCCTGGATTCCGCGAAGACCCCATCGAGGTCTATGATGCGGTTAGAAAGCATCCCGATCGGCTCGTCGGCCTTTTCAACATCGGCCACGAAGGATCGAAGCATCCAGCCGACAGCGACATCTATCAGGATATCGACTGGAAGAAGACGCGGGAAGAAATCGATCACTATGTAAAGAAGCTGGATTTGCGCGGGTGTGGCGAGGTCATGTTGACGCGTTTCACGCGCGAATCGGCACCCGAGAAGATTGCTCGCGACTTGCGGCCCCTTATGGAAGCGCTGAGCGATCATAAGGTCCCTGTCATGTTCTTGACGGGGTGGACGCAGTTTTCGACGCCGCTTTATCACGGCATGCCGTTGTTTGTTGATCTTCTGGCGGAATGGTTCCCGGAAGTCCCGATCGTTATCACGAAGATGGGGCGCAGCTATTCCTTCATCTTCGAGATGGCGCTAGCCGTGGCATACAAGCACTACAATGTGTTCATCGACGTCGTGCAGGCGGACCCGAGCCATATTGAACGGGCGGTGTCTGAACTCGGCGCTGACCGGATCATGTTCGGAACCGACTGGTCGCCGACGTGGCGCGCCGAGGCCGGCGACATCTATAAGAAGAATTTGAAGAAGATGGGCGACCTGAAACTCACGCCGGAAGATCGCGAATGGATCATGTGGAAGACTTCCGCAGGCCTGTTCAAGATCAAGCAGGACGCCAACTAGATCGCGTTACCCTGTCCCGTTTCCGCGGGGCCTCGATATGTGATGGTCGTGCCGGATCAACCCGGCACGGCCGTTTTCAGCTTCAGGGTATCACGGCGCAGGGAGCTTCTTGCGGCGAGCAGATACTGCTTCGCGCAACCGGTAAGATTGGACCGTATCTTGAGGAAGTGGTGCCCCTGGCCGGACTCGAACCAGCACGTATTGCTACACCTGATTTTGAGTCAGGCGCGTCTACCAATTCCGCCACAGGGGCTTGACCGGCGCGGATCATAGTGGCGCATTGCCCGAGGTCAATCTGTCGATCCGGGAAATTTTCATGTCCGATCTCCGTGCCGCAGGCACTCTGCCGTCGCCCGAAAATGCTGCACTGGCGGTGGCGGCCGGCGCGGCGCTGACGCTGATCGGCGCCTGGATTTTCCAGTATGGCTTCGGTTATCCGCCGTGCCCGCTCTGCCTGGAGCAGCGCTATGCCTATTATTTTGCCGTGCCGCTCGGCGTGATGCTGTGGCTCGGCCTGAATTATGGTGCGCGGCGGCGGGTGCTGGCGGCGGGCTTTGCCGCGCTGGCGCTCGCCTTCCTGTGGAACGCCGGCCTTGGCGCCTATCATTCCGGGGTCGAATGGCGGTTCTGGGCAGGGCCGTCGGATTGCTCCGGCTCGCTCGGACAGCTCGGCGGGCCGGGCGGCCTGCTAGAGCAATTGCAGAACACGCGGGTGGTCCGCTGCGACGAAGCGGCCTGGCGCTTTCTCGGTTTGTCGTTGGCGGGTTATAATGTTTTGATCTCGCTTGCGCTCGCGGCGCTTGCGCTCATCGGCGTCCGGGGCGTGTGGCACCGGTCCGACGAGACGGCGTGAGCAGCCGAGCCACCGGGCGGCGAGTGTCAGCGGCGAGATGTGTTGAACAGCGTTTAGGCCATCACCAGAGATCAGGAGGACGCCATGGCGTCGAAAGAACAGAAGTCCAACAAAGAGAAAAAGAAACCGAAGGCCGACAAGAACAAGCAGAAGAGCAATCTGGCCCCGCATCAGCAGCGCCAGCAGGGCGGCGCGCGTTAAACGCAGCAAACGGGCGAAGTCGGTGACTTCGCCCGTTTGCTTTTAGCGTGAGGGTGTTGCCTCAAAACGATCACGGCCACGAAAGACAGGGCGCGGGTACATCCGCCGTCGCCGCAATCTCGTGGCCGTTCTCACAGGTCGGTTGTTAAATCGACCTACTGGCGGAGCCGGGGGAAGCTCAACGCCGTTAAAGCCCATATGGGGACGATCCGGCGAAGCGCAAGGGCAGAAAGCCCGCTCAAGTCGCTACGCTGGTTCGAGCCGAAAAGGCCGGCCATCAGGGCTCGAGTTCGCTATCCCAGTAGAGATAATCGACCCAGCTTTCGTGCAGATAGTTGGGCGGGAACAGCCGGCCATTGCGGTGCAGGTGATGCACCGTCGGCTGGAACGGCAGTTGCGACGGCCACATCTTGGCTTCGTCGACGGTCTTGCTGCCCTTGCGCAGGTTGCAGGGCGAGCAGGCGGCGATGACATTGTGCCAGGTGGTGGTGCCGCCGCGCGAGCGCGGGATGAGATGGTCGAACGTCAGGTCGTCGGGTGAGCCGCAGAACTGGCAGCAGAACTTGTCGCGCAGAAAGACGTTGAAGCGCGTGAACGCCGGATACAGCGACGGCTTCACATAGCTCTTGAGCGAGACGACGCTCGGCAGCTTTATCGCCGTGGTTGGGCTGCGCACCGCCGTTTCGTACTCGGCGACGATGTTCACGCGATCAAGGAACACCGCCTTGATCGTATCCTGCCAGGACCACAGTGACAGCGGATAGTAGCTGAGCGGGCGAAAGTCGGCATTCAGGACAAGGGCAGGAAAGCCGTTTGTCGAAACACCATTCGTCGAAACGCTGTTCATCGAGACGTGGGCGTTCAAGCAAACCCCATCAGTGCGGGCCGGCCCGGTCGCCGACCGATTCCCGCAACAGTCTACAGTCAGCATGACGGGGGTGTGAAGGCGGTTGCACGGCCGCTGCCCCAGGCGTTGGATAGGACCAATGTCGCGGTCAGAAACCCGGGAACCTCTGCCGCCGGGCTGCATCTAAGCCCCGAGCAGGACGAGAACCCAGCCGAGAACCCCCAGAGGCCTCATGCCAATACCCCAGACAGAACCCGGCCCCGCCGGCGACGCGGCGCTGGTCGCCCGTATCCGGGCCGGCGACGAGGATGCCGTCCGCACCCTGGTCCGCCGCAATAACCAGCGGCTGTTCCGGGTTGCCCGCAGCATCCTGCGCGACGATGCCGAGGCCGAAGACGCGGTGCAGGAGGCCTATGTGCGGGCCTTCACCCATCTCGACAGCTTCCGGGGCGAGGCGCTGTTGTCCACATGGCTGACGCGGATCGTCGTCAACGAGGCGCTTGGCCGCCTTCGGTCGCGGCGGCCGATGACGCCATGGATGGAAGACATCGTCACCGACGGCGATGGCCAGGTGGTGCCATTTCCTTTGATCTCGCCGCAGCCCGATCCGGAGCGCTCCATGGCCCAGCACGAAATCAAGGACATTCTCGAACGCGCGATCGATGCGCTGCCCGATCCGTTCCGCGTCGTGCTGGTCGCGCGCGTGCTCGAGGAGATGAGCGTCGAGGAAACCGCGGCGCTGTTCGGCCTGCGGCCGGAAACGGTGAAGACGCGGCTGCATCGCGCGCGCGACATGCTTCGCCGCGATGTGGAACAGCAGCTCGGCCCGATGCTGGCGCAGAGCTTTCCGTTCGCTGGCGCCCGCTGCGAGCGCATGGCCGAGAATGTTGTCATGCGTTTGCGCGAATTGCGCTGATTGCCGGGAACCTCGCGCGCGCTGCTGCATCCAATGCTTGTGAAGAGGCCGCGTCCGACCATCGGGGTCGCCGGGCCGATCAGGGAGCGATGTGATGTTGAAGATCGTCAGTGGCGTGTGCGCCGTGATGTTGCTGGGCGCCGGCGCGGCGTGGGCGCAAAGCGCCAAACCGAACGATGCGCAGATCGCGCATATCGCCTACACGGCGGGTGAGATCGATGTGAAAGCGGGCGAGCTCGCCTTGCAGAAATCAAAGAGCAAGGCCGTGCGCGATTTCGCCACCAGCATGGTCAAGGACCATCGCGCGGTGAACGAGAAGGCGCTCGCGCTGGTCAAAAAGCTCAAGGTGACGCCGCAGGACAACGACACCAGCAAGGCGCTGACCAAGCAGGCGGCCGACAAGCAGGCCGAACTCAAGAAGCTCTCCGGCGACGCGTTCGACAAGGCCTATGTCGCCAACGAGGTCGCCTATCACAAGACCGTCGATAACGCGCTGGAGCAGACGCTGATCCCGTCGGCATCCAATGCCGAATTGAAGGAACTGCTGCAGACCGGGCTGAAGATCTTCCAGGGCCATCTGGCGCATGCCGAGCATGTCGCGGCCGATTTGAAGTAACGGATGACCGGGAGGAAGCAGATGATGCGGACGGATATCGTGCGGCCGATCGTATTCGGCCTGTCGCTGGGGTTCGCTACGGCGGCTCTTGCCGCGGAAACCATCACGATCACCATGGACAAGGTTGCGTTCGCGCCGACCGCCGTGTCCGCCCGCGTCGGCGACACTCTCGAATGGCGCAATGCCGATTTCGTGGCTCACACCGCGACAGCGCGCGACAAGAGTTTCGACATCAACGTTCTGCCGAACAAGATCGGCAAGCTGGTGCTGAAGAAGGCCGGAAAATTCGACTACTACTGCCGCTATCACCCGACCATGACCGGCACCATCACGGTGACGGAGTAACGTCTACTTCAGGCGGCGGGCCAGAAACTCGCCGCCGTGACGCAGGCCTTCCTGGTCGATGCCGTGGCCGACGCCGGGCGAGACGTGCCATTCCACCGGCACGTCGAGCGCGGATAACGCCTGCGCCGCCATGAACAAAGCTTGCACCGGGATCAACTCGTCACGGTCGCCATGCACCAGCAGAACCGGCGGGCGTGAGCGGATGTCGGCGGTGATGTCCGTCTCCTCGTCGGGCGGCAACACCAGCAGGCCGGAATAGCCGACGATCGCGGCGGGCGCGACGGCGAGGCGCAAACCGACATGCAGCGACATCATCGTGCCTTGCGAGAAACCCACCAAAGCGAGCGCCGACGGCGGCAGGTTGTGCCGCGCCAACTCCGCGTCGAGGAAGGCTTCGAGCGCCGGCGCCGCGGCATGCACACCGTCCCAGCGCTCGTTCGGATCGCGGAACGTCAGCGGAAACCATTCGCGGCCCATGGGCGACTGGCCGCACGGATGCGGCGCGTGCGGCGAGACGAAGGCGGTGTCGGGCAGCAGTTGCTGCCAGGCGCGACCGATATCGATCAGATCGTTGCCGTCGGCGCCGTAGCCATGCAGGAACACGACCAGATTTCTGGCGCGGCCGGAGGCCGGCGCCAGGCGCGGGCCGTCGAGGCGGGGAAGATGGGCGGGGGACTGATCGGTCATTGCGTTGCTCCTGCAGGCGAGGTCGGCCCCACAGGCACGCCGTCGCGTCGTTTCACCGCCTTGTAATAAGCCCATAGCAGATGTGCGGCGACGCCGCGCCACGGCCGCCACACTTCGGCGAGCCTGGTCAGCGCTTTCGCGTCGGGACGCCGCCGCAGGTTAAAGGCGATGCGAGCTGCTTCCTGCAAAGCGAGATCGCCCGCAGGCCAGGCATCGGCGTGGCCGAGACAGAACAGCAGATAGATGTCCGCCGTCCACGGGCCGATGCCGTGCAGCTTGATCAGCGCGGCATGGGCGTCGTCGGCAGGCATCTCTCCCAGTGCATCGAGATCGATCTCGCCGCGCGCCACCGCGTGGCCGAGCGCCTTCACGGTCTTGATCTTCGGCGTCGACAGGCCGATCCGTGCGAGCTTGTCGCGCCGCGCGAGACGGACGGTGTCGTGATGGAAGGGATCGAACGCCGCGGCGAAGCGGCCCCAGATGGCGGCCGCGCTGGCGACTGAGAGTTGCTGGCCCATGACGATGTGGCACAGTCCGGCAAAGCCGGCCGGCCGCCGCCGCAGCCCGAAGCCGCCGGCCCGCTCCGCGACCGGTTCCAGTCGCGGATCGGCCTTGAGCAGGGCTTCGAGGCCCGCCCGTAAATCCGCCTCGCTGTGCAGGTAGTGCGTCATTTAAGGCTTGTCAGAACCGTGTCGAACCCGCATCCATCCGCGAAGTTGCACCCGCCGGTCAAGCCGGTTGCTGAAGGTTGAGGTTGTCAGAGCCGCGCATGAGCGTGTTCCGCTTCGCGCCGTCGCCGAACGGCTATCTGCATCTCGGCCACGCATACTCGGCGCTGCTGAATGCGCAGGCGGCGGAGGCCGTCGGCGGACGGCTGCTGCTGCGGATCGAGGATATCGATCCGGCGCGCTGTCGTCCGGAGTTCGAACGGGCGATCTACGACGACCTTGACTGGCTCGGATTGCGCTTCGCGCCGCCGATCCGCCGCCAGTCGGAGCATCTGGCCGAGCATCGCGCCGCGCTGGAGCGGCTGCAGCAGATGGAACTGATCTATCCGAGCTTCGAAAGCCGTGCCGACCTCGCGCGCCTGGTCGCCGAGCGCGAGGCGCAGGGTGAAACATGGCCGCGCGATCCCGACGGCGCGCCGCTCTATCCCGGCGCCGACAAGATGCTGTCGGCCCCGGCGCGACAGCGCCGGATCGAGGAAGGGCGGCCCTATGCGCTGCGGCTCGACATGAGCGCGGCGCTGGCGCGCGTGCCGCAACTGAGTTGGCGCGAGGCGGGGCGCGAGGTTCTCGCCGATCCTGCGGCATGGGGCGATGTGGTGCTGGCGCGCAAGGATGCGCCGGTCGGCTACCATCTGGCGGTGACGGTGGACGACGCCGTGCAGGGTGTCACCCATGTGGTGCGCGGCCTCGACCTCTATCATGCGACGTCGATCCACCGGCTGCTGCAGGCGCTGCTCGGCCTGCCGGAACCCGCTTATCACCACCACCGGCTGATCCTCGATGAAGCCGGCCACAAACTGTCGAAATCGACACAGGCGACCGGGCTGCGGGAACTGCGTGCCGCCGGCAAGACACGGGCCGGAATCTACGCGATGATCGGCCTGTAACCGTAATATGGCCTCGCGCTCGCCTGAGCGGGGCTTCCATGCCATGGTGCCGCGGGGTTTGGGGCAGCATGGCCAAGCGTAGAACACGATCCGGATCGACCGCGCGCCGTGGCGCACCCGCACGTCGCAAGACGAAAGCGGCCAAGACGACCAAACTGGCGTCGACCAAGGTGAAGCGGCGCGCCGCGCGAAAATCCTCGCGCAATTCCCCGCACAAGTCCGTGCGCAAGTCCGCGCGCCCGCCGGCCGCCATCGAAGCGTCGCTGGCCGCGATCGCCCATGATGTGCGCACGCCGCTCACCGGCATTCTGGCGCTGGCCGAATTGCTGACGACCTCCGACATCGGCGAGCGCGAGCGGCAATGGGCGGCGGCGATCAAGAGCGGCGCCGAGCATCTGGCGGCGATCACGTCGCTGATCATCGACGCGGTCCGCGCCGATGCGGACACGCTCGTTCTGCAGAACGACAGCTTCGCGCCGCGCCGTATCGCGGAGGCTGCCGGCCATGCGCTGGCCGCGCGCGCGGAAACCAAAGGTATCAAGGCGTCGATCGACATCGCACGCGATCTGCCGGCGATGGTCGCCGGCGATCCGCTGCGGCTGCGTGCGGCGCTGGAAAATCTCGCCGACAATGCAGTGAAGTTCACGGCGAACGGCGCGGTCGCCATGCGCGTCCGTGCCGAACCGATGGCGCGTCAGCGTGTGCGGCTCGTTTTCGAGATCAGCGACAACGGCATCGGCCTGTCGCCAGCGGAAATCAAACGGCTGTTCCGCCCATTCGCGCAGGCGAGCGCACAGATCTCGCGCGATTATGGCGGGGCGGGTCTTGGTCTCGTCTTCGTGCGCCGCATCGCGCGGGCGATGGATGGCGATCTGACGATCGACAGCAAGCCCGGCGCGGGCAGCACGTTCCGTTTCACGGTCACGCTGCCGCGCGCCGATGTGCGGCCCGATCCGGCGACGATGCGCCGCGCCGGCGCGCACGGTGCAGGGATGCGGGTGCTGTGCGTCGAGGACAATCCGTATGGCCGCGTCGTCATCAACACCATCCTGTCCGAACTCGGCCACAAGGCGGATTTCGTCGAGACCGGCGAGGCGGCGGTGGTCGCGGTCGCCCGCGATAGCTATGACGCGGTGCTGATGGATGTGACGCTGACGGGCATCGATGGGCTCGAGGCGACCCGAAAAATCCGCGCGCTGCCCGGGGCTGCCGGACGCATCCCGGTGATCGGCATTTCCGGCCGCAACGAAGCCGGCGACGACAAAGCAGCGCGCGCCGCCGGCATGGACGACTATCTCGTCAAGCCAGTCAGTCCCGTGCGGCTCGCGCAGGCATTGTCCGCTTTCGCGCCGGCTGATCGCTGATCAGCGCAGCGAATACATCAGATGCCCGGTCCACCAGCTCGCATTGCTGGTGAGGCGGATCGCGAACAGACCAAGCCCGGCGATAAGTCCGATCCAGAACAGCGCGTTCGGTCCCTTGGCGCGCAAGCCGAACACGCCAAGGATCGCAGCGCCGTCCACCACCATGTCGAGGATCATGGCGAGCCGGCTCGGATATTCGTGCGCGGGCACGAACAGCCGCCACAGCAAGGTGAGGACGAGATAAGCGCACAGCAGCTTGAACATCAGGCTGCTGCGGTCTTTCTGGGTCGGTGCCGGCTGGTCAGTCATGGTCGCCCCCAATGAGTGATCAGTGGAGGCGAGCTTATGTCAGACCTTGGGCGGAAGGCTAGCGTCCGCTAGGCTTGTTTCAGCGCGGTCAGCAGATCCTCGACGATATCGTCGGGATGTTCGAGGCCGGCGGAGAACCGGATCAGCCCGTCGCTGATGCCGAGTTCGGCGCGGGCTTCCGGTGTCAGGCGCTGATGCGTCGTCGTCGCCGGATGCGTCACCAGCGTGCGGGCATCGCCGAGATTGTTGGTGATCTTCGCCAGCGACAGCGCATTCAGGAAGCGGAATGCACCGGCCTTACCGCCCTTCACCTCGAACGCGATCATGGTCGAGCCGGCGCGCATCTGCTTGCGCACGATGTCGGCCTGCGGATGATCCGGCCGGCCAGGATAAACGAGACGGCTGATCTTCGGCTGGCCGTCGAGCGCGACCGACACGGCGGCGGCATTCTCGGTTTGCTTCTGCACGCGCAGCGCCAGCGTCTCCAGCCCCTTGAGCATGACCCAGGCATTAAACGGCGACATCGCCGGGCCGCTCTGGCGCAGCACGTTGTGGATGTTGTCCTGGATGAATTGCTCCGAGCCGAGGATCACGCCGCCGAGACAGCGGCCCTGACCGTCGATGTGCTTGGTCGCCGAGTAGACGACGCAGTCGGCGCCGAGTGCGAGCGGGCTCTGCCACAGCGGCGTCGCGAACACATTGTCGACCGTCAGCTTGGCGCCGGCGGCGTGCGCGATCTTGGCGATCTCGGCAATGTCGTAGACTTCGAGCGTCGGATTGGTCGGCGACTCCAGAAAGAACACTTTGGTGTTGTCGCGCACGGCGTTGCGCCACTGCGCGAGATCGCCGCCGTCGACCAGCGTCGAGGTCACGCCGAAGCGCGGCAGCCAGTCCTCCACCACCCAGCGGCAGCCGCCGAACAGCGCTTTCGCGGCGACCACATGATCGCCGGCGCGCACCTGGCCCATCAGCGCGGCGGTGACGGCGGCCATGCCGCTCGCGGTCGCGCGCGCGCTTTCCGCGCCTTCGAGCGCGGCCATGCGCTGCTCGAACATGTTGACGGTGGGATTGGAAAACCGCGAATAAAGGTAGCCGGGCTCCTCGCCGGTGAAACGTCCCGCGCACTGCTCGGCGCTGTCGTAGACGAAACCCTGGGTCAGGAAGATCGCTTCCGAGGTCTCGCCGAACTGCGATCGCTGCGTGCCCGCGTGGATCAGCCGCGTCTCCGGCCGATAATCGCGCATCGTCTTGCGCGGCCGCTGTGCGGTGGAGGATTTGGCGGACGGGTCGGTGGACATTCGACACTCCTGACATTTCTCTGTTGCCTCGCGGGCAACAAAAAACCGGCCGGAGACAAACGTCTCGACCGGGTCCAAAGGCCAGAGCCTTGCGTCCCCGGCCTTTTAGCGAGTTATTTAACGTGGCTGCAAGCCGGCCGGCTCAAAGGACCACGGGATAAGCCGGTTCTTTAAGCCTGGTCTCTCTTTCCGTCAAGGCGACCTTCGGGTTAGATCGCGGCCACCCTGCCCACGTGTTTGATTGTGTAATGACACTCGCTTTTGGCGACGACGACAAAGGCATCCTGCCAGACGAGGCGATCGCCGCGCTCGCAGCGCAAGGCGGGATCGTCAGCGCGCGGCCGTTCGTCGCCGATCAGGTCCAGCCGGCAAGCCTCGATCTGCGGCTTGGCAACGTCGCCTATCGCGTGCGCGCGAGCTTTCTTCCCGGCCCGCATGGCGCGGTCGCCCGCCGCATCGCCGATCTGCGGCTGCACGAGATTTCGCTGTCGAATGGCGCGGTGCTGGAAACCGGCTGCGTCTACATCGTGCCGCTGCAGGAAAGCCTGATGCTGCCGCCGGATATCTCGGCGACCACCAATCCGAAAAGCTCGACCGGGCGCCTCGATATTTTCACCCGCGTGATTTCGGATTCGATGCGCGGCTTCGACCGCATCGAGCCCGGCTATCGCGGTCCGCTCTATGTGGAGATCAGCCCGCGTACCTTCCCGGTGCTGGTGCGCGAAGGGGCGCGGCTGTCGCAGATCCGTTTCCGCCGAGGCCACTCGACGCTCGATGCGACGGCGCTGCGCGCGCTGCATGCGGCGGAGCGTCTGGTCGACAGCACTGATGCCGATGTGGGCGAGGGCGTCGCGGTCGGTGTCGATCTCGCCGGTTTCGGCGAGAACGGTCTGGTGGGCTATCGCGCTAAGCGTCATACGGGACTGATCGATGTAGAACGCCGCGACGGCTATGCGGTCGCGGATTTCTGGGAGCCGATCCCGGTGCGTCCCGATCGCACGCTGATCCTCGATCCGGACGAGTTCTACATTCTCGCCTCGAAGGAAGCGGTGCAGGTGCCGCCGGACTACGCGGCGGAGATGGTGCCGTTCGATCCGCTGGTCGGAGAATTCCGCGTGCACTATGCCGGCTTCTTCGATCCGGGTTTCGGCTATGCCGGCGCCGGCGGCAAGGGATCGCGCGCGGTGCTCGAAGTGCGCTCGCGCGAGGTGCCGTTCATTCTCGAGCACGGGCAGATCGTCGGCCGCCTCGTTTACGAGAAGATGATGGCGCGCCCGCGGTCGCTGTACGGGCAGGGCATCGGCTCCAACTATCAGGCGCAGGGCCTGAAGCTGTCGAAGCATTTCAAATCGTAGACGTTACTTCTCCGGCGGAATGGTCGGCGCTTCGCCGCTCATGAAGATCGGGATCAGCCGGTGCGACACGAAACGCCAGCGGCCGTCATGGCCGTATTCGCATTCGGCGACGATGTCGGCGATCATGATGGCGGGGCTGGACTCAAGCACCGGTTTCCCATCCGCCGCGTAGAGCAGCATGATGCATTGAAACGTCGCGCGATTGCCGTTGCGCGCGTTGACGCGGAAATTGGTGACGACGTGGCGGGCGGTGCGGTCGCCGCGGCCTTCTCGCCAACTGTAGAAGCCGGCAATGGCATCGCGGCCCGTCATCACCTTGTCGCCGATGGCGAAGACGCCGTTCGGAACGTAGAGGTCGCTCGCGGTCCGGCCCCAGTTGTGGTCAACGTCGTACCAGTAGTCGACCTCGAGCGCGGTCAATTCCTGCAGGACGGTGGCGGTGGATGAGGCCGGATCGCGGGTGGTCATAACGGATATCCTCGTCGGTATCGTTCAGGTTAGTCAGGAATCTGGATCTTCGATTTCTCGATCACCTGCTTGCTGACCGTGAGCTGCTCGTCGACGAATTTATCGAGCTCGGCCGGCGTGGAGCCGACGGTGTTGACCACCAGTTCCTTGTAGCGCTTCGCCGCCGCCGGATCCTTCAAGGCTGCCGACACCGCCGCCGACATCTTGTCGACGATGTCCTTTGGCGTGTTGGCTGGCGCGAAGATCGCCACCCACATCGGGAAGTAGAAGCCGGGCAGCGTCTCGCTGATGGTCGGCAGCTCCTTCATGAAGCCGGAGCGTTCACGGGTCGAGATGCCGAGCGGCATGACGCGGCCTCCCTGGATGTTGCCGATCTGCGGGGCAAGGCCGTCGATGACGAGGTCAATCTGATCGGCGAGCAGGGCCGCCGTCGCCGGGCCGCTGCCGCGATAGGGCACATGCACCATCTGGATGCCGGCCTGATCGGTGAAGGCGGCCAGCGGAATATGCGATGCGCCGCCGACGCCGCTCGATCCGTAGGTCAGCTTGCCCGGGTCTTTCTTGGCGAGCGCGATGAAATCGGCGAGCGACTTCGCGCCGAGCGATGGGCGCGTCACCAGCACGAGCGGATAGGTCGCGATCAGGGAAACGCTGGCGAAATCCTTGCGCACGTCATAGCCGGGGTCCTTGCGGATATACGGCAGATAGGCGTGGCCCGGCCCCTGGAACAGGAACGAGTATCCATCCGGGTCGGCCTTGGCGATCGCGCGCGTCGCGATCAGGCCGCCGGCCGCGCCGTTGTTTTCCACGATCACCCGCTGCGGCAGGTGCCGGCTCATCGCGTCGGCCAGCACGCGCGCCATCAGGTCGATGCCGCCGCCGGCGGCAGAGGTGACCAGCAGCTTGATCGGCCGGTCCGGCCAGTTGGATTGGGCAGAGGCGGTGCTGGACAGAACCGGCAGCGCCAGCGCGGTGGCCAGTGCAGGGACTGCGAGCAAAAGAGTGCGCAAGGTGAGACGCATGGGCATTCCTCCAGTGTCTGTGCCGGTGTGCTCCCGGCTCGTGCGGCCCGGCATGGTCCGCTTCCTTGACGGAGATATTATTAATAATTAATCATGGACCATGGCAAGCCCTTTCCGGAAGGGTGCCGCAGCGAGCGGCGGTGGCGAATAGGCGCACCGCGATGGACAGCGAGGAAACGATGGCGAATTCCAAGGAATTGATCTGGCCGAACGGCAAGCGCATCGCCGTGGCCGTGACGGTGATGTACGAGACATGGGCGGAGGGCAAAGCGCCGAACTATTCGGTGCAGACCACGCATCTCAAGCCGGGCACTGTCGACCTCGCCGGCCGCGCCTGGTCTACCTATGGCGGTCGCGTCGGCGTGTGGCGCGTGATCCGCACGCTGGACCGGCTGCAGATTCCCGGCACCTTCTTCACCAATGCGCGCTGTGCCGAGCTCTATCCGGATACGGTGAAGCAGATCGTCAAGTCGGGCCACGATGTCGGCGGCCACAACTACACGCAGGATGCGCTGCTCGCCTATATGGAGCCTGACGAAGAGCAGAAGACCATCAAGAAGTGCCTGGACATTCTCGGCGACAAGACCGGCAAGCGCCCGGCCGGCTGGCTCTCCTCGGTGCTCGCCTTCACCGAGCACACCGTCGATTTCCTTGCAGCGGAAAAGCTCACCTATCAGGCGGACGTGACCTATACCGATCTGCCGATCGCGCTCGACACCAAGAACGGCCGTATCGCCGCCGTGCCGAACAGCGACTTCACCGACAACCGCGTGCTGCGGTCGAGCCCGCGCGATCTGTGGGACGTTTACAAGGGCACGTTCGACTATCTGCGCGAGAACGAGCCGATGTCGATGCTGTGCCTGACGCTGCATTGCCATTTCGGCGGGCGTCCGATGATCACCTCGGTGTTCGAGGAAGTCATCAAGTACATGCAGCAGTTCCCCGACGTCTGGTTCGCCCGGCACGAGGAATTGGGCCAATGGGCGCTCGCGCAGAAGGATAGCCACAGCTATCAGAGCCGTTTCTTCTGAACTGCATTGCTGGAGCGGCGGTGTCCGTGCTGATATCGCCGCTCCAAAATTTCAGACAAAGGACCGGCGTCGGTTCGATGGCATCGCAAAAATCCGCACGGCGGCCTGCGTCCCGATCTCCGGCATCGCGCCCTTCATCCGATCAGAGCGAGGCGCCGGGCGCTTCCGCCGTTGCCAACGCCGGACCGGCGCCGGTGGCGGACGCCGCGCGGTTTTCACGAACCGAATGGCTCGCCGATATTTTGCGCGAGCGGATTCTCAACGGCACGTATGCGCCGGGCGAACGCATCCGCGAGATTCAGCTCCGCAACGAATTCGGTTTCTCCAACGGTCCGATCCGTGAGGCGCTGCAGGCGATCGTCGCCGAAGGCTTGGCGGAGCGCGCGCCGTGGCATGGCGTCAGCATCAAGCAACTCGACGAACGGCAATTGCTGGAACTGTTTCAGCTCCGGCTCGCCTTGCTCGAATATGCGGCCGAACTCGCCGCGCGCAATCGCTCCGATGATGCGTTGAACAAGGCGGCGGTGCTGAAGCGGGAAATGGATGCCGGTTTTTCCGAGATCGACCGGGGCGGGCAGCATCCCTCGTTCAACGGCAAGCTGTCGCAATGGCTGCTGACCACCGCCGGCAACCGGATGATGCAGGACGTCTGGGACAAGACCATGCATCAGACGCTGATCTACGTGAACGCGTCGCTGCTGCGCAGCCATGGCCGCAAGAGCCGGGCGCTGATCCACGCGTTGATTGATACGATCTGCAAGGGCGACGTGCCGGCGGCGCGTCAGGCGGCCCGCGATCTCACCCAGCAGACGCTGGTCGATCTTAGCATCGAGGGGACGCTCTAACCCGGCCTGAAGGCCGGGAACCGGTGTTCCGTGGCAGCGTTATCCTGCGCATCACGTCAGGAGTTCGCCATGCTGTCTGCCTCGCGTTACGTTCTCGCCGGTCATCCCCGCAATTGCGCGTTCTGCCGCGAGCCGCTGACGACGCAGGCGCACCGGCGAAACAACACCTATTTCTGCAACGAACTTTGCGCCGATGCGGCAGCCCAGATGACGGATACGCCGCGTTTGCCGGGGCGGGATCTCGCGCCGTCGCGGCCGCGTGTGGCGCCGACCTTGCGGCTGGCGGATGCGGTTGCCTGACGCCGACGTCACTGGAAAGAGCGTTGATCATTCGCTGGCGTTGACGGCCTTCGCGAAAAGCGTACCGCGAGCCTGCCGTGGGCCGTTAACATGATCGAACAGCGAAGCCTTCGCCTGATTGAATCAGGCGAAGGCTTTTTGACTCAGTAGGCCGCCCAGGGCGCGCCGTAATAGTCGTTCACCGCGCGGGCGCGCGTGCGGTCTTCCCAATCCCAGCTGTTGCCGGAATATTTGGGGGCGCCTTCGAGCCGATCCTTGGTGAGGTTGACAAGATATCCGCCGAGATCGGTATCGTAAGTTAACTGGTTCCACGGCAACGGATAATGCTCGTCGCCCATGCCGAGGAAGCCACCGAAACTCAGCACCGCATAGGCCACTTTGCCATCGCGCTTGCCGAGCATGATGCGCTCGATCGAGCCGATCTTCTCGCGGTCGGCGCCATAGACATCGGTGCCTTCGACCTTGTCGCTGCCGATCAACCCGGCGGTTTCTTGCGTTTCTGTTGCCATCGTCAAACTCCTTGTGATGGATGGCAACACATCATCGGGCCGGAACGTTCCGGCGTTCATGTCGCAGTGTCTTTCGACGCAGCAGTCGCTTCGTTCTCTACCCGCGTGGTGTGCGGCGTCCGTCTTTCTGCACGTATGTCGCGCTCTGCGTGCGAGCCGGCTTGCCTCGGCCTTCTGATCGACCTCAGCTAGGCCGGTCGGTCGCTCCGCGATGCATCAGCGTCGTGATCGAGCGGCTGGTTGATACGCGGCAAACGCTCGAATATCCCTGACCAATCAACGGGACTTTCAGAGGACAATGGGCTCCGCACGCGCCAGACAACGTGGTCGCCCGGTACGGCGTCAGAACCCCCTTGCGCTGGTGCGCCAATAATGACAATTAAATCAGCGCGCTAGAGGCGCAGCGCGGGTGTAGTTCAATGGTAGAACGGCAGCTTCCCAAGCTGCATACGAGGGTTCGATTCCCTTCACCCGCTCCAATCTTCCCGGAACGCGCTCCGAGTCATGACTGCCGCGGGTTGAGCCCCGCGCGGCGCAGCGCATCGGCGAGCGCGCCGCCAGCCGCGGGTTTGCCGCTGTTCTTGTCCGGCTTGCTGCTGCGCTGGCTCTGATGGCCGGCGCTGCTGCGCGCGCCTGAGGCCGGCCGGGACGCCGCGCTGCCGGCCTCGTCGTCGAGCCGCAGCGTGAGGCTGATGCGCTTTCGCGGTTTATCGACGTCGAGCACTTTCACCCGTACGATATCACCGGGCTTTACCACCTCGCGCGGGTCCTTGATGAAGGTCTTCGACATGGCGGAGACATGCACCAGCCCATCCTGATGCACGCCGACATCGACAAACGCGCCGAACGCGGCGACATTGGTGACGACGCCTTCGAGGATCATGCCCGGTTTGAGGTCGTTGAGCGTCTCGACGCCTTCCTTGAACTCCGCGGTCTTGAACGCCGGACGCGGATCGCGGCCGGGCTTTTCCAGTTCGCGCAGGATGTCGGTGACGGTCGGCAGGCCGAAGGTCTCGTCGGCAAATGATTTGGGCGAGAGACCGCGCAGCACGGTCGTGTTGCCGATCAGCGCGTGGATATCGCTTTTGGTCGCTTCGATGATCCGCCGCACCAGCGGATAGGATTCCGGATGCACCGCCGAGGCGTCGAGCGGATCCTCGCCGCCGGTGATGCGCAGGAAGCCGGCGCATTGCTCGAACGCCTTGGGACCGAGCCGCGGCACCTTGAGCAGCGCCTGACGCGACGGGAACGGACCGTTGGCATTACGATGCGAGACGATGCTTTGCGCCAGTCCCGCGCCGATGCCGGACACGCGCGCGAGCAGCGGCGCCGAGGCGGTGTTGAGGTCGACGCCGACGCCGTTGACGCAGTCCTCGACCACGGCGCCGAGCGAGCGCGACAGCTTGAACTCGCTGACGTCGTGCTGGTACTGGCCGACGCCGATCGACTTCGGGTCGATCTTCACCAGTTCGGCGAGCGGGTCCTGCAGTCGCCGCGCGATCGACACCGCGCCACGCAAGGTCACATCGAGATCGGGCAGTTCTTCCGACGCGTAGGCGGAAGCGGAATAGACCGACGCGCCGGCCTCCGACACCACGATCTTGTTGAGCTTGGGATCGGCGAGACCTTTCAGCAATTCGATGGCGAGCTTGTCGGTCTCGCGCGAGGCGGTGCCGTTGCCGATGGCGATCAGCTCGACCTTGTGCTCGCGCACCAGCCTGGCAAGGATCGCCAGCGCCTCGTCCCAGCGCCGCTGCGGTTCGTGCGGGTAGATGGTGCTGGTGGCGACCACCTTGCCGGTGGCGTCGACCACCGCGACCTTGACGCCGGTGCGATAGCCCGGATCGAGGCCGAGCGTCGGTCGCGTGCCGGCCGGCGCGGCGAGAAGCAGGTCGCGCAGGTTTTCCGCGAACACGCGCACCGCTTCGTCTTCCGCCGCGCTGCGCAGGCGCAGCCGCAGATCGATCGACAGCGTGACGAAGATCTTGGTGCGCCACGCCCAGCGCGCGGTGTCGATGAGCCATTTGTCGCCGGGGCGGCCCTGATCGGCGATGCCGTAGGCGCGCATGATGCGCAATTCGTAGCTGCTGATCGGCGGCCGAGTCGCCGGATCGTCCTGCTCGATGGAGAGATCGAGGATTTCCTCGCGCTCGCCGCGGAATAGCGCCATCACCCGATGCGACGGCATCTTGGCGAACGGCTCGGTGAACTCGAAATAATCCTTGAACTTCGCGCCGGCCTCCTGCTTGCCGTCGCGCACGGCGGATTTCAGCCGGCCATAGGTCCACAGCTCCTCGCGCAGCGCGCCGATCAGATCGGCGTTCTCGGCGAAGCGTTCGACCAGGATCGCGCGGGCGCCGTCGAGCGCCGCTGCGGCGTCGGCGACATTCTTTTCGGCGTTGACGTAAGGCGCGGCGCTGGCGGCCGGCTCGTGCTGAGGCTGCGCGAGCAGCAGGTCGGCGAGCGGTTCGAGTCCGGCTTCCTTGGCGATCTCCGCCTTGGTGCGGCGCTTGGGCTTGAACGGCAGATAGATATCCTCGAGCCGCCCCTTGCTGTCGGCGGCCAGGATCGTCGCTTCCAGCGCGGCGTCGAGCTTGCCCTGTTCGCGCACGCTGTCGAGGATGACCTTGCGGCGGTCTTCCAGCTCGCGCAGATAGCGCAGCCGTTCTTCCAGCGTGCGCAACTGCGCGTCGTCGAGCGAGCCGGTCACTTCCTTCCGGTAGCGGGCGATGAACGGAACGGTGGCGCCGCCGTCGAGCAGGTTGACCGCGGCGGCGACCTGCTGCTCGCGGACGCCGAGTTCTGTGGAAATACGCGACTGGATGGAAGGAAGCAAAGCGAAGTCCTCGTCGTCATTCTGAGTCGAAGAGGCGATATGGGCCGCGCGTGTTTGATTCTTCAAGCGCGGATCCCGCGCGGCGACAACACAGGGGATGGTCGTCGCGGAATGGTTGACAGCGCGCCTTTCGCGCGGATGACCGGCGCATTGCATCCATGATGTGGCCGGACGGCGCAGGATCGACTATGAGGGTTTGGATTGAACGATCGTCTTCTGCCCCGATGACCCTATGAGCCGAAACTTGGATCAGACCGCTGCATCAGTTGCTCTGCCCGACCTGCCGTTGCCGGAGCCGTCGGCGGTCGTGCCGCTGACCATGAGCGACGGCGCGGTGATCGTCCTGCGCCGGCACGGCACGGTCGGTGCGCCGCGGCTGGCGCTTAGTCACGGCAATGGCCTCGCCATCAATGCCTATGCGCCGTTCTGGCGTCTCCTGGCCGAGCACCATGAATTGGTGCTGTTTGACGTGCGCAACCACGGCCTCAATCCGCTGCACACGCGCGAAGGCCATAACTGGGCGCGCATCTTCCTCGACTTCGAGGAAATCTATCAGGGCATTCAGCGCGCATTCGGTGCCGCGCCGACGGTCGGCGTGTTCCATTCGCTATCGGCCATCGCCTCGCTGCAACACACGCTGGGGCAGACCGAGCAAGGGCAGGAGCAGCGCTGGGCGGCACTCGCGCTGTTCGATCCGCCGATCTGCCCTCGGCTCGGTCATCCGCTCTATGACGAGCATTTCGCCGATATGCGGAGTATGACCGATCGCGCCAGCCGACGGCCGGAAAGCTATGCGTCACCGCAGGAGTTTGCGGCGCAGATCGCAACGCGACGGCAGTTCGCGCGGCTGGTGCCGGACGCGCCAATGGCGCTGGCGCGCGCGACGCTGCGGCAAGAGAACGACGGCCGCTGGCGTCTCTGCAATCCGCGCGATTTCGAGGCGAGCCTGTATCTCTCGCAGGACGACACGACACTGTGGCCGCGCATGCGCGGATTGCCGGTGCCGACGATTCTGATCGGCGGCGATCCGACGGTATCCGATACCCCGGCCGCCAAGGTCTGCGCGGCGCTGCACGATGAACTCGGCATCGCCTATCACGCGGTGCCCGACACGACGCATTTCCTGCAGACCGAACGGCCGCAGGCTTGCGTCGACGTGTTGCGGCAATTCCTGATGCAACACCGGCTTGCCGCCACCGATGCAGAGTCCCTCAAAGGATGATGCTGGGATTGCGCAGCGACTGGTCGCAGTTGATCAGGTTGACCTGCTTGCACTGAATCAGCCAGCGGCCGTCGTGCTGCTTCAGGCGATGACCGGTCCAGCCGGTCAGCATTCGCGTTTCATTGTCCCAGAATTCGCTGGTGATGAAGTTCGACCGCACCATCAGCTCGTCGGGGCGCGCGGTGCGGAACACCTCGACATTGCCGATCAGCCGCACCGTGCGCGACGGCGGCGCCTGCGACCAGGCATAGCCGGTGCGGAAGCGGAAGATGCGGTCCTCGGTGCGGCGGCGGTCGTCGAACGTGACGGCCACCTGCGTGCGCGGATCGCCGCCGTCCGGCGTCGCCGGTACCCAATAAACGAAGTTCGGCAGATAGAGCGTCAGCCATTCCTCATAGAGATATTTGTCGAGCAGCCGCGCCTCGCGCTCCAGCAGCATGCGGACGCGCTCGCGGATCGCGATGTCATCGACCGCGAGTTTGTCGTCCTGCCAGTCGGTATAGGCGGCGACGAGGTCGGCATAGAAGTCGTCGGTGACGTAATAGGAAAACCGCGACGGATCGTGGTTGGGCACGGCTGGCGAATTCATGTCATGGCTCCCCTTATGGCTCCCGCTGCACGGTGAGCCGCGGTTCGGCCTGCATCAGCCGCTTCCACTCCATGATGTATTCGCGCATGAACACCTCGTCGGTGGCGGGGCCATAGATCACGCCCTGCTCATCGGTCCGGAAGCGTTCGGGCATGCCCATGCCGCGGTTCATGTAAATCCATTCGTCCTCGAGACAGGCGAGGCCGCGCTGGATCTGTTCAAAGTTAGTGATGTCGTCGACCTCGCCGAGATTGGGGAAGCCTTCCTGCGTGCGCATACGGAGCGTGTTGATCTCACGCAGCACGTCGTCGCCGATTGTGCCGTCCACGTCTTCGATCTTGGTGCCGTACCAGACCGCGTTGGTCTCATCGACCGATACCGGCTCGATCACCTGGATGTGGTTGCCGAGCAGCGACAGGTTCGGGAACACATTGATGTTCATCGGCTCCGAGCCGGCATAGTCCAGCACGGCTTCGGCGCGGGCGCCGAGCTTGGCGCGCAATTTCTCGGCGACGTGTTCCATGCCGGGATGAAGCGATTCGATCGCCCACAGCCCGCCGTCGCGCTTCTGCAGGTTTGGCCGCTTGTCCTTGTAGTGGTGGCCGTTGCCGGTATAGGCGACATACATCTCCAGCTTGTCCGGCGAGTTCTTGTAGTAGGACATGCCCTTCTCGCCGTCGTTGAAGCGCGCTTCGGTCTCGATCAGCGAGCGATGCGAATAGATGACGTGATAGCCGTCCGCCGAATTGTCGTAGGCGAGCTTCCAGTTGCCCTTGAATTTCAGCCGGTTCGCCTCGCAGACGACGATCTTGCCGCCGGGATTGCGGTCGATCCATTCGTCCATCGGCTTCTTGATCGGGCCGAGATAGTCGGAGAGCGACGGCGCCTCCATGTTCAGGGTGCCGAAGATGAACCCGCGATAGCTCTCGACGCGCGGCACCTGCGCCAGATTGAATTTCGGGTCGCGGAAGTCGACCGCATAACCGTCCGGCCACGGCACGCCGCGGATGCGTCCGTTATTGAGATAGCTCCAGCCGTGATACGGGCACTGGAACGAGCGGCTGTTGCCTTTCTCCCAGCGGCAGAGGGTCGTGCCGCGATGGGTGCAGCGGTTGTACAAGGCGCGCACCTTGCCGTCGTTGTCGCGGCAGATGATGATCGGCCGCAGCCCGAGCTTGCCGGTGATGAAATCGTTGTTGTTCGGAATCTGGCTTTCATGCGCCAGATAGACCCACACCGCGCCGAAGACATGCGTCAGTTCGCGCTGGAAGATCTCCGGATCGGCATAGATCAGCCGGTGCACGCGGTCTTCCTGCACCAGTTCGTCCCAGTCGTAGCCGCCGCCATTCCCTGATCGTTGCAGCATGTCGGCACCTCGTCGCGTCAGAAGAATTCGAAATACTCGTCCTGCTCCCATGCCGTCGGCTCATGGCCGGCGGTGAGCTTGTTGTCCTCGAGCCAGCGTGCGAAGCGGCCGGCTTCGGTGCGCTTGATCTTGAGGAAGTAGTCCATGAACAGCGGACCGAACTGTGTCTTGAACGTCTCGTCGCCCTCGAGCGCGGTCAGCGCGTCGGGCAGATTGGCCGGCAAACGCGGCTTGTCGGCGGAATAGGGCTCTTCGTTCGCCGGACCGGGATCGCGCTTATTGTCGATGCCGTCGAGGCCGCTGACGAGCTGCGAGGCGATGAACAGATAGGGATTGGCGCTCGGCTCGCCGACGCGGTTCTCTATCCGCGTCGCGCCGCTGCCGTAGCCGCCGAGCACGCGCAGCATCACGCCGCGATGGTCGAAAGCCCAGGTGCAGCGGTCCGGCGCCAGCGAATTCGGCCGGAAGCGGCGATAGCCGTTGACGGTCGGCGTGGTGAACGGCGTCGCCGCGACGCCGTGCTCCAGCAGGCCGCCGAGATACTGCGAGGCGAGCGGCGAGACGAGGTCGTTGCTGCTGTCCGCGGCGAACAGGTTGCGGCCGCTCGCTTTCTCGACAAGCGACTGGTGCAGATGCCAGCCGCTCGAATAGTAACCGGCCAGCGCCGGGCGCGGCATGAAGGTGGCGAAATAGCCGAGCCGCCGCGCCATCTGCCGCGTCGCCGTGCGGAACAGGATGAGATTGTCGGCCGCGCGCAGCGCATCTTCCGGCGCGAAGGTGCATTCCACCTGGCCGGGCCCCCATTCCTTTTCGATCGAGGTCAGCGGCAGGTCGAGCGCGGTGTAGCAATCCGCCAGCGCCGACATGGCGCCCTGGATCAGGTCGAAATTGGTTTCCGAATGCAGCGAGAAGCCGGGCTCGGCCGGATAAGTGCGCAGCGCGCGGCCGCGCCGTCCCGGAGAGCCCACATGCTCCAGCGTCAGATGCTCTTCCGCGGGCCGCAGCAGATACCACTCGACCTCGAGACCGACGCGGCAGCCCATCCCGCGCTCGGCGAGGCGGCGGAGTTGTTTCTTGAGCAGATGCCGCGTCGAGAAGTGAAACGGTTTGCCGTCGGTGAAATACTCGTCGCAGAGGATCCAGCCGATGTCCGGCGCCCACGGCAGCACGCGGAACGTGCCGGGATCGGGGACGATGGTGAGGTTCGGCGAGCCGGTCATCTCCGGCAGACCCATGCCGCCGCCGGGCAGGAACGAGCCGAACACCCGCGCGCCAGAGGCATCGAGCGTCGTCGTCGCGACGTTGATGTTGTAGCCGTTGGTCAGGGCGCCGAGGAATGCCGGCACGGTGAGCAGTTTCGCACGCGAAATCCCGTGCGGGTCCGGCCAGGCGACGCGCACCAGCTTGATGTCGCCCTGCGCCAGTCGGGCGCGGATCGTGGCTGCCTGCTGGTGCTGCGCGTCGGTCCACAGACCGTGTTTGTCGATGAAGCTGTCGGATCGGGACATTGCAATCATTCCAAGGCTGGAGTGTGCGCCGGACCATCCAGTATATTCAAATGAATTGTCCGCTCTCATTCATGTCGATTCTGGCATATGTCAAAAACCCGCCCTCGGCCCCGCTCCACCCCTGGCAAGCCCCGGTCTCAGCCTCGCGCTGGGCCGAAGCCACGTGCGCCGATGCTGCGCCGGCGGGTGCGGCTGCGCCAGCTCGAATTGCTGGCGGCGCTGGCGCAGGCGCCGACCCTGAGCGCGGCCGCGCGCGCGGTGAACCTGTCGCAGCCGGCGGCGTCGAAACTGCTCAATCGCTTGGCCGCCGATCTCGGCGTTCCGCTGTTCGAGCGTGCCGGGCGCACCTTGCGGCCGACGGCGGCGGGGCAGGCGCTGCTGCGCCGTGCCGCGGCAATGATCGGCGATCTCGACCGGACGCAGGACGAACTCGGTGCGATCGGCGAGGGGCTGGTCGGCTCGGCGCGGCTCGGCGCCGGTGTCGGCTCCTGCTACGTGCTGGTGCCGCATGCGCTGGTCGATCTGCTGGAGGCCGCGCCGGACATTTCCGTGACCGTGCGCGAAGGCACGATCGGCGAACTGCTCGGCGGTCTGCGCGCGGGGCATTTCGATCTGGTGGTTGGCCGGCTCGATGCGCCGCTCACCGACCGAACGCTGGCGGTCGAGGAGTTGTACGATCCGCCGATGCAGGTCGTGTGCGGGCGGCGCCATCCGCTCGCCCGACGGTCTTCCGCGTCGGGTCGCGATCTGCGCTGGAGCGACGTCGCGGATGCGGAGTGGGTGCTGCCGGAGGACGGCACGCCGATGCGGCGTGGTGTCGAAGCACTGTTCCGAAGGCTGCATCGGCCGCCGCGCCGCGCGCTGATCGAATCTTCGTCAGTACAGACCAATGTCGCCTTGCTGTCGCAGCGCGATCTGCTGTGGGTGCTGTCGGCGGATATCGCCGCCTATTTCGCACATCTCGGTGCGCTGCATGTGTTGCCGTTGCCGCGGCTGCAGGGGCCGTCGCCGGTGGTGCTTGCTTATCCGCGCGATCGCAGTCTGTCGCCGGCAGCGGCGCGGCTGCGCGATTGCCTCAAGCGCGCCAGCGTGGCGATGCGCGGTGAAGGCAAGAAAGCAGAAAACAAGAGCGCATGAAACAGGAGCGCATGTAAAAAAGCCGGCCATGCGGAGCATGACCGGCTTTGTTGCTGAGCGCTGATCGCGCTTATTCGCTGATCGTCTTGATCACGCTCGACATCGGCCGGGCGTTCTCGACGCCGCCGCCGATCTCCTTCTTGGTGATCTCGTCGAATTCCGGAAGCGACTTCAGAGGCTCCTTGCCCTTGATCTGCACGACCTTGTAGCCGCCCGCATGCAGGCGATCGAGCAACGGACCGATCGCCAGAGCGGTCGAGCCCTGGAAGTCGTGCATCAGGATGATGCCCTTGCCGCGCTTGTCGAGTTTCTTCATCACCGTCTCGATGACCGGCTCCGGCTTGCGCGCCTTGAAGTCGAACGAGTCGACGTCGGTCGAGAACATCGCGATGTTGCGCGAGCCGACATACTTCACCATCTCCGGCGGATGGCGCAGCGCCGGGAAGCGGATGAACGGCGCGATCGGCTTGCCGCCGAGCGCCACGCTGACGGCGCTGATGCCCTTCTCGATCTCAGCCTTGGCGTCTTCCTCGGTGAGCTTTTTGTTCGACAGGTCTTTATGCGACCAGGTGTGCGAGCCGATCGTGTGGCCGGCCGCCGCGACCTGCTTGAGGATTTCCGGATGCCAGCCGGCGTGCTTGCCGATCGGGAAGAACAGCGCCTTGGTGCAATGATCGGCGAGCGCCTTCAGCACCATCGGTGTGTGGCCCGGCCACGGACCGTCGTCGAATGTCAGCACCACTTCCTTGTCGCGCAGGAAGTCATAGGCCTTGAAGTGTTCGAAGCCGAAGCCCGGACCACCGGTGGTGTCGATCTCGACCACGCGCGCGACGCCGAGCGCGTTCGGATGCCCGGCGCATTCGGTGATGACCTTCGCACCTTCGGCATTCTGGGCCGACGCCGAGCCGGCCGCGAGCGCTGCCGAAACCGCCACGATGAACGCAAAACTCGTCCGCATTGTCGTCTTCCTCCGGCTCGCGAGAGCCATGTTTTCGCCTCGTCTGTGTCGCGCTTTACATGCGCGGCTTTAACCATGCGAGTCAACGAAGCGGCGGGGAATGCTTAAAATGCTGCTTTTTAATCGACGGTTATGGTTAACGCCGCGACCGCGCGGCCTGTTGTGGGGAGGCGGCAGGAGGCTTATGTCATTGGTCCTGCCGGCGATTGCCGGTTCGGGGACTCGGTCATGCCAGTTATTGCTTCGCCGGCGCGTGCGCCGGTCTTGTGGATAGCGTTCGCGGTGGGCGGCGGCCTGTTCGCCGCGGCGGCCGTGCTGTGGGGGTATTATGGCACCGCTCTATTCTTCGAGACCCTGCGGGCCGGCCTCGCCGCCTGTTTCTAAGTTCGCACCGACCCGTCAATCCCGATCGTTGTCATGAATCCCAAAACCACCCGGATCGTCCTGGCCGCTTCCGCCTTCCTGCTCGGCCTCGTCCTGTTCTTCGTCACCGCCATGCTGATGGGCGGCCGCAGCGCGACACCGGTCGCCGCCATCGGCGGACCGTTCACGCTCACTAACCAGAATGGCGCCACGGTCACGGACGCAGACTTCAAGGGCAAACCCCATCTCGTATTTTTCGGATTCACCCATTGCCCCGATGTCTGCCCGACAACGCTGTTCGAAATTTCGGAACTGATGCGCGCGCTCGGCAAGGATGCCGACGGTGTGAACGCGCTGTTCGTCACGGTCGATCCGGAACGCGATACGCCGGCAGCCATGAAGGACTATCTGACCAGCTTCGATTCGCACATCACCGGCCTGACGGGGGACACCGCGGCGATCGCCGCCATCGAGAAATCCTATCGCGTCTACGCCAAGAAGGTGCCGACAACCGGTGACGACTATACGATGGACCACACCGCCATCGTCTATCTGATGGACAAGAGCGGCAAATTCGTCCGGCCGTTCGACATGAAGCGTAAACCGGATGAGGCCGCGGCGGAATTGCGCCGCTATCTTTGAATGACGGCCCGCCCGGCGCGAACCGGTTGATGTCTCGGCATGACGTCGCGTGTGCTCGCGGCGCGCCGTTCCAGCCGCGAGGTGCGCGCGAGCCCGTGCTCGGTTTTTTCCCAGCGATAGGGCGCGCGCACGAGCTGCGTCAGCGCACGCCACGCCGCATAAGAGAGCAGCAGCCAGTGCCACGGCGTCAGCAACAGCACCCACAAGGTCGATGGCAGGCCTTGTCGTAGCAGGCCGACGCTGCCGAGCAGGATCGAGGTCAGATAGCCTGCCGCCGCCGTAATCGAGAACAGCGCGAAGGCAAACGGCAGCATCTGCGCCTCCGTCAGATCGGGCGCCTGGGTTCCGAGCGTCCAGATCAGTCCGATCAGGAAGAAGGGATGCACCAGCGCCGCCAGCACGTTGCCGCCGACGACAAGCTGAAACACCAGAAATGAGAACGGGCCGAGGTCGCGCAGCAGCCGCCATGGATGGCGCATATGCACCAGCCAGGTCTGCATCCAGCCTTTGAACCAGCGGGTGCGCTGGCGCAGCCACCAGCCCAACTGGTTGGGAGCTTCCTCGTACGTCGCGGAGACGATCACATCGGCCTGATAGCCGAACCGCGCGAGCCGCATGCCGAGATCGGCGTCCTCGGTGACGTTGTAGCTGTCCCAGGCGCCGGCGCGGCGCAGGACATGGGCGCGGAAATGGTTTGACGTGCCGCCCAGGGGCAGCGGCGCGCGCAAGGCGGCGAGCGTCGGCAGGATCAGATCGAACTGCGCGGCATATTCCGCCGTGTAGAATCCGGCGAGCCATCCGTCGCGGGTATTGTCGATCGCGAGCCGCGCCTGCACGCAGGCCAGTTCCGGCCCGGCCCGGCGAAACGCGGCGACCGCGCGCCGGAGTTGATTCGGTTCGGGTCGATCCTCCGCGTCGTAGACGACGACGAAACGGCCGGTGATGAAGGGCAGCGCGATGTTCAAGGCTTTCGGTTTGGTGCGCGGGCCGATTTCGGGCGCGATCAGCACGTCGACATAAGGCGGCAAGCCGATGCGCTGCAGAGCAGCGAGTGTTTCCGTGTCGTCACGCTCCAGCACCAGTTTGATGTCGAGGCGCTCTTTTGGATAGTCGAGTTGCTGCAGTGCGCCGATCAGCCCCTCCACACAGCGCGCTTCGCGATACAGCGCGACGATGATCGAATAGTCCGGCAGTCCCCTGTCGGCCGGCAGCGCGCCGCGCGGGTCGAGCATGCTCAGTCCGGCGATCACCCCGGTGAGACGCAGCACGATCCACGCCACGAACAAGATCGCGAGCAGCGCATTGATCGCGAAGGTGACGTCGAAGGGCACAGCGGCGAGCACGGCTATCGCGACGGTGACGAGAAGCGCGAACGTCATCACGATCCGGTGGTTCGGCCGCGGCGCCGCCGACAGATCCGGCCGCGTCGTGGCCACGGTCCCGGCGGCCTGCTCGCCCAGCGCCGTGGTCGCATGACGCAGAACGAAGTCCTTGATCCGGCCCGGCGACGTCAGACGAAATTGTCGCCGCAGCGACGGCTGCGCCCGCATCGCGCCGATGAAACGCCGCACCTCCTGCGGGGCCAGCACGAAGATGCGGTCCTTGCCGCTCTGCAGCGGCAGCATCCCGCCGGCCGCCGTCTCGATGAACCGTGCGTCGTCGAGCGGACAATCGCTGCGGGAGGTGGCCTCGAGCGGCTCGAAACCGAGCCCGAGATCGGCGGCCAGCGCCCGGTAATAGGCGTCTTCGCTGATGACATCATGGGTGATCAGGACGCGGTGGGCATCGAGACCGAGGGCCTGCGCGCGAGTGGCTGCAGCGGCCAGCAGAGCCGGGGACAGGCGTTCACGCAGGCAATGCAGCTCCGGCGCCTCAGGCGCTGCCGCATTCTGCGCTGCCGTCCCCGCGCCAGAGAGCATGGAAGCTCCTGCTGGCTGACCGCGGCGTGGAATACGGCGCAGCCCCCGTTTCAGGCTAGCACGGCCGCGCGGCCCTCCGTCAACGCGGCCGCGCGGCCGGTGCTCACGATTGCGTGGCGCGCATTGGTATCGGGAGGAGAGCGGTGCTAGATGAAGATTATGGAAACACTGTTTAGCTGGCTGGTGCCCGTCGCGGTCGGCCTCGTCGCCATCATTCTCCTGCTCGGCCTGTTCAACATGATGCGCGGCGGCTCTCCCAATACGTCGCAGAAGCTGATGCGTCTGCGCGTGCTTGCCCAGTTCATCGCCATCATCGTGATCATGACGGCGATTTATTTCATGCAGCGCTGAGTCCCGCATGGTCGTCCTCAACCGCATTTACACCCGCACCGGCGATGACGGCACCACCGCGCTCGGCAGCGGCGCGCGGCGCAAGAAATACGACCTGCGGGTCGATGCCTATGGCACGCTCGACGAGGTCAACGCGGTGATCGGCCTCGCGCGCCTGCATACGGCCGACGACAAGGCGCTCGACGCGGCGCTGTCGCGCATCCAGAACGATCTGTTCGATGTGGAAGCCGATCTTTGTCTCGCCGAGAAAGGGCCGGGCGGCGCGCGGCTGACCGTCACCGACGCGCAGGTCGACTGGATCGAGCAGCAGATCGATCTGTTCAATGCCGACCTCGCGCCGCTGCGCTCGTTCATCCTGCCGGGCGGCAGCGCGGCCTCTGCCTATCTGCATCTGGCGCGCACCGTGTGCCGCAGAGCGGAACGGATCATGGTCGCCTTGCGCGACCAGCCGGGCGAGCATGTGGACGCGCCGGCGCTCAAATACGTCAACCGCCTGTCGGACTTCCTGTTTGTCGCCGGCCGCCACGCCAACGGCAAGGGAACCGGCGACGTTTTGTGGGCTCCGGGGCAAAACCGATAAAACCGGATATCCCGGCCAAAACGTGTGTTTGCAAGTCTTTCCATGGCCTTGGCGGCGTTGACACCGAAACGGCGCCGCCATTAGGTTGCTCTGCACAAAAATTGGCCTTAGCCCATAATCGGCCTCTGTAAGGATCGTCTGCCGATGAAAATCCTCGTCCCCGTGAAGCGGGTGGTCGACTACAACGTCAAAATCCGCGTCAAGCCGGACGGGTCGGGTGTCGACCTGGCCAACGTGAAGATGTCGATGAATCCGTTCGACGAGATCGCGGTGGAAGAAGCCTTGCGGTTGAAGGAAGCCGGCAAGGCGACGGAGATCGTCGCGGTGTCGATCGGGCCGCAGCAGGCCTCGGAGACGATCCGCACTGCGCTGGCCATGGGCGCCGATCGCGGCATCCTGGTGAAGGTGGACGGTGCGGTCGAGCCGCTCGCGGTAGCGAAAATCCTCAAGGCAATCGTCGAGGCGGAACAGCCCGGCCTCGTCATCCTCGGCAAGCAGGCGATCGACGACGACAGCAACCAGACCGGCCAGATGCTGGCCGCGCTGCTCGGCTGGCCGCAGGGAACCTTCGCGTCCAAGCTCGCCGTCGACGGCGACGGCATCGCCGTGACCCGCGAAGTCGACGGCGGTCTGCAGACCGTCAAGCTCAAAGGCCCCGCCATCGTCACCACCGATCTGCGGCTCAATGAGCCGCGCTATGCTTCGCTGCCCAACATCATGAAGGCGAAGAAGAAGCCGATCGACGAAAAGGCGCCGGGCGATTACGGCGTCGATGTCACGCCGCGCCTCAAAGTGGTGAAGACCAATGAGCCGCCGGGCCGTCAGGCCGGCGCCAAGGTCGGATCGGTCGCCGAACTGGTCGGCAAGCTCAAGGACGCCGGGGTGATCTGATGACGACGCTGCTGATTGCCGAACACGACAACAAGTCTCTCAAGGATGCCACCGCCAAGGCGCTGACGGCGGCCAAAGCCTTGGGCGGCGAGGTGCATGTGCTCATCGCCGGCAAGGACGCCAAGGGCGCAGCCGACGCGGCCGCCAAGCTCGACGGCGTGAGCAAGGTGCTGCTCGCCGAGGGCGATGCTTATGCGCATATGCTGGCGGAGCCGACCGCGGCGCTGATCGTCTCGCTCGCCGGGCCTTACGACGCGCTCGTCGCGCCGGCCACCACCAACGGCAAGAACATCATGCCGCGCGTCGCCGCGATGCTCGACGTCATGCAGCTCTCCGACATCACCAAGGTGATCTCGGCCGATACGTTCGAACGGCCGATCTATGCCGGCAACGCGATCCAGACCGTCACCTCGTCGGACGCGAAGAAGGTGATCACCGTGCGCACCGCCGCGTTCGCGGCGACGGGCGAGGGCGGATCGGCCGCCGTCGAGACCGCCGCCGTGGCGACCGATCCGGGCGTGTCGACCTTCGTCGGGGAGGAGCTGTCGAAGTCCGACCGGCCGGAGCTGACCTCGGCGAAGATCATTATCTCCGGCGGCCGCGCCATGCAGTCGCGTGAAAACTTCACCAAATATATCGAGCCCGTGGCCGACAAGCTCGGCGCCGCCATGGGCGCCTCGCGCGCGGCGGTCGATGCCGGCTACGCCCCGAACGACTGGCAGGTCGGCCAGACCGGCAAGGTGGTCGCGCCGGAGCTTTACATCGCCGTCGGCATTTCCGGCGCGATCCAGCATCTCGCCGGCATGAAGGATTCCAAGGTCATCGTCGCCATCAACAAGGACGAGGAGGCGCCGATCTTCCAGGTCGCCGACTATGGCCTCGTTGCCGATCTTTATCAGGCGCTGCCGGAATTGACCGAGGAATTGGCCAAATCGGGCCGGTAATGCCACACTGTGAATTGGTGGCGCTGATGCAATCAGGATTCAGCCGGGCAATGGCCCGGACGATCGGATAAGGAAATGACCGCGAACATCCAGACCGTAGGCGTGATCGGCGCCGGACAAATGGGCAATGGCATCGCGCATGTCTGCGCGCTGGCCGGCTTCGATGTGCTGCTGAACGACATCGCGCCCGATCGGATCAAGTCCGGCATCGCCACCATCAACGGCAACATGGCGCGGCAGGTGTCGAAGCAGGCCATCACCGAGGATGACAGGCAGAAGGCGCTGGGCCGGATCCGTCCCGCCGAAAGCTATGAGGCGCTCGCCAACTGCGATCTGGTGATCGAGACGGCGACCGAGAAGGAAGACGTCAAGCGCAAGATCCTCACCGGTCTCTCCGCGGTGCTGAAGCCGGAGGCGATCCTCGCCACCAACACCTCGTCGATCTCGATCACGCGGCTTGCCGCCGTCACCGACCGCCCGGAAAAGTTCATCGGCATTCACTTCATGAACCCGGTGCCGCTGATGGAGCTGGTCGAGCTCATCCGTGGCATCGCCACCGACGATGTGACTTTCGACGCCAGCAAGATCTTCGTCAACAAGCTGCACAAGCGGATCGCGGTGTCGGAAGACTTCCCGGCCTTCATCGTCAACCGCATCCTGCTGCCGATGATCAACGAGGCGATCTACACGCTGTACGAAGGCGTCGGCACGGTCGAGGCGATTGATACGGCGATGAAGCTCGGCGCGCATCATCCGATGGGACCGCTCGAACTCGCCGACTTCATCGGTCTCGATACCTGCCTGTCGATCATGCAGGTGCTGCACGAGGGCCTGGCGGACTCGAAGTATCGCCCATGCCCGCTGCTGGTGAAGTATGTCGAGGCCGGCTGGCTCGGCCGCAAGGCCAAGCGCGGCTTCTACGATTATCGCGGCGAGAAGCCGATTCCGACGCGCTGACGGCGCCTGCCTCCAACAGTCAGCGCGGCGCTTTCAACGTCATTCCGCTCTCAGAAGCAATCCGCAGGATTGCGTCAAAAGAATATGGGCGGGAGCGATGCTGGGCCGCCGCATCCTTCGAGACGCGATGCTACGCATCGCTCCTCAGGATGAGGCGGAGGGACAGACGCGATCCTCTCCACGTTATGCCCGCACGTGTTGCGGGCATCCACGTCCTGCTTTCTTTCCGTCGCGCCAAAGACGTGGATGCGCGGAACACGTCCGCGCATGACGGCTGAGAGAGTGGCGCACTTCTCTCAAAGCCTCATAGTGAGGAGCATCGCGTCAGCGATGCGTCTCGAACCATGAGGCGGGCGCGATGCTGGGCCGCCTCGTCCTTCGAGACGCGATGCTGCGCATCGCTCCTCAGGATGAGGCGGAGAGACAGACGCGATCCTCTCTCCACGTCATGCGCGGGCATGGCCCGTCGAAGACGGGCGTAAACGCCCTGATGTCCCGGCCATCCCGCTTAGACTGTCACCGTGCTCACCTGATCGAGATGGCCGGGACATAGGCGTTCGTAAGGACGCCGTTCTTCGAACGGCTATGCCCGGCCATGACGCGGCGAAATCGCGTGCGTCCATTCTTTCCGATGTGATTGTCAGACAGCCGATGACGAATAGGCATGCGTCATCGCCCGTATTGTTTAGCCGGCGCCGGGTACGCCCGTAATTCCTCAGGCCCTCGACCACATCGAGGGGGACGGAGCGCCGCGAAGCGCAACGTCGTAGTCACCGCTCACACGTCACCGCGTGAGCGGAGCGCATCTCTCCCGCCAGAGAGAGACACGCGCGCCTTGCGGCGCTCCACCCAGCCAAGCTTGCGCAGGCTGGGCTTTGTCATGGGCGGCGATTTCGCTCCCTGGGACCGTGCTTCCGGGGCGCGGACAGATGGGGTTGCCGATCCTTGCGGGATCGGACCCCACCGGTTCCAGCGGGCTTTGGCCCGCATTCGTCCGGCCCACGTCCAGCCCTTTAATCTGGGCGGCCCCACTTAGTTGGGGCGGACGGCAGACCCAGGGCGTCCCGGACACACGGGTGCGAACCGTGGCGCGGGCGCCGCAATCCTGCTCCACCATCAAGACGCCTCATGATGACGCCCCTCGACGAGCAGGACGGACATAGGATTATAGGCACATAGGAAGAAAGTCAAGAGGCGGGATTGAGGCCCGCTCCATCCGCTGTCATGGCCGGGCTTGTCCCGTCGAAGACGGGTGTAAACGCCCTGATGACCCGGGCATCCCGCTTAGGCCGGCACTGTGCCCGCCTTGCCGGGCTCACCGGGACAAGCCCGGTGATGACGGCTGTTGGTGCGCGCCTCTCTCGAACCATGAGGCGTGCGGCACCGTGGCCGCCTCGTCCTTCGAGACGGCGCCTTTGCTCTTCGAGCTTCGGCGGCCTCCTCAGGATGAGGCGGGATGAGAGAGGAGAATCACGCGCCTCCGCGAAGCACCTCCGACAAGGCGAAACGAAAGCCGCTACTCCGCGGCGGCGATCCGTTGCACGCGCCATTGCGCGAGCAGCGCCCGCAGCGAAGCCGGGCGAAGCGGCTTGTTCAACACCTGGACCCCGTGGGTGCGCGCTTCGTCGCGTACACGCGGACTGCGGTCGGCGGTGATCAGGATCGCCGGTAGGTCCTCGCCCAAATGCTGGCGCAGACGGGCGATGGCGGCGATGCCGTTGCTGTGGTCGAGATGATAGTCGACCAGCAGGCCGTTCGGGCGCAGCTTGTCCTGCTCGATGATCCCCAAGGCAGTGTCGGCATCGCTCGCTTTGATCACGCGGCAGCCCCAGCCGCCGAGCAGCGCCTCCATGCCGTCGAGGATCGCCGGTTCGTTGTCGATACACAGTGCGATCGTGCCGGCGAGCTGACCGGTATCGGCCTCCGGCAGCGCGGCGGTCGGCAGATGCGCCGGCGCGGCGTCGGACAGCGGCACCGTGATCGAGAACCGCGTGCCGCCGCCGACCTTGGAATCCATATTGATGTCGTGCTGCAACACCCGCGCGATGCGCTCGACGATCGACAGGCCGAGGCCTAGGCCGCGGGCGATCCGCGCGCCCTGATCGAGCCGGTGGAATTCGGCGAAGATGGTCTTGTGCTGGCTCTCGGGAATGCCGACGCCGGTGTCGAACACGTCGATGCGCAAATGATCGCCGCGCAAGCGGCAGCCGACCAGCACGCGGCCCTTGGGCGTGTATTTGATGGCATTGGAGATGAGGTTCTGCAGCAGCCGGCGCAACATGCGGCGGTCCGAGCGCACGACCCGGCGCGCGGGCACGAACACCAGCTCCAGCCCCTTGCTGCTGGCGATCGGGGCGAATTCCACCTCGATCTGCCGCAGCAATTGATCGATATGGAAGCTCGCCGGCTCCGGCCGCAGCACGCCGGCATCGAGCCGCGAGATGTCGAGCAGCGCGCCGAAGATTTCCTCGACCGCTTCCAGCGAGGCGTCGATATTGCCGACCAGCTGGCTGTCGGACCCGGCGCTGCGGCGCTCCACCAGGCTGGTGACATAGAGCCGCGCCGCGTTGAGCGGCTGCAGGATGTCGTGGCTCGCGGCGGCGAGGAAGCGCGTCTTCGAGATATTGGCTTCTTCCGCGTCGCGCTTGGCGCGGGCGAGCGCCGCGTTCAGCCGCGTCAGCTCCTCGGTGCGTTCGCGCACGCGCCGCTCCAGCGTCTCGTTGGCTTTCTCCAGCGCCTCGGCGGCTTCGACGCTCGGCGTCATGTCGGTGAAGGTGGTGGCGAGAGCACCGTCCGGCATGCGGTTGGCGCGCACCTCGATGAACAGGCCGCGCTCGGCGAACCGCTCGATGAAGGCGTCGCCGGCCTCGGTGTAGCGCTCGAGCAGCGTGCGCACGCGCTTCTCGATCACGTCGGGCGCCGACGTGTCGCGCGCTGCGTTGTAGCGCAGGATTTCGTCGAGCCGGACGCCGGCGCGGGTGAGGGCGGGCGGCAGGTCGAGCACGTCGCCGAATTGCCGGTTCCAGCAGATCAGCTGCAGGTCGCGATCGAACACGGCGATGCCCTGGCGCACGTGATCGAGCGCGGTCTGCAGAATTTCGCGGTTGTACTGGATCGCCGCATTGGCGTCGTCGAGCAGCTTTAGCGCCGCCTTGGTCGAGACCGTCGGCTTGCGCAGCAGCAGCGACAAAACCAGCCGCGACGAGGCGGTGCCGATCGCCGAGGCCAGCAGATGCTCCGCATAGCGCAGCAGTTGCATGTCGGCGTCGGCCTTGGGATCGAGATTGATGCGCCGCGCATGGGCGAAATTCTCGAACGAGGTGCGGGTGCGCTCCTCGCCGAGATAGCGCGCGACGGTGGCGATCAGTTCGTCGACCGCGACGGTCGAGCGCCACAGGCGGAAAGTCGGCGCGATCGGCGCGAGTTCGCTCGGCACGAACAGGTTGGCCTGCAACTGTTCGATCGGCGCGGGCCGGCGCCGCAACGTGAAGCCGATGAAGGCGAGCAGATTGAGCGCGAGGCTCCACATCACGCCATGCACCAGCGGCGGCAGATCGAGGCCGAACAGGTGCTGCGGCCGTAGCGCCGCGATGCCCCAGGGTCCAGCCCTCATCAGGTCCGGCGCGATCAGACCGGCATCGGCGATGCTCGGCAGCAGCAGCGTATAGGCCCACACCGCGAAGCCGACCGCCATGCCGGCGATCGCGCCGGCGGCGGTGGCCCGGCGCCAGATCAGCCCGCCGACGAAGGCGGGCGCGAGCTGCGCCACCGCCGCGAACGAGAGGAGGCCGATGGCGGCAAGCTGGGCGTCGCCGGCCGAGCGGTAATACAGATAGGCGAGCACCATGATGCAGAAGATCGCCAGCCGGCGCACCTTCAGCACGGTCGATCCGAGATTGTCCGGCCCTTCGGCGGCGGCGCGCCGGTTGAGCAGGAATGGCATCACGATGTCGTTCGACACCATGATCGACAGCGCGACCGTCTCGACGATCACCATCGCCGTCGCCGCCGAGAGGCCGCCGACGAACGCCGCCAGCGCCAGCACATGCGATCCGGCGGCGAGCGGCAAGGCCAGCACGAACATGTCGCTGTCGACGCGGCCGGCCGGAAACATGATCAGGCCGCCGATGGCGATCGGAATGACGAACAGGTTGATCAGCACGAGATAGGCCGGGAACAGCCAGGCCGCGCGCCGCACTTCGTTGACGTTGTTGTTCTCGACCACCGCCACATGGAACTGGCGCGGCAGCAGCACGAAGGCGAAGAACGACAGCAGCGTCATCGCCGCCCAGGAGTCGACGTGGATGTCGCGCGTCAGGATCGCCGCGATGCGCGGAATACGCATCGCCTCGGAGAACAGCGCGACCGGACCGTCGAACATCCAGAAGGTGACGAAGATGCCGACGGCGAGGAAGGCGATCAGCTTGACGGTGGATTCGGTGGCGATCGCCAGCATCAGGCCGTCCTGATGCTCGGTCGCGTCCACATGGCGCGTGCCGAACAGCACGGCGAACGTCGCCATCGCCAGCGCGACGAACAGCGAGATGTCGCCTAACACCGGCGGGCTGCCAGGATCGACATTGATCTGCGCGGTGACGGTCTGCAACGAGGCGGACACCGCTTTGAGTTGCAGCGCGATGTAGGGGATGCTGCCGATGATCGCGATCATCGCCACGCAGGCGGCGACGCGCTGGCTCTTGCCGTAGCGGGCGGCGATGAAATCGGCGATCGAGGTGATGTTCTGCGCCTTGGCGAGCCGCACCATGCGCATCAGCAGCGGCCAGAACAGGCCGATCATCAGGATCGGGCCGATATAGATCGTCAGGAAGTCGAAGCCGGTGCGAGACGCGAGACCGACCGAGCCGAAAAAGGTCCACGAGGTGCAGTAGATCGCGAGCGACAGCGGATAGATCAGCAGGCGCGCGCGGGTGTCGCGCACCGCGCGGCGGCTGCGGTCGCCATAGCTCGCGATCAGGAACAGGAGCCCGATATAGCCGAGCGCGACGGCGATAAAGACCCAGCCTTGCAGCATGATTTCTCCAGGCGGCACCCACACATTAGTCCCGTGCGGCGTCCCGCGCGAGCATAGCGCGCGGCCGGTGGCGGCGCATAGCAGGGCTGCACGGGTACGGCACAGCAGGGCGACATGGGCGTTTGACGCTGGATGCCGATCGCTGCATGGATCGCGGGTCTCCCCGCGAGAGGTCTCCTTGCCGCTGCCGCTATCCCGCCCGGTCGTGCTGAACGTTGCCGAAACCCTGCTGACCGGTGCCGCCGGCGGCATCGCGCTCGGCGTGGCCGGCATGCCGGCCGGCTGGCTGATCGGCTCGATGCTCGCGGTGGCGCTATCGGCGCTGGCCGGCCGGCCGATGCTGATGCCGCGGCGGCTCGGCTACGTCATTTTCGTGCTGATCGGCATCTCGCTCGGGGCGGTTGTGACGCCCGACACCTTGAGCGGCATGGCGGCGTGGCCGTTGAGCATCGCCATGATGGTGGTGGCGATCGTCGCCATCAGCGTCGCCAGCACGGCCTATCTGCAATGGGTTCACGGCTGGGGCCATACGGCGGCGATGCTGGCGAGCGCGCCGGGCGCGCTGTCGCAGGTCATGGTGATGGCGGGCGAGCTCGGCGTCGACATCCGCGCGGTGGCGATCGTGCAGACGATCCGGGTGCTGATCGTGTCGGCGAGCCTGCCGCTCGCTCTCAGCCTGCTCGGCCTGATCACGCCGGGTGCGCGCTCGATCGGCGGCGACTTCAATCCCGACCTGCTCGGCGAACTGGTGATCCTGATCGTCTTGTCGGCGATCCTGGCGGCGCTGTTCCTCCGCTTCCGGATTCCGGGCGGGCTGCTGTTCGGCGCGATGCTGTGCTCCGGCGTATTGCATGGCAGCGGCTTGGTGCATGCGCTGATGCCGTGGTGGGTGGCGAATGCGGCGATGATCGCGCTCGGCTGCGTCACGGGTTCACGGTTCGCCAATACGTCGGTGCGGCTGTTGCTGACATTCACGCTGGCGGCGTTCGGCTCGCTGGTGGTGGCGCTGGTCGTGTCGGGCGTGTTCATCGCGGTCCTGGCGCTCGGGACCGATCTGCGCACCGCCGATGTGGCGATCGCTTTCGCGCCCGGCGCGGTCGACGTGATGATGGTGCTCGCGCTCGCGCTGCACCTCGACCCGGTCTATGTCGGCGCGCATCACCTGATGCGGATCGTCTTTATTTCGCTGGTGATCCCCTTCTCGTCGCGCTGGTCGGTGCGGCACTCGCGCTTGCCGCCCGAACCGGAGCCGCCGAAGCCCCAGCGCCAAGTACCTTTTGAAGATTGAGTGCCTTTTGAGGACTAAGGCTGATTATTCCGCCGCGAGCGCGAGCTGATTGCGCTTGGGCAGATCGAGCGCGTCCCAGACCTGCACCAGCGCCTCGGCGAGCGTGTTGATCAGCACGTCGTCGTGATAGGGCGACGGCGTGATGCGCAGCCGCTCCATGCCGCGCGGCACGGTCGGATAATTGATCGGCTGGATATAGATGCCGTGTTCGGCGAGCAGCATGTCGCTCGCCGCCTTGCACTTCTCCGGGTCGCCGACGAACACCGGGACGATATGCGTGGTGCTCGGCATCACCGGCAGGCCGGCGGCGTTGAGCACGGACTTCACGCGGCCGGCGCGATCCTGATGGCGGTCGCGCTCCCACTGCGAGGTCTTGAGATGCTTGATCGCGGCGGTGGCGGCGGCGCAGATCGCCGGCGGCAGCGCGGTGGTGAAGATGAAGCCCGGCGCGTAGGAGCGCACCGCGTCGATCAGCGTCTTCGAGCCGGTGATGTAGCCGCCGAGGCAGCCGAACGCCTTGGCGAGCGTGCCCTCGATCACGTCGATGCGCTGCATCGCGTTCTCGCGCTCGGCGATGCCGCCGCCGCGCGAACCGTACATGCCGACCGCGTGCACCTCGTCGATATAGGTCATCGCGCCGTAGCGCTCGGCGAGGTCGCAGATCTTGTGGATCGGCGCGACGTCGCCGTCCATCGAATAGAGGCTCTCGAACGCGATCAGCTTCGGCTGGTCCGCAGGCGCCGCGCGCAGCAGTTCTTCCAGATGCGCGAGATCGTTGTGACGCCACACGACCTTCTCGCAGCCGGACTGGCGCACGCCCTCGATCATCGAATTGTGGTTGAGCGCGTCGGACAGGATCAGGCAGTTCGGCAGCATGCGCGCGATGGTCGCGATGCCGGTCTGGTTCGACACATAGCCGGAGGTGAACAGCAGCGCCGCCTCCTTGCGGTGCAGGTCGGCGAGCTCGCGCTCCAGCTCGACCAGCGGATGATGCGTGCCGGCGATGTTGCGGGTGCCGCCGGCGCCGGTGCCCATGCGCGAGGCAACTTCCACCATCGCGCCGATCACCTTCGGGTGCTGGCCCATGCCGAGATAATCGTTGGAGCACCAGATCACGACGTCGCGCGGGCCTTCCGGCGAGTGCCAGACCGCGTGGGGAAACCGGCCGGCGAGGCGCTCCAGATCGGCGAACACCCGGTAGCGGCGTTCGTCATGCAGTCGGGTCAGCGCCTGCTCGAAAAAATCATTGTAATTCATGATCTTGCTTCTCGGCCGGATTCCGTGACGGCTTTTTAGAAGGGTTCCACACGGTTTGTCGAGGCGCAATACCCCGATGACAGCCTTGTGACTTTGCGCGGGCGCAAAAAATGCCGGGAAATCAATCGCGGGCGGGGATTTGCGTCTTTGGTCGCAGGAGCGGTTCCGCGTCGATCAGGCCCTGCATCGCCGCCAGCAGCAGGGTGCCGAGATGGAGCTGCAGGGCGAAAGTTCCGTCGGCGATCATCGTCGCGAGCTGACTGGCCGAGACGATGCGGACCTCGATGCCGGCTTCCGGCTGTGCCGCCGGGTCGCGCGGGCCGGTCTCGACAAAAAACGACTGAATGCGGTTCGACAGGCGCGCGCTGCACGGCACGCGGGTGCCGAGCGGATGGATGCGGCGCGCGGGAAAGCCGGTTTCCTCGAACAGTTCGCGGGCGCAGGCGGCCTGCGCATCCTCGCCGTGTTCGAGCATCCCGGCCGGCAGTTCCCAGGTGTAGCCTTCGACCGCGGGGCGATATTGCCGCACCAGCGGAAACCCGCCGTCCGGCGTGCGTGCCAGGATCGCGATGTAATCGGTCTGCGCCACCGCGTGATAAGTCTCGGCCGCTTCGCCGGGACGGAACGCGACATCGCGCGCGACGATTTCCATCCAGGGCGAGATGCGCGTCGCGCGCCGGGACAGGATGCGCGGATACTCATCGCTCATAAGATGCGCCTTTCGGCCGTTACAGCAGCCGCGGCTCCGGCAGCGGCGAGATCAGTTTGCCACGATAGCCCTTGGCGCGCAGCTTCGGCGCCAGCTCATCGGCGATGTGCCAGGAGAAGATGATCGCCGCCTCCGGCTGGTCGTCGAACAGGAGCGCCTCGTCGACCACGGGAATGTCGGTGCCCGGCATGCATTTGCCGATCTTCAGCGAGCCCTGAATCTCGCAGACATAGTCGATCAGACCGGAATCGAGACCGACATAGTTGAACAGCGTCGAGGCGCGCGACGGCGCGCTGATGCCGACGATGCGCGCATTCTGTTCCTTGAGGTCGCGCAGCATGGCCAGCAGACGCAGCTTGGTCATCATCACGTCGTGGCGGAAGCGTGCGAGCCGCTCCCGCATCGCCGCGCCGCGTGGCTCGGCCGCGAGCATCTGCGCGACGCTGTCCTGCACCTTTTGCGTGCCCTTGCGCGCGGCGTAGACGCGGATCGAGCCGCCATGGGATGGGATCGGCCGCGCGTGGAAGACTTCGAGCCCGTGCATCTCCAGCAGATATTTGAGGCTCGCCAGCGAATAATAGCGCAGGTGCTCGTGGTAGATCGTGTCGTATTGCAGCGTGTCGAGCAGCGGCACGAGGTAATGCGACTCGGAAATGAATGCGCCGTCCGGCGCCAGCATCTCGAGAATGCCGTCGACGATGGCGTGCACGTCCTCGATATGCGCGAAGCAGTTGGCGGCGGTGATCACCTTGGCCGCGCCGTGCTTGGCCTTCACCTCGCGCGCGGTCTCCTGCGAGAAATAGCGCTTGATGGTCGGAATGCCGCGGCTGTTGGCGATGTCGCCCACATCGGTCGGCTCGATGCCGAGGATGCGGTGGCCGCCCTTCTGGAAATTGGAGATCAGCGTGCCGTCGTTGGAGCCGATATCGACGCAGAGATCGTCGGGCTTCAGCCCGAGCAGCGCCGAGGACTCGCGATAGAGATCGGCGAAGTTGTCGCGCAGCAGCCTGGTGGTGCCGCTGGTGTAGGGATATTCCGGCGGAAAGATGATCACCGGATCGACCGCGAGGCCGAGCTGCACGAGGTCGCACTTGGTGCAGTGAAGCAGGTCGGTCGGAAACCACGGCTGCTGCCGCGGCACCGCGCCGATCGCCACCATCTGGTTGACCGGCGGCATGTAGCCGAGCGACAGCACGCGATCGAGCGGCGCATGGCCGCAAATCTGGCATTCCTCGACCGGAACGCTGGCGCCGGTGCCGGCGCCGCGTGCGACTTTCTTCGGCCCCACCATTGTCTCTCCTGAGCGATCAGACCCGCGCGGGCGCGAGGGCCGCATTGTTCCAGTACCAGTCCACCGTCGGCGGCAGACCCTGTGCGAACGGCACGCGCGGCTGATAGCCGAGCGCCGCGAGCTTGGAAATGTCGGGGCAGCGGCGCGCGGTGCTGCCCGGTTGCACCGGGCCGGTTTTCAGCGCGATCTCGCGCCCGGCATGGGCGCCGATGCGCCGCGCCACGTCGGCGATCGACAATTCCTCGGTGGTGCCGACGTGATAAATGTTGAGATGCTCGCCGCGCCCGCGCATCACCAGCACGCCGGCGACGAGATCGTCCACATGGCAGAAGCTGCGGGTTTCCTGACCGCCGCCCTGAATCTCGAACGGCACCGCGCCGTGCGGATGCGCCGCGACCGCCTGCTGCATGCGCAGCGCGAACTGCGGCAGCACATGCTCGAAGCCCATGTCCGGTCCGTAGATATTGTGCGGGCGGAAAATGAGCACGCGCTCGAAGCCGGTGCGGCCGTAATTGATCGCCATCAGCTCGCTGATGATCTTGCCGCCGCCATAGGAGTAACGTGGATTGCGCACGTCCGGCACGATCAGCGGCGCGTCCTCCGCGGTCGGGATGTGCGGCGGCGTCTGATAGACCTCGGAGCTTGACGCGAGGATCAGTTTGCCGATGCCATGCTGCCGGCAGGCGTCGAGCACATTGATCATACCCTTGACACCGACATCGAGCACCAGCTCCGGCCGGCTGTAGAAAAACTCGGTGCCGTTGACGTAGGCGAGGTGATGCACCTCGTCCATTCCGCGCGCGGCGTCGCTCACCGCCTGCGGATCGCGCACGTCGCCGCCGATGAACGTGATGTCGTTCTCGATGCCCGCGAGACGGCGCGGCCGCCCGCGTGAATTGTCGTCGAGCACGCGCACATGATGCCCGGCTTTCACCAGCGCATGAACGAGCGCCGCGCCGATGAAACCGGAGCCGCCGGTGACGAGGATCTTTGCGCTCATGCTGCGTCCAGGGTTTGCGCGCGGGTGTCGACCCAGACGCCGGTGTTGTGGGCGCGGCGCGCGGCGTCGATCAGGGTCTGCACGCGATAGCCTTCGTCGAAGGCTGTGCCTTCGTCCGCGCCGCTCTCGATCGCGTCGATGAAGCGCGACACGAGCCGGCCGACCGGCGCGATGCGTCCGTCGCCGTGGGTGTCGGGCGGATCGGCGGTCGGGATCTCGACCAGCGCCTCGGCCGGCCGCCGCGCATGTCGTAGCGTGAAGCCGCGCATATAGTCGCGGGTCGGATTGTGCAGGATCAGCGTGCCGTCCTCGCCGTAAATCTCGACCGCGTGGCCCGAGCCGAGGAACGAGGCGCAGCTCATGGCCAGCGTGCCGTTCGCGCCATTGGCGAACTGCAACGCGATGGCGGCATCGGTCTCCATGTCGCGTTCTTTGGCGCCGCCTTCAGCGGGGATGCCGGACATGCGTGTCGACAAGGCGTCGATCGGTCCGCACAGCCATTCGAGGTAATGGAAGCTGTGGCTGATGAAGCTGCCGAGCACGCCGCCGCCGTCGTTGCTCGCGGTCTTCCAGTTGCGCATGCGCAGCATCACCGCGCGGTTTTCCACCTGCCAGTTCACGGCGACATGGCGGAGCGCGCCGAGCGCGCCGGAGGCGACGATCTCCTGGGCGCGCTTCCAGGCCGGGACTTCAAGGAACTCGAAGTCGATCATGGTCGGCTTCTTGCTGCGGCGGGCCTGCGCCAGCATGGCGCGGGCCTGCGCCACGTCGGCGGCCATCGGCTTGTCGATGAACACCGGCTTGCCGAGCGCGAGCGCGCGGATCGCGATTTTCGGTTGCAGCGCCGGCAGCGTGGCGATGGCGACGGCCTCGACCTCAGGATCGTCGACCAGAGCCTCCCAGCCGCCATAGCCCTTGGCGACACCGGCCTCGCGCGCCAGCGTCGCGGTACGGGCCGCGTCGGTGCCGGCAAGCGCCACCACGTCGCAGCGCGCATCGGCGCGGAATGCGGGAAGGTGTACCAGTCGGCCGAAATTGGTGCCGACGATTCCGACGCGGACCACGTTCCATCCTCGATGCTGTGCAAGCCTTCTGGACAAGGCGCCTGTGGGCGATGGATTTGGGCTAAATCGGCATGGTACGCAAGGGTTTCATGCCGGCCTCTGGGACGGGTTCTGGCGTGGGCGCAGGGTTTCGACGAGGGCTGATGAACGACGGCGGCATGACGGCGGGACCGGAGCGCGGACAGACATGGCGGCGGCTTTTATTGCTGCTGCTGGCGGTCGCGGCGACCGGATTGCCCATCAACACGTTGAGCGCCTTCGCCGTCCTGACGGTCGCCGTCGTCATCGCGTTGAGCGGCGAGGTGGCGCGGCAAGGCGCGCGCTGGTGTGCCGCCGCGCTCATCCTCGTGGTGGCGATTGCCCTGCAGATGCTGCTCGCGCCGCCGCGGATCGAGGAGGGGCACAACGTGTTCCTGCCGAGTCCGGCGCTCGAAGCGGCGCTGCCGCCGGCGGTCTATCGCGACATGCTCGCCGACTTCACGGCGCGCAATCCGGCTCCGTGCAATCCCGATGCCGGCGGCTGCTGGCAGCGCGGATTGCCGCAGCGCGCTTATGCGTTTTCGGCGGACGGCATCTGGCGCGACACCGACCTGTCGCGCAGCGTGACGTCGCTTTATCTCTACGACCCGGTGCGCTTCCGGCTCGGGTTCATCAACGAGTTCGCCTACAACTGGTATGGCGACGATGCCGGCCTCGAACGCGCGGTGCGCGATCGCCGGTTCTGGATGGGTTTCCAGCGCTGGCATCTGACCATGCCGTGGTTCGTGATGGCGCGATTGCCGGCGGCCTATGCCGGCGGTCATGTGTGCTGGCGCGGCACGGTGCTGTGGGAAAACGAGGACGGCGGGTTCGACAAGCTGCCGCATGCCACTCATGCCTGCCGCGACATCACCGCGGGGCAAGCAGGCCGCCGCGTGTTCGGCCTCGACATCGCGCCGGAAAGCCTGACGCTGCAAGTACAGCCGCCGCCGATGGTGCGGCTGCAGCGGCTCGCCGTGCCGCTGATCGCAACGCTGGCGGTGATCGGCATGCTGCTCGTGCTGGTGCGCGTGCGGTCGCGGCGGCTGGTCGTGCCGCTGGTGCTGCTGATGCTGGCGCTGCTGGTGATCGCCGTCGACGATGCCAGTTTCATCGGCGGGCTGCGGCCGTTCGACGGCGGCGACGACGGCCTGTTCTATGATGGTGTGGGGCGGGAGATCCTGCGCTTCGCGCTCGCCGGCGACTGGTTCAATGCGCTCAAGGGCGGCGAGGTCGTGTTCTATTACGGCGGGCCGGGCCTGCGGTATTTCCGGGCGCTGGAGCACCTCATCTTCGGCGAAACCTATTTCGGCTATCTCGCCTTGGTGCTGGTGCTGCCGTTCGTGGCGTGGGCGGTGTTCCGCCGCTTCATCGACGACAAGGTGGCGGCGCTGGCGCTCGCGCTGGTATTCGTCGCGATCCCGGTCGGCGTCGTGTTCGGCACCAGCTTCCTCAACTATGCGCAATGGGCGTCGCGCGGCTTCGCCGATCCGGCGGCCTATATCTTCTTCATCATCGGCATCCTGCCGGTCGTCGGCATGACCCGCGCGGGCCCGTCGCCGCGGCTGCTGCCGGCGCTCGGCGGCGGACTGGCGATGGCGCTTGCGATCTTCATGAAGCCGATCGTCGCGCCCGCCTGCGCGGTGCTGCTCACCGGCGCCGGGCTGATGGCTTTGTATCAGCGGCACTGGCTGCGGTTCGCCGGTCTGTGCGTCGGGTTCGCGCCGGTGTTTCTCATCACCTTGCACAACTGGGTTTACGGCGGCGTGTTCGTGCTGTTCAGCGCCAACGCCGCGCATCCGCTGGTGCTGACCATGCCGCCGTCGGCCTATGGCGCGGCGCTGAACGAACTGCTGCACGGTTCGTTCGGCAGCGAGGCGATGCGCGGGGTCTGGCAGATCCTCGGCTGGCTGCGCGGGCCGTCGGAATCCTATTGGGCCGTGCCCGTCAGCCTCGCCGGCGTTCTCGTCGCGCTGCATGTCGCGCTGCGCGGGCGCGGTTATGACGTGTGGCTGCGGCTCATCGCCGGCACGGCGCTGGCGCAGCACGGGGTGGCGCTCTTTTATGTCTCGACGGCGCGCTACCACTTCCTCGCCTGGTTCCTGACCCTGGTGGTGGTCGCGGTCTGGTGGCAGCGGGAGGTCGCGCCGGCGCTGGAGCGCCGCTATCCGCAGGCCCGCATGCCGCGCCCGCTCGCGGTGGCGCTGCACCGGCTGCACACCATGTATGCCGGGCACGCCTGACCCCGGATCGGCTGCATCCGTCGGGCGTTGACGGTCGTATCTGTCACGGACGGGCCCGAACGGGCCGACCGTGGGAGGCCGACCGTGAAAAAATATCTCATCGCCTATCTTGGGACCGGCGTCGTGTTTCTGGCGCTTGATGCGCTCTGGCTCGGCGTCGTCGCGCGGAGCTTTTTCCGCGACCGGCTGACCGAGGTGCTGTCGCCCGAGCCGAACATGACGGTCGCGGCGGTGTTCTATCTGATCTTCGTGATCGGCGTGCTGATCTTCGCGGTCGAGCCGGCGTTCCGCAGCGGATCGTGGGTCACGGCGACGGTCTACGGCGCGCTGTTCGGCTTCTTCGTGTATGCGACCTACGACCTCACCAACCTCGCCATGCTCAAGCAGTGGCCAGTATCGGTGGCGGCGCTGGACATCGCCTGGGGAACTTTCGTCAACGCGGTCGCTGCCACGGCCGGATTCCTCGCCGCGCGCGCTTTTGCGGGCGAATAGCCACCGGATTTCGCGAAAAATCGACGACCGCACCGCAACCGCCGCGCGGCTCGCCCCGTATCTTTCTCGAAACATTGGGGAACGAGCGTGCGGATTGCGATCATCGGCACTGGAATTGCGGGAAATGCGGCGGCCTATGCCCTGGCGGGGCGGGCTGATATCGCGGTCTATGAGCGGGAGCTGCGGCCGGGCGGACACAGCCACACCGTCGAGATCGATTACGACGGCGCCAGGGTCGCCGTCGACACCGGCTTCATCGTCTACAATGAGCTGAACTACCCCGACCTCACGGCGCTGTTTGCGCATCTGGGCGTCGAAACGCATCCGAGCACCATGGGATTCTCGTTCTCCCGCGACGGCGGGCGGAGCGAATGGGCCGGCAAGGGAACGGGATTCTGGCAAACCGCCGACGGCTTGTTCGCGCAGCGGCGCAACCTGCTGTCGCTGCCGCATCTGCGGATGCTCGCGGACATCCTGCGCTTCAACCGCGTCGCGCGCGCCGATCTTGCCGCGGGCCAGCTCGCCGGCTTGTCGCTCGGCGATTACCTCGCGGCGCGCCGGATCGGCGCACGGCTGATCGAGCACTACATCGCGCCGATGGGCGCCGCGATCTGGTCGATGCCGTCGCGGGCCTTGCTTGATTTCCCGGCGCAGAACTTCGTCACGTTTTTCGATAATCACCGGCTGCTGCATCCAGACAGCGAGCGGCCCGTGTGGCGCACCGTGGTCGGCGGCAGCCGGACCTATGTGGAGCGGCTGACGCGGCCGTTCCGCCAGCAGATGCGGCTCGGCTGTCCTGCGGTGTCGGTGGCCCGCATGCCGCAGGGTGTGATCGTCACCGACGCGAGCGGCCATCGCGACCGCTTCGATCAGGTGGTGTTCGCCTGTCACAGCGACGAGGCGCTGGCGCTGCTCGCCGATGCGACGGCGGAGGAGCGGGATATTCTCGGCGCCGTCCGCTATGGCGACAACAAGGTTTATCTGCATCGCGATGCGTCGCTGATGCCGCGCGCCCGGCGTGCATGGGCGGCGTGGAACGTTTTGCACTGGACGCCGGAAGCGGATCGTCACCATGCCGCGATCTCCTACTGGATGAATGCGCTGCAGGGGATCGATGCGTCCCGGCCGCTGTTCGTCAGTCTCAATCCGCCGCGGCCGCCGGCGGCGGATTTGACCTTCGCGCAGTTTGACTGCGCGCATCCGCAATTCGACGCCGCCGCTTTCGGCGCGCAGCAGCGGCTGGACGATATCCAGGGCGTGCGGCGAAGCTGGTTTTGCGGGGCGTGGACCGGCTATGGTTTCCATGAGGATGGGCTGCGCTCCGGCCTGGCGGTGGCCGAGGCGCTCGGCGCCGACGTGCCATGGCGTTCGGAATCCTGGCGGGCGACGCGGCCCGTCCTCGCGCAGGCGGCGGAGTGACGACGATGACAGCGTCCCGCGTAACCCGGACCGATCATGCGCCTGCCGCGCTCTATGTGGGCCAGGTGATGCATGCCCGGCTGCGGCCTCGCGCGCATCGCTTCAGCTATCGCGTCATGAATCTGCTGATTGATCTCGACCGGCTGACCGAAGCCGGGCGCTTGTCGCGGCTGTTCGGCGTCAACCGCGCCGGCCTTGTGAGTTTCCACGAGCGCGACCATGGCGGTGGTGAGGGCGCATTGCGCGGGTTCGCGGATGGCCTGTTGCGCCAGCACGGGATCGCGCGGCCGGAGCGGATCCTGTTGTCATGCTATCCGCGCATGCTCGGCTACGTCTTCAATCCGCTGTCGGTCTATTATTGCTACGACGGCGAACAGTTGAGCGCCTTGATCTACGAGGTGCGCAACACCTTCGGCGGCATCCGCCACTATGTCCGTCCCGTGCGGCCCGACGAGAGCAGCGCGGCCGGCATCCGGCAGACCCAGCGCAAGGATTTCTATGTCTCGCCGTTCATCGCCATGGATGCGCGCTACCATTTCCGGCTCGAGCCGCCGGGCGAGACCCTGAAACTGCGCATCCTCGAAACCGATGGGCAGGGCGCCTTGCTGGCGGCCGCCTTCTTCGGGCAGCGGCGGCCCCTGACGTCGGCGGTCTTGCTCAGGGCGCTGATTTCGCTACCATTGATGACGCTAAAAGTGATCGGGGCGATTCATTTCGAGGCACTTCGGCTCTGGCTCAAGGGCGTCGCACTGGTTCCGCGTCCGCAAGCGGCTGATCCGCGGGACGGGACGATGGAGCGGCGGTTGGGTCATTGAGCCTGCGCGGACATGAGTTGCGCCAGCAGCAATTGAGTGCCGCAATGAGTGCCAGCGTCGTCGTTACCGCCGAGAATGCTCCTGCCGTGCTTGCGGATCTGCCGCGGTGGCCGCGGCTCGCTTTGTCGATCGTCGCGCGGCTGAAGCGCGGCAGCCTGCGGATCGCGCTGCCGAATGGACGCAAGCTGGTTTTTCAGGGCAACGAGGCCGGACCGAGCGCGGAGATGACCGTGCGGTCGTACCGGTTCGCGCGGCGGATGATGGCCGGCGGCGATCTCGGCATCGCCGAATCCTATCTGCGCGGCGAATGGGATACGCCGGACCTGACGCAGTTCTTCTATCTGTTCTGTGTCAACACCGACATGATGGGCAATGTGCTGGCCCGCAATCCGATGGTGCGGTTCTGGCAATGGCTGCGGTTTCGGATGCAGAGCAACAGCCGCCGTCAGGCGCGGCGCAATATCCACGCGCATTACGATCTGGGCAATGCGTTCTATTCGGCGTGGCTCGACCCGACCATGACCTATTCGTCGGCGCTGTTCGAGGACGGCGTCAACGACCTGTCGGCGGCGCAGACGCGTAAATACGAGGCGCTGGCGAAAGCGATCGATCTGCGTCCCGGCCATCATGTGCTGGAGATCGGCTGCGGCTGGGGCGGGTTCAGCGAATATGCGGCGCGCCACGGCGCGCAGGTCACTGCGCTGACCATCAGCCGCGAGCAGTTCGACTACGCCACGCGGCGTATCGCCGACGCCGGCCTGAGCGATCGCGTCACCATCAAGCTGCAGGACTATCGCGACGAGACCGGCGTGTTCGACCGCATCGCCTCCATCGAGATGATCGAGGCGGTCGGCGAGAAATACTGGCCGGATTATTTCGCCCAGTTGCGCGACCGGCTGAAGCCTGGTGGCATCGCCGGCATCCAGGGCATCACGATTCAGGATGCGTTCTTCGACAATTATCGCCGCGAGATCGATTTCATCCGCGGCTACATCTTCCCGGGCGGCATGTTGCCGACGGCGAGCACGCTCAAGGCCATGGGCGAGAAGTTCGGCCTGCCCATGGTCGGCGAGCGGATCTTCGGGCTCGATTACGCCCGCACCCTGATGGAATGGCGGGAGCGTTTCTTCGCGGCCTGGCCCGCGATCAAGCCACTCGGCTTCGACGAGCGGTTCCGCCGGCTGTGGCACTACTATCTGGCCTACTGCGAGGCCGGATTCCGCTCCGGCAACATCGACGTCCGGCAGATGGTGTTCGCCAAGCCGGCGTGAGTGCAGGGGCTGCCGGTCGCAGGTCCGGTCTCCAATAAAATTGACATAGCAGGCAACGTTCTCCTTCGCCCGAGAGTTGGCCCTCCGAATATCCATCGGAGTCGGGCGACGCCGGAATGCATGCAGTCCTCAGGCAAAAATTGCAGATTCATTCGGCGCTCGATGCCGACGATATCGCTTCCTTGAACAGGCTGCCGTACCAGGAGCGCGCGCTGGCAGACGGAGAGGATGCGATCCGTCAGGGCGACCGCCCTACGTCATCCATTCTGGTGGTCGAGGGGATGGTCGCCCGTTATCAGACCCTGTCGGATGGTCGTCGCCAGTTCATTTCCTATCACATCACCGGCGATCTCCCCGACGCGCAGGCGTTGTTCCTTGCCGAGATGGATCATGCGATCCGGGCGATGGGACCTGCCAAGATTGCGCTGATCCCGCACGATGCCATCCTGACGCTGTTCGTGCGCCGCCCGGCGGTGGGGCTGGCGATCTGGCGCGAGACGCTGATCGACGCGGCGATCTTCCGCAGCACCGTCGTCAACAACAGCGCGCGTCCGCCGCTGGCCCGCGCCGCGCATTTTTTCTGCGAGCAGTATTACCGGGCGCGCACGCTGCTCGGCCGCCGCAGCGAGGTCGGTTCCTGCTATCTGCCGCTCAGTCAGGCGCAGCTCGGCGATACGCTCGGCATGTCCATCGTCACCGTGAACCGCACGGTGCAGCAATTGCGCCGGACCGGCACGATGGAGTGGGTCGAAGGCCGACTGCAGGTGAAAAACTGGTCCAAGCTCGCAGACCTCGGCGAATTCGATCCGGCCTATCTGCATGTGCGCGCGCCCCGACGGCTTTAAGAGGATGGCTTGAGAACGGGAACCGGAGTTCCCGTGCGGCGTTGGGGTCTGACAGTTCGATCCGCAGGGGCAGCCGTAGGCTGCGTCGCTTCGCCATTTGCATGTCCATGTCCGCACGTCTATGGCCGCCAAATCATCCTCTCGTTTTGTCGTCTATGCCGCGCTCGCGGGAAACCTGCTGATCGCGCTCATCAAGTTCGCGGCGGCGGGCTGGACCGGCAGCTCGGCGATGCTGAGCGAAGCGATCCACTCCCTGGTCGACACGTCGAACCAGGTGCTGCTGCTCTACGGCATGCACCGTTCGCAGGAGCCGCCGAGCGAGGCGCATCCGCTCGGCCATGGACGCGAGCTGTACTTCTGGAGCTTCATCGTCGCGCTGATGATGTTCATGATCGGCGCCGGCGTGACGTTCTACGAAGCGCTCGGCCATATCAGCGAACCGGTGCCGATCACCGATCCGGCCGTCACCTATGTTGTGCTCGCCATCGCCTTCGTGGTCGAGGGCGCGACCTGGGGGGTGGCGCTGCGCGAATTCCGCAAGGCAAAAGGTGAAGCCGGTTATCTGGAGGCGGCGATCCAGAGCAAGGACCCGCCGTCCTATATCGTGCTGTTCGAGGACAGTGCTGCGCTGATCGGCATCGTCATCGCTTTTGTCGGCATTTTTGCCGCGCATTATTTCGAGATGCCGGTGCTCGACGGCGTCGCGTCGCTCGGCATCAGCCTGCTGCTCGGGCTGACCGCGATGGTGCTCGCGCGCGAGAGCAAGGATCTGCTGATCGGCGAGCCGGCGTCGCGGGCGGTGCGCGACAGCCTGTTGCAGGCGGCGCGCGCCATTCCGGGGATCGAGCGGGCCAATCTGATCTTCACCGTGCATCTCGCGCCGCGCCAGATTGTCTGCGCATTGAGCCTCGAATTCGCCGACAAACTGACGGTGCCCGAGATCGAAGAGAAAGTGCTCGCGCTGGAAACCGCGATCCGCGCGGCGCAGCCCGATGTGGTCGCGGTGTTCATCAATCCCCAGACGGCAGGCACGTTTCAGTCGCGGCGGCGGATGCTCGCCTCGGCTTGAGGAGAGCCCCCGGTACGGGCCGCGCCGATCGGCCAGGGCGCGGGGCAATTGCGTCTGCCGCCAAGGTGCGCGAAACAAAGGGCGGCCGGTCTCAGGGACCGGCCGTTTGTCGTATCGGTGGCTGCGGTTGACGATGGAAAATCCTGTTCTGCAAAGTCCTGTTCTTATCGCCGGCGGCGGGATCGGCGGGCTGGCGGCGGCGCTGACGCTGCACCAGATCGGCGTGCCCTGCGTGGTCTACGAGGCGGTGCGCGAGATGCGGCCGCTCGGCGTCGGTATCAACATGCAGCCCAATGCGGTGCGCGAACTCTACGATCTCGGCATCACCGCCGCCGATCTCGACCGGGTCGGCCTGCCGGCCAAGGAGTGGGCGCTGGTCGGGCTCAACGGCAACGACATCTATTCCGAGCCGCGCGGCCTGCTGGCCGGCTACCACTGGCCGCAATACGCCGTGCATCGCGGCCGGTTTCACATGCTGCTGCACGACAAGGTGGTGGAGCGGCTCGGGCCGCAGGCGATGCAGCTAGGCCGCCGCGTCACCGGCTATCGCAAGACCGCAAACGGCGTCACTGCGCTGATCGATCATGCCGACGGCCGCAAATCGGAAGTCGCGGGCTCCCTGCTGATTGGCGCCGACGGGATCCATTCGGCGGTGCGCGCGCAGATGCATCCGGACCAGCCGCCGATCCATTGGGGCGGCGCGATCATGTGGCGCGGCACCACCTGGGGCAAGCCGATCCGCGGCGGCGCATCGTTCGTCGGTCTCGGCACCCATCGCCACCGCATGGTGTTCTACCCGATCTCGCAGCCCGATCCGGCGACCGGCCTCTCGATGATCAACTGGATCGCCGAGGTGACCATGGACAACAGCGACGGCTGGAAGCAGAGCGGCTGGTTCCGCGAGGTGGCGATCGACGAGTTCGTGCATCACTTCGACAACTGGGTCTGGGACTGGCTCGACGTGCCGGCGCTGATCCGCGGTTCGGAGGGCGGGTTTGAAAATCCGATGATCGACCGCGATCCGATCCCGACCTGGCAGGACGGCCCGGTGCTGCTGATCGGCGACGCGGCGCATGCGATGTATCCGACCGGCTCGAACGGCGGTAGCCAGGCGGTGGTCGATGCGCGCGTGCTCGGCGCATGCATGGTCGAGCATGGCGCGACACCGGAGGCGCTGGCGGCGTTCGACGCGAAACTGTGCGGGCCGATCTCCCAGGTGATCCTGCGCAACCGCGGCGCCGGGCCGTTCGGTCTGCTCAATCTCGTCGACGAGCGTTGCGGCGGCACGTTCGACAATATCGATGATGTCATTCCACCGGACGAGCGCAACCAGTTCATGGCGGGCTACAAGGCCGCCGCCGGCTTCGCCATCGATCAGCTCAACAAGGCGCCGCCGACGATCGCGCCCGGCGCGCGGGTGGCGCAGCGGGCGATATAATCGGCAGCAGGCTGTTACGCCTGCTGCACCTCCAGCCATTCGGTATAGAGGCCGCTCTCGCCGGCGAGCTTGAGCGGGCGCAGCGGCAGCGATTGCTGCTGCGGCGGCTTCGTCATCTGCTGATAGAGGGCGGTGGTGCCGAGACCGAACACCTGCCCGTCCTCGAGCGAGTAGCAGAAGAACCCGGAACTGACGCCGCACATATGCATGGCGGCGAGACACATCGGGCAGGGATGGCCGCTCGCATACATCACGCTGCCGTCGAGCCGCGGCGTGCCGAGCCGCTGGCTCGCCTGGCGGATGGCCTGTAGCTCGGCATGGCCGGTGGGATCGTTGGTCAGATGCATGTCGTTGACCGCGCGGGCGATCACCTCCCCATCGCGCACGATCACCGCCGCGAACGGGCGCCCGCCGTCGCGGATATTGGCGCGGGCGAGATTGACGGCTTCGAGCATGAAATCTTCGTCGGACATTCTCTGGCTCCTGCGATGGAAGGGATAGGTGCGGCGCATGCGCCGGCGGTCAGTGCCGCTTCTCGATCCGGAAGATGAACAGCGTGTCGCGCGTTTCGCGGCCGGCGAGGGTGTGGCCCGTCTGGTTGACGAAATGCGGCACGTCGATCGCGGCGAGCGGATCGGTGCATTCGAGCACGAGGATGCCGCCGACCGGAACGTCGCGCAGCGCCTTCTTGGCGCGCAGCACGACGTGCGGGCAACGCACGCCGCGCAGATCGAGCCGGGTTTCGCTGTGAGCGCCCATGATGCCGCCGCTGGTCATGCGACATCAATGCCGGGCAACGAAAGGCTTGTCGAGCGTTCGATCGGTGGTGGAGCGCGGCAAAGCCGCGCCCCGCACGCCGTCAGGCCGTGACGGATTTCGCGGTGAGTGTGTATTTGACGCTGGCGGGATCGAGGCTGTCGAGCAGCAATCCCGCGTTTTCAGCCTGCGGATACATCAGGAAGCCGAGCTTCGGATGCTTCGCGCCGGGTAGCGCGACGTCATGGGCGAAATTGTACGCCAGCCAGTTGCCTTCCCACGAACCGAACAGCGCCTTGCGCGCCGCGACCACCCTGGCGTCGTCGATCGCCAGATTGGCCGGCGGTTCTTCCAGCACCACCTTGCGCACGTCGGCCGGGTCGACCGGAATCCAGCCGAAGCCGGTGAGATAGACCTCGGCGCGGCAGTGCTGTGCCTTGGTGACGTCGGCAGAGCCGGCGCCGAGACTCTTGTAGCCGAACTGCGAGGGCGCGACGCGCAGACCGTAAACGTCGCGCGCCGGCAGACCGGCGGCGCGCGCGAGGCCGACATAGAGCGCGTTGAGATCGGCGCATTTGCCGCTCAGGTTTTTCGTTTTCAGCATCGCGACGATGTCGCCGGTGCCGCAACCGCGCGTCGCGGCATTGCGGAAAGTGTTCTCGACGACCCATTCGTAGATCGCGCGCGCTTTCTCCACGTCGGTTTTTTTGCCGGCGACGATGCCGTCCGATGTTTCCTTGACGATGCCGTCGACCGGAATGAGCTCGGTGCCTTCGAGATAGAGTTTGCGATGCGAGTCGCTCAACGCCGCAGCCTGTCCCGGCTTGCCGAGATCGATGGCGCGGTCGCGCGTGGTGATGCGGCTCGTCACTTCGACGACGGGTTTGTCTTCGCCGTCTTTCCAAACCACATGCAGCATCTCGGCGCCGTATTTCGGATCGCGCACGCGCGTCGCGGTGACGGCATTGGTGGTCCAGGTGCTGTCGCCGGAGCGGAACCAGTCGGCTTCGTTCACAGACGGAAGCGGAATCCAGGCCTGCGGCTGTCCGATCGCGTTGATGACATCGACGCGCGTGACCAGATCGAAGCTGCGCCACGCGCCGGGCTTCGGCGCGAACACCGGTTGCTGCGCAAAGCCGATGGCTGGCGCCAAGGCCGCGAGCGGCAGAGCGGCAGTGCCTTTCAAAAAGTTGCGACGATCCATCTTAATCCTCCCCCAATGATACGTGTTGTGCGGTTGATATGCATATGCCTGCGGCAGATGCCGGGTTGGCGTGCTCTGATTTCTTGATGGGCTGATAGAGTTTGTCGATGGAGGCGCGAATGTCGGCGCGCGCCCAATCGATCGCGTCTTCAACGATGAATCGCGGCGTGAGATTCGAATCGAGAACGATCGTCGTCGGCAGACTGATGACGTTCCACGCTTTCGTCACCGCGCGATCGCGATCGAGCAACACAGGAAACTGTGCGCCGAGCTTCGCGACAAAATTACGCACCCTCACGTCGACTTCAGCGACGTCGATCGCGACGACGGTGATGGGCAGGCCGCGCGACTCGTCTGTTAACTTTTGCAGCGAGGTGAATTCCTCGACGCACGGCGCGCACCACGTCGCGAAGAAGTGCAGCAGCACGACGCGACCGCGAAAGCTCTCCAGCGTGCGTTGTTCGCCACGAACATCGTCGAGCGTGAACGCGGTGCCCGTCGTTCCGGTCCACGGGCGAAGTTGCGCCGCGGGCGCAAGTTGCGATGATTCAGCCCCGTTTGCCGGGCATGCTTGCCAAATAGCGGCAATAAGCAGGAGCTTGATGAGGGAAATGAAAGCGCGCGGATTTATTGCGTTGCAATAAAAGCGGCCGGCGCTGCATTGCAGCAGCCCGGTGACAATCGTGCGAACGCTGTCAGAAGCGTCTGGGCCCCGGCACGCGGGAGCGGTGATTTGCACCACGCGCGCATCGTCACCGTTTGCGACGACTCGTCAAGACACATCCGCGTCAGCGGATCACGACGCGCGGATTGCGTGTGCAATTTCCGCCCACTAACGCGCTGTTCTTAGACGATTGGACATGTCTCCCGGGGCGCACCTGAGGGGTGCAGTTCCTTGACACAACTATAGGGTCCTCTTAGCCTTTCATTGGACGAACTCTAAAGTTCGGACGTCCCCCGTGGGGGGCATGCTAAGGAACGCCCCAAATGAATATGGAGCTCTCGCGGCGCTCATTTATGATCGGCGCCGGCGCGGGTTTGGCGGGGACGACAATCGGCGCGCTTGGATTTGGTGAAATCGAAGCCGCGCACGCCTTGTCGATCCGGCCGTTCAAGCTTGCGCAAACCAAGGAGGCACGCAGTTCGTGCCCGTACTGTGCCGTGTGTTGCGGCATGCTGGTCTACTCGGCGGAAAGCAAAGCCGAGAAAGGCAAGATGGAAGTCACCCACATCGAGGGTGACGTCGATAACCCGGTCAACCGCGGCACGCTCTGCCCGAAGGGCGCCGGCGCCATCGACTACGTCCGCGCCAAGACGCGCGTGAAGTATCCGATGTACCGCAAGCCCGGCACCGACAAGTTCGAGCGCGTGACCTGGGACTTCGCGATGGATCGCATCGCCAAGTTGATGAAGGAAGATCGCGACGCGAATTTCATCGAGAAGAACAGGGATGGTGTCACGGTCAATCGCTGGCCGACCATGGCGTTCCTGTCCGGCAGCTCCTGCACCAATGAGACTGGCTGGGTCACCTGGAAGGTGGCGCGCGGCCTGGGCATGCTGCAGATCGAGAACCAGGCGAGGATATGACACGGACCGACGGTGTCCAGTTTGGGCCCAACATTCGGTCGCGGTGCAATGACGAACAACTGGACGGACATCAAGAACGCTGATGTCGTCTGGATCATGGGTGGTAACGCCGCTGAGGCGCATCCGTGTGGCTTCAAGTGGGTCACCGAGGCGAAAGCCGAACGTGGCGCCAAGCTGATGGTGGTCGACCCGCGGTTCAACCGCTCGGCGGCCATGGCGGATCATTACGCGCCGATCCGGCCGGGAAGCGACATCGCCTTCCTGTCGGGCGTCGTGAATTATCTGCTGTCGAACGACAAGATCCAGAAGGAGTATGTGCGCAATTACACGAACGCGGCGTATGTCGTGAAGGAGGGCTTCGACTTCAACGAAGGCCTGTTCACCGGCTATGACGAGTCGAAGCGCTCATACGACCGCAGCTCGTGGGACTACGAGTTCGAAGCGAACGGCTTTGCCGTGCGCGACGAAACGCTGCAGCACCCGCGTTGCGTTTACCAGCTGATGAAGAAGCACTTCGCGACATACACGCCCGAAGTGGTCGAACGTATTTCCGGCACACCGAAGGACAAGTTCCTGAAGGTGGCGGAATGGGTGGCTTCGACCGCGACCGTTGATCGTTCGATGACGATCATGTACGCGCTCGGCTGGACCCAGCATTCGCACGGCGCCCAGAACATCCGGACTGCAGCGATGATCCAGTTGCTGTGCGGTAATATCGGCGTTCCGGGCGGCGGCATCAACGCTCTGCGCGGCCACTCCAACGTCCAGGGCATCACCGATATCGGTACGCTGACGGCGTCGTTGCCGGGTTATCTGGCGATGCCGGTGGACAGCGAGCCGACGCTGGAATCGCATCTGGGCAAGCGGGCGTTCAAGCCGCTGCAGCCGAACCAGACCAGCTACTGGCAGAACTACAGGAAGTTCTACGTCAGCTTCCTGAAGAGTCTGTACGGAGCCAAGGCGACTGCTGAAAACGAATTCGGTTATCAGTGGATGCCGAAGCTCGATATCGCTTACGACGTGCTTCGCATGTTCGAGGTCATGCATCAGGGCAAGACGACTGGCCTTCTGTGCCAGGGCTTCAACCCGCTGATGTCGGTCGCGTACAAGGCCAAGACCGTCGCCGCGCTGTCGAAGCTGAAGTTCCTCGTCAGCATGGATCCGATCGAAACGGATACTGCGCGGTTCTGGGAAAATCATGGCGAGTTCAACGATGTTGATACCGCCAAGATCCAGACCGAAGTGTTCATGCTTCCGGTCACGTCGTTCGTCGAAGAGGAAGGCAGCTTCACCAACTCCAGCCGAAATATCCAGTGGAAGTGGAAAGCGGCCGATCCTTATTACGAATCCAGGAAAGACATCGATATCCTGGCGGACCTGTTCCTTCGCATCCGCGGCCTTTACGAGAAGGACGGCGGCAAGGCCAAGGAGCCGATCCTGGCGATCGACTGGAGCTACAAGAATGCGCACGAGCCCAGCGCCGACGAGCTGCTCAAGGAGCTCAACGGCAAGGCTTTGGCGGATCTCAAGGATGCGGAAGGCAAGGTGACACGCGCCGCCGGCCAGCAACTCGCCAGTTTCGGCGAAATGCGGGACGACGGCACGACCGACGGTGTGCAGTGGATCTATACGGGAATCTACGGCCCCAACGGCAACCTGGCCCAACGTCGTGACAACAGCGACCCCTCCGGCATGAATGTTTACGGAAGCTGGGGTTTCTGCTGGCCGGCCAACCGCCGCATTCTCTACAACCGTGCATCCGCGGACCCGCAGGGCAAACCGTGGAGCGATGCCAAGAAGTATGTGTTCTGGGATGGGTCGAAGTGGACCGGCGCCGACGTGCCGGATTTCGTTCCGACCATCCCGCCGGAACGCAATGTCGGCCCCTTCATCATGAATCAGGAAGGCGTGTCCCGCCTGTTCGCGCGAGGCATGATGGCCGAAGGCCCGTTCCCGGTGCACTACGAGCCGTTCGAATCGCCCGTTCCGAATCCGCTGTATCCCAAGATCCGCGGCAATCCGGTGGCGCGCGTGTTCAAGGGCGACATGGAAGTCTTTGGCGATGCCAAGAATTTCCCGATCGTCGCGACCACGTACCGGCTCACGGAGCACTTCCACTACTGGACGAAGTCGGTCCACGCGAACGCGGTCACTCAGCCCGAGTTCTTCGTGGAGATTTCGGAACAGCTTGCGGCTGAAAAGGGCATCAAGCGTGGCCAGATGGTGCGTGTGTGGTCCAACCGCGGTGAGGTCAAAGGCAAGGCCGTCGTTACCAAGCGGCTCAAGCCTCTGAAGATCGATGGCAAAACCGTCCACACGGTCGGTCTGCCGCTGAACTTCGGCTTCATCGGTGAAACCAAGAAAGCATCGCCGATCAACTCGCTGACGCCAGCGGTCGGTGACGCCAACGCGCAGACGCCTGAATTCAAGGCGTTCCTTGTCAATGTCGAGCCCATCGCCGGGCCGGTGGCGTAAGAGGAGGGCAGCAGCATGTTCAAACCTGTTCCCAATCCGACCACGCAACCGGTCGCGCCGATGTTCGGCGACAAGGATCTGATCCGCCGGTCGGCCTCCAACATCACGCCTGCCGCGCAGCGGCAGACCGAGGTGGCGAAGCTGATCGACGTGTCGAAATGCATCGGCTGCAAGGCGTGTCAGGTGGCATGCCTTGAGTGGAACAATCTGGTCGAGGAAGTCGGCGTCAACGTGGGTGTCTACGACAACCCGCACGATCTGACGCCGAATACCTGGACGCTGATGCGTTACACCGAATACGAGAACCCGGAATCCGGCAATCTGGAGTGGCTGATCCGCAAGGATGGCTGCATGCATTGCGAGGACCCGGGCTGTCTCAAAGCCTGCCCCGCACCGGGCGCCATCGTGCAGTACTCGAACGGAATCGTCGATTTCGTTCACGAGAACTGCATCGGTTGCGGCTATTGCGTAAAGGGTTGTCCGTTCAACATCCCGCGCATCTCGAAGGTCGACAACAAGGCCTACAAGTGCTCGCTCTGCGTCGACCGCGTCGCGGTCGGCCAGGGTCCGGCGTGCCAGAAAGCCTGCCCGACGCAGGCGATCGTGTTCGGCACCAAGGACGAGATGAAGAAGTGGGCGGACTTCCGCATCAAGGATCTCAAGTCGCGCGGTTTCAAGAACGCGGGGCTTTACGATCCGCCGGGCGTCAGCGGCACGCACGTCATGTACGTGCTGCAGCACGCGGACAAGCCGCAAATCTACGCCAACCTTGCCAACAATCCTTCGATCAGTCCGGTCGTCGAGATCTGGAAGGGCGTGACGAAGTATGCGGGTCTGGCCGCGATGGGCGCTTTCGTCGCCATCGGCTTCCTCCATCACATCATCGCCGGCCCGAACCGTGTGTCCGCCGAGGATGAGAAGAACGCCGAGAAACTGACGGAGGGCAAGGCATGACGACCGCCTACGACGTCGAGCGGGGCGATCAGGTTCATCCCGGAAATCCAGTGACCGTCGACCGGTACACCACCGGCGCGCGGATCAATCACTGGATCACCGCGACCTGCCTGATCCTGCTGGCCCTCTCCGGCCTCGCACTGTTCCACCCGAGCCTGTTCTTCCTGACCGGGCTGTTCGGCGACGGACAGAACACGCGCGCGATCCATCCGTGGATCGGCGTGGTCCTGTTCTTCAGCTTCGCCGGACTGTTCATCCGATTCTGGAAGGCCAATCTCTGGCGGCGCGAGGACGGCACCTGGATGGCGCGTCTGCACGACGTGCTGACCGGGAACGAGGAGAAGTTGCCCGAGGTCGGCAAGTACAATGCCGGTCAGAAGGTGGTGTTCTGGTCGATGTCGATCCTGATCATCACGCTGATCGTCAGCGGCTTCGTGATCTGGGATCAGTACTTCTCCGAGTACTCCACCATTCCGCAGAAGCGCGTGGCCGTTCTGGTTCACGCGCTGGCGGCGGTCGCGATCATCTGCGTCTGGATCGTCCATGTTTATGCGGCGATCTGGGTGCGCGGCACCATCGGTGCCATGACCCGCGGCAAAGTCACCGGCGGCTGGGCCTGGCGCCACCATCGCAAGTGGTTGCGCGAGCTGGTCGGCGGCAAGAAGCCAGGCTGATTTCTGTCAATGACGCCGGCGCAGCTATGCGCCGGCGTCCCATCCCGACACGTGGCCCGTGCGGTTCGTGAGGACGAATGATGTCACCGATCAATACGACCGAACCCGATCCATCAGTCATCGGGACGGTTGCGAAGCCTCCCTTCGCGCGGGTTCCCGATCCGCAAAAAACCTTCCAGCACCGGGCCGAGCGCTTCCGCTCCCTTGCCGAAGGGCACGATCTCAAACCCTATCTGCTGTTTCTCGCCGATCTGTGCGCCGCGCAGGCGGCAATCATGGATGGCCTGCCGGAGCCGACGCCGCTCGATCCGGCCATCCTCGCGCGCGCCAGGGAACACAAGATGCCGCCGCTCGACCGCGGTGGTTTTACGCCTGACGCTGCGTTTGAAGCGACGCTCTCGCGCCTGATCGCCGCCGCCGAACAATTGACGATGCCGGCAGTCGCGCAGGCCGCGCTGCTGCGCGTCAAGGCCGCCGATCCGGAGGCTCGCGCCGCGATGGTGCAGAACGTGCTGGCCGAGGCGATCCCGGTCGAGGCTTTGGCCGAGCATGTCTTCGTCGCGGCCGCCTTGCAGGTGCATTTCGCGCGCCTTGCGACCCGCCTGCCGGCGGACGATCTGGAATCGGTCGGGGATGGCGCATGCCCCGCCTGCGGCGGCGCGCCGTCGTCGACGGTGATCGTCATCTGGCCGATCGCGCCGGGAACCCGGTACTGCTCCTGTTCGCTGTGCGGCACGATGTGGAACTACATCCGGTCGAAGTGCACGGCGTGCGGTTCGACCAGCAAGATCGCTTTTCAGGAGATCGAAGGCAGCGGCGGCGCGGTCAAGGCGGAGACCTGCGAGGAGTGCCACGGCTACGTGAAAGTCCTCAACCATCAGAAAGATCGCTTCCTCGACCCGATCGCGGACGATGTGGCGACGCTCGGCCTCGATCTGCTGGTGCGCGAGCTTGGGTTCCGTCGCGGCGGCGTCAATCCGTTCCTCATCGGCTATTGAGGGGACGGCCGTGCGCGATCCCGACACCAGCCTCAGGCGAATTCCGTCCGTTGACGAGGTGCTCAAGGCGTCGCCGGCGCTTGCTGCGATCGATCAGTTCGGCCGGCCGGCGGTCGTCACCGCGATCCGCGGACATCTCGACCGCATCCGCCAGACCCTCGCATCCGGCGGCGCGCTGACCCTTACCGTCGACGAGATCGCTATTGCCGCTGCCGAACGGCTCGCTGCCGACGCGACGCTCAAGGCGCGCCCGGTTTTCAATCTCACCGGCACGGTGCTGCACACCAATCTTGGTCGCGCGTTGCTCGCCGACGTCGCCATCGCCGCCGCGACCGACGCGATGCGCGAGGCGCTGGCGCTGGAATTCAATCTCGCCGACGGCAAGCGCGGCGAGCGCGACAGTCTCGTCCGTGACCTGCTGTGCGAACTCACCGGTGCGGAAGACGCCACGGTGGTCAACAACAATGCGGCCGCGGTGCTGCTGGTGCTCAACACGCTCGCGGGCGGACGCGATGCCATCGTCTCGCGCGGCGAACTGATCGAGATCGGCGGCGCGTTCCGCATGCCCGAGATCATGGCGCGCGCGGGCGCCAATCTCGTCGAGGTCGGCACCACCAATCGCACCCACGAGAAGGATTATCGCGGCGCGCTCGGGCCGCAGACCGGGTTGATCCTCAAGGTGCACACCTCGAACTACCGCATCGAGGGCTTCACCAAGGAAGTCGGGGCGAAGGCCCTGGCGGAGATCGCGCGCGCGGCGAACGTGCCGCTGGTCAACGATCTCGGCTCCGGCACGCTGATCGATCTGGCACGCTTTGGTCTCGCGCATGAGCCGACGGTGGCGGAAGCGGTGGCGGAAGGCGCGGACCTCGTCACGTTCTCCGGCGACAAGCTGCTCGGCGGGCCGCAGGCCGGTTTCGTCGTCGGCCGCCGCGATCTGATCGCCGCGCTCAACAAAAATCCGATGAAGCGCGCGTTGCGCATGGACAAGATCCGGCTGGCGGCGCTGGAAGCGACCCTGCGGCTTTACCGCGATCCCGATCGGCTGGCGCAGCGCCTGCCGACCGTGCGACTGATCGCGCGCGGCAAGGACGATATCGCCGCGCTGGCGGTGCGTGTGTTGTCGGCCGTCAGCCGGGCGCTCGGCAACGGCTACGCCGTTTCCGTGGCCGACTGCGAGAGCCAGATCGGCTCCGGCGCGCTGCCGCAGCAGACGATCCCGAGCGCCGGTCTCGCCATTCGCGCGCAGCAGGGCGGCGGTGGCGCATTGACGGCTCTGGCGGCGGCGTTGCGGGCGCTGCCGATGCCGGTGATCGGCCGCATCGAGGATCAGGCGCTGGTACTCGATCTGCGCTGTCTCGAAGACGACGCACGGTTCGCCGCCAATCTCGCCACGCTCACGCTCGAGGAGCCGCGCTGATGGGCTGGCTCGGCCGCATCGCCTCGCTCAAACGCGCGCCGGAAACGTCGGCCAGCGAGATGATGGCGGTCGCCTATGAGGCGGCGCAGAACAACGACTACGAGACCGCGCTGTCGATCTGGGGCCCGCTGGCGCATCAGGGCGTCGCGCGGGCGCAGAACAATGTCGGCGCGTGCTTCTCCGAAGGCATCGGCGTCGAGCGCGATCCGGCGCTCGCCTTGAAGTGGCTGACGCTCGCCGCCGCCGCCGGCGATCCGATCGGCCAGCGCAATCTCGCCGCCGTCTATTTCAAGGGCGAGGGTGTGGAGCCCGATCCGGTGCGCGCCGCCGAACTCTATCGTGCCGCGGCCGAAGCAGGTGACGCGACGGCGCAGGACATGCTGTCGTGGATGCTGCTCGAAGGCGAGATGATCGCCGGCGACGTGGTCGAGGCAAAACGCTGGGCGGAAGCCGCCGCCGAGCAGGGCATCGCGCCGGCGATGACGCGGCTCGGCATGATCTATCACAACGCGCTCGGCGTGGAGCGCGACGCCGCGCTCGCGGCGCGATGGTGGGACAAGGCGGCCGCGCGCGGCGACGCCGATGCGCAGGCGATGCTGGGCGCCGCCTATCATCTCGGCGCCGGCGTGCCGCGCGATGCGGTGGCGGCGCTGATGTGGCTGCTGCGCGCGCGTGACGGCGGCAGCGCTCTGGCGCAACCCTTCGTCGAGCCGGTGAAAGCCGGGCTGACGGCGGCCGAGATCGAACGCGCGCAGCAACTGGCGAGCGGCCCGCTGGCGGAGCCGGTGTCATGATCGTCGGCACCGCGGGGCATATCGACCACGGCAAAACCTCGCTGGTGCGCGTTCTCACCGGTGTCGACACCGATCGTCTCAAGGACGAAAAGGCGCGCGGCATCTCCATCGACCTCGGCTTTGCCTATCTGCCGTCGCCCGATGGCGGCGTGCTCGGCTTCGTCGACGTGCCGGGCCACGAACGGTTCGTGCACAACATGCTGGCGGGCGCGAGCGGCATCGATTTCGTGCTGCTGGTGATCGCCGCCGATGACGGCGTGATGCCGCAGACCACCGAACATCTCGCGATCGTCGATCTGCTCGGCATTAGCCACGGCCTCGTCGCGATCACCAAGGCCGATCTGGTCGATGCCGACCGGCTCGCCGAAGTGAGAACCGAGATCGCCAATGTGCTGGCGGCCACGGCGCTGCGCGATGCCGACATGATCGCGGTGTCGAGCCAGACCGGGCAGGGCATCGACGAACTGCGCCAGCGGTTGTTTGCGCAAGCGCAGCAGCTCGGCAGCCGCTCGGACAGGGGCCGCTTCCGGCTGGCGGTGGACCGCTCGTTCACGCTGCAGGGCTCGGGCACGGTCGTGACCGGGACGGTGCTGTCGGGTCAGGTGCAGGTCGAAGACCAGTTGCGCATCAGTCCGTCGGGACTGACGGCACGGGTGCGCTCGATCCACGCGCAAAATCGGCCGTCGCAGACTGGCCGTGCCGGCGACCGTTGCGCGCTCAATCTCGCCGGTGACGGCATCAGCAAGGATGCGATCGCGCGCGGCCAGATCGTGCTCGATCCGGACTTGCATGCGCCGGCCGATCGCATCGATGCGACGCTGCGCGTACTCGCCTCCGAGCCGCGGCCCGTGACGCAATGGATGCGGGTGCGGCTGCATCATGCGGCGGAGGAGGTCGGCGCGCGTGTGGTGCTGCTCGGCGACGGTCCCGTCGCTCCCGGCACGGAGGCGTTCGTGCAACTCGTGCTGGAGCAGCCGATCGCGGCCGCGGCCGGCGACCGTTTCGTGCTGCGCGACACCAGCGCGCAGCGCACCATCGGCGGCGGCATGCTGCTCGACCTGCGCGCGCCGGCACGCAAGCGCCGCACGCCGGAGCGGCTGGCGCAGCTGGAGGCGTACGCCATCGCCGATCCGGTCAAGGCGCTCGCGGCGCTGCTCGACCGGCCGCCGGGCTATGTGGATTTCACCGCGTTCTGCCGCGACCGCGCGCTGTCGGCGGCGGAGTGCGAGGCGCTTGTCACAGACACCGGCCTGTTCCGGCTGGCGATGCCGAAGGGTGACCTGGCCGTGTCGGCGGCGAACTGGCTGCGGCTCAAGCGCGGCATGCTGGCGACGCTGACGCAGTTTCATGCCGAGAACCCCAATCTGCCGGGCATCGGGCTGGAGCGGCTACGCCTGCAACTCGAGCCGCGCTTGCCGGCGCCGGCTTTCGTCGCGCTGCTGCAGGGCCTCGCGCGCACCAAGGATGTGTCGCTGGACGGCGCGTGGATCCGCCTGCCGAGCCACGAGGTGCGGCTGACGCCGCAGGACGAGCGCCTGTGGTCCAAGATCGCGCCGTTGATCCAGGACATCGAGCGTTTCCGGCCGCCGCGCGTGCGCGACATCGCCGACCTCATCCGCGAGCCGGAGGGCGAGATCAGGCGTCTGCTCAAGCTGCTCGGCCGGATGGGCCGCGTCGATGAGGTGGCGCACGACCATTTCTTCCTGCGCAACACCGTCGCCGAGATGGTGGAGATCGCCACGAAACTCGCGGCCGAAGCGCCCGACGGGCAGTTCAATGCGGCGCTGTTTCGCGATCAGATGAATAATGGCCGCAAGGTCGCGATCCAGATTCTCGAATTCTTCGACCGGCATGGTGTGACCATGCGGCGCGGCGATCTGCGCCGGATCAACAAACATCGACTTGACCTGTTCCGCCGTTCGGCGGATTCAGAAGGGGCGCAGATTGCGTCCGATACGGCTTCTGGAAGAGCATCGTCCCCGGTGGGGCGTCCGGACTTCAAATCCGGGAAGGGCCGCGAGCCGGTCCTTGGTGGGTTCGACTCCCATTCTCTTCCGCCACATTCCCCGCAACGTCACCGCAGGAGCGCGCGATGAGCCTCACCACATATCTCGGCGAGCTGGAACAGGCAGCCCATGCCGCCAGCACGGCCGAGGAGGTCTATCGCCGCGAGATCGCGCAGCGGGTGCGCGCGCTGGAGCAGGAACGCGCGTTCGCTTTTCGCCGGCTGAACCTGATGCGCACGGTGGCGAGCGCCGTCGCCGGCCATGAGGAAGAAGCGGAGGCGCTTCAGGCCGGCAGCGTCGCGTTCATGCGCGAGCTGGAATGGACCGGTGCGACGGAATCACAGCGGCAGACGCTGGAGCAATTCCGGCCGGTGGTGCTGGCCGCTTGGGCGCTCGACCGCGCCGAGGAAGGACAGCGCGATCAGGCCGCGCTCACGCGCGCGCTCGCCGCTTTCGAAGACTGGTTTGCCCAATCCCGCCAGGGCCCGTTCCTCAGCGTGATGGAACGTGAAGTCGTGGAATTGCCGCTTGTCGAAATCTAAATCCAAATCCAAGCCGCGATTCAAACCGGAAGCGGAGCGGAAATCGGCGCCGCCGGAGCAGCCGGCCCAAGGCGCGTTTTTGTTCGACGACTGGATCGTCGACGAATATCAACGGACAGAAGGCTTCACCGCGCTCGTCGTGCTGGTGTCGATCGGCAATTTCGAGGTGCTGCCGCTGCGCTCCACCTTCATGCATGTGATCGGCGACGAGCTGACCTGGCTCAACCTCACCGAACTGCTGCGCAGCGCCGGCGTCGCGTGGGACGGCGTGCTGATCATGCCGGTGAGCGGTGCGGACGGCGGCCCGGTCGAGGACATCGTCGCGCGGACGGAACTGCGGGCGCTGGAAAAGCGCGTGATCGAAGACCGCACGGTGATCAACGAAGGCCACTTCTTCGACAAATGGGGCCGGCGGATGAAGGTCGAGGAGGCGCAGCCGCAATGACCCGCGTGCTGCGGGTGATCGACACCGGCCTGCAATCCGCCCGCTGGAATATCGCCGTGACGGCGGCGCTGACGGAGCGACACGTCGCGGGAGAGATCGCCGATACGCTGCGGTTTCATCGCTACCGGCCGGCGGTCCTGATCGGCCGGCATCAGCAGATAGATCAAGCGTGCGACGCACAGGCCTGCCGCCGATACGCCGTCGATGTGGCGCGCCGCATCACCGGCGGCGGTGCGGTCTATATGACGTCGGGTGTGCTGGCGTTCGATCTGGTCATCGGCCGGCGCGTGGCTGGCGATCAGGATCGCGCTGCATCCACGATCTGTCATGCGCTGGCGCGGTCGCTGACGCGTCTTGATAAGAGCGGCCGGCTGGTGGCGCGCTCTCGTGCGCCCAACGACGTCGTGATCGACGGCCGCAAGGTCGTCGGCGCCGCCGGCTATTACGACGGCGCCACGTTCGCCTATCAGGGCGCGATCATGGTCGACATGGATTTTGCGGTGATGGCCGACGTGCTGGCGCTGCCGGCGCCGCTCGGCCCGCATCTGACGGACCTGCGCGAACATCTCGGTCCGGCAGCAGATCATCACACGCTGACCGGCGTCCTGACCGGCGAACTGGCGCAGGTTTTCGGCTATGCTGTAGGTTCGGATACTCTGGACGATGCGACGATGCAGCTTGCCGAGCGGATGCGCATGGGCGGAACCGGCGACGCGGAAGATCGTTCCTTCGGCTGCGCTGCTTCGCCTTTGATGCGGGAACAAGCGTCGTGACCAAGCGCCTGCTGATCGTTCTGGTGAATACCGATCCGCGCAACGGCGAGGAAATGGGCGCGCCGTTCTATCACGCGGCGGTCGCGGCGGCGATGGACTACGAGGTCGATGTGGTCTGCGCCGCGACATCGGGCAAGCTGATGATCAAGGGCGTCGCGGAAAAACTCCATGTGAAAGCGGGCCACCCGCGCACGGTCTATGACTGGATCAAGGAGGCGCACGATCACGGCGCCAAGTTCTGGGCGTGTCCGGCCAATCTCGATCTGTTCGAGGTGAACGAAAGCGATCTGATCCCCGAATGTGACGGGCTGATGGGTGCCGCCACGATGATCCAGAACATCATGGACGGCGAATACCGCGTGCTGACTTATTGAGAAGATAACGGCGATGACGATTGTTCGCGGCTGTGATTTCCCTGACGGTCTGTTCTACGATGTGGCGACCCACACCTGGTATCAGCCGGCGGACGAGGGGCTGGTTCGTTTCGGTATCACCCGCGTCGGACTTGCGCTGGCGCGGGAGGTTCTGGTGTTCACGCCGAAACGGGTCGGCCACGAATGCGAGAAGGGCCGTTCGGTCGCCACCATGGAAAGTGCGAAATGGGTCGGCTCGGTGCGTATCGCGTTCGATGGCACGGTGGTCGCCATCAACGAAGCGCTGATCCAGCGTCCGGTGATCATCAACGAGGATTGCTACGGCGGCGGATGGATGCTGCTGGTGCGCCCGGCGGCCGCATCATGGCGCGACGCCTTGATACCCGGCACGGCGCTTGCCGAGGCTTATGAAGCCTGGATGGAACGCGAGGCGTTTCCCGGCTGTGGTCCCGACGGACAGATGGCCGCGTTCTTCTAGCTTGCCACCCGCACACCCGGCGGGCCGGATTCCGTGTAGCCGACGATCTTTGCCGCCGGATAACCCGCTTCAATGATCGACTTCAGCACCGCTTGCGCATCCTTCGCCGCGCAGGACACCAGCAAGCCGCCGGAGGTCTGCGGGTCGGCCAGCAGATCGCGCTGCCAGTCCGGCATGCCGGCCGGCAGCGACACCGCGTTGCCGTAGCTCGCCCAGTTGCGCTTCGACGCGCCGGTGATGAAGCCAGCCTGCGCCAGTTTATTGGCGTGGGCGAACAGCGGCACGTCGGCAGCCTTGATCACCGCGGTGAGGTTCGATCCGCGCGCCAGTTCGAGGCCGTGGCCAAGGAGGCCGAAGCCGGTGACGTCGGTGATCGCATGCACGGCGGGATTGGCCGACAGCTCGCCGCCGATGCGGTTGAGCAGCGTGGTCGACGCCACCATCTCGGCGTAGCCGGCGCCGTCCAGTTCGCCCTTCTTGATAGCAGCGGAGTAGATGCCGACGCCGAGCGCCTTGGTGAGGATCAGCGCGTCGCCCGGTTTCGCATCCGCGTTGCGGCGCACCTGTTCGGGCCGGCAGATGCCGATGGCGACGAGGCCATAGATCGGCTCGGGCGCGTCGATCGAATGCCCGCCGGCGACCGGAATGCCGGCGGCGGCGCACACCGATGCGCCGCCCTTGAGAATCTCGCGCACCACGTCGGTGGAGATCTTGTCGAGCGGCATGCCGAGGATCGCCAGCGCCATGACCGGCTTGGCGCCCATGGCGTAGACGTCGGAGATCGCATTGGTCGCGGCGATGCGCCCGAAGTCGTAAGGATCGTCAACCACCGGCATGAAGAAGTCAGTAGTGGCGACGATGCAGGTGTTTTCGTCGACCTGCCAGACGGCGGCGTCATCGCCGGTCTCGGTGCCGACCAGCAATTGCTTGAACGGGGACGCGATCGGCTGATCGGCCAGCAGTTCCTGCAGCACGGCGGGCGCGAGCTTGCAGCCGCAGCCGCCGCCATGGGCGAGGCTGGTCAGCTTGATGATCGGGGCGTTCATGGCCGGTTCTCCATAGTCCTTGCAGTGAAATCGACTTTCGATGTCGCGCCGCGCCGCGGCAGGTTCACCGGCAATCCGCGCGCTGCGCGGAGCGGAGAGAATATGTCGCGAGATTAGTCCGGAAAAGACGGCCGAAGCAATCGGCGACACATTCGCTTCGGCTGATGCGGGCGCGCATAAGCTGGCGCCCGCATCTCCGTTTCGGGTCAGACCGTCAGGAAGTCGTCGTACATCCGCTTCGCCCACTGGAAGTCTTCCTCCAGCAGATCGGGAGAGCGGATATCGACGTCGAGCTGCGTCTGCTTGATCTGGCCATCCGGCAGGAATTCGTAGTCGAACTGCACCGAGATCGCTTCACGCGGATCGCCGTTGACCAGCATGTAGCAGAGGTTGTCGGGCAGCAGGGCTTTGACCTCCTGACCGGCGATGCGCTGGCCGATATAGGTCGCGACGATCTTGCCGACGAAGTTCGCCACATGCGCGCTCTTGGGATAGTGACCGAACAGCTTCGACACCGGCCCCATCGAGTCGCCGACGATGTAGACGCTGTCGTCGCCGTTCGCGTGGAACATCTTGTTGTGCATGTCGGCCCAGGTCGTGGGCTTGCCATCCGGCGTCTTGCCGATCAGGTCGGCCTGCCAGACGAGATTGCCGGCCTGATGCGGCGGCATCAGGACAGCATCGTCGAACTTGAACTCGCCGGCCTTGGTCTTGATGACCTTGTTGAACGGATCGACCTCGTTGACGCCGGCATTCGGGACATACTGGATGATGTCCGGATAAAGCTCCTCGAACGCCGCCTTGAAGCCGCCGCCGATCGGCATGATCCGCGGCTTCGGATCGAGGATCACGATCTTCGCCGGAATTTTGTTGGTCTTGAAGTACCACGCCATGATGCAGGCGCGCTCGTAAGGCGAGGGCGGACAACGGTGCGGCGGTGGCGGCAAGGTCATCACCATGGTGCCGCCCTTGAAGTTGCGGACCTTCTGCTTGAGCGCCATCGCTTCCGCGCTCGGGATATAAGCCGAGGGGAACTGCGTGCGCGTATAGTCCGCGGCCTTCTGGTCGTTGCCGAACCAGACATCGTAGGCGTTGCGGATGCCATCGGAGAGGATGAGGTAGTCGTAAGAGATCGCGCCTTTCGACGTGCGCACGATCTTCTTGTCGCGCTCGATCTGCATGACCTCGGTCTGCACCAGCGAATAGCCGTATTTCTGCGCCGGCCCGAGCATGTCGTGCATCAGATAGGCATTGTCGACGATGTCGATCAGCCATTTGTTGCTGATCGGGCACGACCAGAAGAACGGATTGCGCTCGAGCACAACGACCTCGGCATTCGGCGCCTTGTCGCGCAGATGCCGTGCGGCGGACAGGCCGCCCCAGCCGCCGCCCGCGATCACGACGCGCGGCCCTTTGCCTTTCGGCATCAGTTCCGTGCTGGCGGTGATGAGCGTTGGCGCGGCCAACGCAGGTGCAGCGGCCGCGACGGAGATCGCACCGGCCGACGCACCAAGAAATCCGCGACGATTGAACATCGCATCCCTCCCGGATTGATTGTCTGGATTGGTCGACCGACCGGCTGCGCTTCGCCGATTGAATCAAACGAGCGCAATGATGGAACTCTAGGAAGAGGGCGCGCCAGTTGTCAATGCGACGCCGGGCAGCGCCTGCATGATCGCGTGACAATCGAGATTGGCTATCGACTGATTTTCAATGCCGTTGGTCCAAGGCAACGCTCGTTCAGGTGAAAGCGTTGACGTCGGGAATGCGCGCTCAGTCGTTGATCGATCAACAGCGCGTCCGCATCAGAAGGACGATCATCATGCCCTCGAAACAGCACGTTGAAAATGAAAAGTCCGGCCAGCAAGGCACCCATGAACCTTGGAAAAAGCCGGGACAGTCATCTCAGGATCCAAACTCAAATCCGCCCCAGGAGCCGCGGACGGACAAAGACCAGAAGACGGCATGAACGGTGGCCGACTGGGTGTCGGCGTCCGTCATGCAAAATAATGGCTCGGGACGGTCCGCCGGCGCAACAACCGGCGGACCTCATGGGCATCATGCTGGGAAGGCCGACGGCCTTTAAGCCGCCTCGGCGGCTGCGTTGACGGCCGACTCAGCCAGCTTCGTCAGCGCCTGATCGGTTTTCTCTTCCTCGCCGAGCGTGGCCTTGAGCAGTTTCGCGGCATCCTGGTTGCCAAGCTGCTCGGCCCACGCCACCAGCGTTCCGTAACGGCTGATTTCATAGTGCTCGACGGCCTGCGCGGCGGCGAGGAGGCCAGCGTCGAGGGCGGGCGAATCCTGGTATTCCTCCATGATCTCCTTGCCCTCTTCGATGATGCCTTCGATGGCGTCGCACTTCTTGCCCTGGGGCTTGGCGTCGATGGTTTTGAACACGTCTTCCAGCCGGGCCACCTGTTCCTCGGTTTCCCCGTGATGCTTTTCGAACGCCGCCTTCAGATCATCCGACTGGGCGGCCTTGGCCATTTTCGGCAGGGTGGTGAGGATCTTCTTCTCGGCGTAGTAGATGTCTTTCAGC
>JAEWJH010000042.1 GCA_023386635.1 Pseudomonadota bacterium
CACAACGAAGCGTCCACCAGGATTGGCATCCGCCTCCGGGGCCAGAACATAGGTGATCGGCCTGCCGTCCGGGTCCACCGAGCCGCCGACCGTGACGAGCGCCTCCGCCGTGCTGACGTTCTCCGCAGTCGTCGGCGTGCCGCTGTACTCCGGAGCGTTCGGCGCTTCATCCAGGTTCGTGACGATGATCTTGATCTGGGTGATGTCCGATTCGAGCCCCCCATCGCGCTCATAGGCCTGCACCTCGACCATCACATAGCGGTTGCCGAACTCGTCTTCATCGAGGAGCGCTTCGTAATCGAGCGCCTTGACGAGCGTGATATTGCCGTAGTTGTCGATTTCGAATCTCTGCTCGTCGTCGTTGACGATCCGGTAGAGGATCGGGCCGCCATTGTTGTCGTCGAGAGACCTGACACTTCCAATGAAGCCGGTGATATTCTCCGAGATTCCCGGCGGATCCGTCCACAGATACGGCGCGGTGGGCCGCTCATTGGCGACGGGATTGACGGTGATGCTGATGAACGTCAGGCAGGGGTAGCCTTGTCCTCCCATATCCGTGACGCGCACGAAGAAATGATAGGGCGTGGGCTCGGTGGCGTCCGGAATGATCCCGTGCCCCTTCATGATCAGGCCCGTCTCGGGATCGATCATGAACATGCCTGAGTCGTCGAGAACATTGCCCTGCAGATCGAGGAGCTCGTAGCGGAAATCGCGGAACTGCTCAGGGCCGTCAGGATCGTCCACGGCCGGAACGTCGCCGATCGGCTGGCCGAACGGCGCGGTCTCGTCGATCTCGAGCGTGCCTTCATAGGTGAGGGAGATCGGCGCATCGTTGCTGTCCTCGACCCAGACCTTGAGCTCGTAGGGGTCCGACGTGATCGAGGTCTCGCTCTCGGTGGCCTGCACGATCACGCGCAGGAAGGCCTTGCCGTCCTGGTACTCGAACGCGGTGGTCTCGTAATCGATCGGCCCCTTCAGGCTGATTTCGCCGTTGGCATTGATAGAAAATTTGTCGGCATGCGTGAGGAGCTCGTAGCCGATCGTGCCGCCGTTGCCGTCATCGGTCGCGATCACCTGCGCGATGGACCCGGCGCCCCCGTCGGTGAGCTCATCGATCTCGGCTTCCGTGTCGCTCTGGGCCGAGAAGACCGGTGCCTGGTCGATCGTTCCGCCATTGATAGTGCCCCAATGCTCGATATTGGCGAGTTTGCGGGCGTCGAAGTTCTTGACGGAAATGAAGGCCCAATCTTCGCCCTCGGCTCTGCCGTTGTACTCCTGCGGAACGTCGCCCAAGTCATCGATGTAATAGGTGTCGTTGCCGAGCCCGCCCCGCATCGTGTCGTTACCGGCGCCGCCCTTGATCTCGTTGGCGCCGTTGTTGCCGATGATGATGTTATGGCCGGCATTGCCGGTCAGCTTGATGTTGGCGGTCCCTTCCGCGGTCAGATTCTCCACCCAAACAGCCTTGAGGCCCAGATCGTAATCGATTGTCGTATGGATGATATCGGCATCACCCTCGCCGAAGTTCTCCTTGACGACATCTCCGAGATCATCGACCCAATATTCATCGTTGCCGGTGCCGCCTTCCATGATGTCGGCGCCAGTCCCTCCATCGAGAGTATCCTGGCCTGAATTCCCGTAGAGCGTGTCGTTTCCACTTCCTCCGATCAGCGAATCCTGATCGTTCCCGCCGGTGAGCTCGTCGCTTCCGGCGCCGCCATCGAGGGTGTCATTGCCGCCTTCGCCAAAGAGTTTGTCGGCGTCTCCCTCGCCATAAAGTTTGTCGTCTGCCTGATTGCCATTGAGAGTATCGTTGCCCGCTCCGCCGTAGATCGTATCCTTGCCGTCCGCCCCAAGGAAGTTGTTAGCATTCGCGTTTCCCGTAATATCATCGTCGAAGTTGGTGCCTCGGGCATGGTCGATATTGCTTATCGTATCCTGACCACCGAGCGACTTCACCCCAGCGCCCGTTGTCAGATAGAGTCTGATGGAGCCTCCCAGCGAAATGTAGTCGATCCCGCCTCCATCGCCTTCGCCGTTGATGAGATCGCTGCCGCTGGAGCCGTAGAAGTTGTCATAACCCGTGCCGCCGAGCAGCGTATCGTTGCCCGCGCCGCCATGGAGATGGTCGTTGCCGCCGCCGCTACGGAGCCAGGAGCCGGTATCGGAGGCGTAGAGAGTGTCGTTGCCATTGCCGGTGGCGACCTGCCAGACATTGATCAGGGTATCCGTATAGGCCCCGTCGGTCACCGTGCCGGCTCTGAGATCCACGGTTCTGTTGATGACCGGCGCCGTAAAGGTGAAACTGAACTGAGTAAAGGAATCGTGTCGAGACGTATATGTATAGTCGTCGTAAAATGCCCAACCGCCGACGAGCGTATCGTTGCCGTCGCCGCCGAGCAGGATGTCGCTGAACCCTCCTTCAAGCCAGTCATTGCCGTTGCCGCCCCACAGAACGTCACGAGCGCTGTCCTCAATCCCCTGACTCCCATAGAGGAAGTCGTTTCCTTCACCGCCCTGGAGCCCGTCGCTATCCTTGCCTCCATCGAGTGTATCGTTGCCAAGGCCAGCCTTGAGATCGTCAAGACCACCCATTCCGGCCCAGTACCAGGATTTATTTATCTGCGCGGCAATGCCCTCAAGCCAGAAGGAATCACCCCAATGTCCTTCAGTTTGGCTAGTATCAACACCAACAATCTTTTCTATATCGGGGGATAGCGACAATTGCGATGCCGTTGAGTTCCATACTCTTAATCCATCGAACTGCATCACAAAAGTTGGGGAGTTAGGCATCGACCCAGCAAAATCGATTGTATCGAAGTCTGCGCCACCAGTATATTGGTCGCCCGTCACAAAGCGAGCGTAGATGTAATCGTTGCCCGCGCCACCATTGATAGTGACATTCCCACCCGGACCTCCCGGTCCGACCCAAACTTTGTCATTGCCGCCGAGAGCATCATATCTTACGGAGAATCCTTCCCAACCAGTGCGAAGATCGAATTCGTTTGCATTGTCATCGCCTTGGAGTGAAATGGTCGCCAAAGCTGCTACGGACTCGCTATTCTCGGCGGGCGCATTGGGCGCAAGCGACGATTGCTGACTGGCGGCCGCTACATTCTCAATCCTCGGAGAGGAAAAATGGATAGACGGCATCTCGCCTGCCTGAGCTATCGACTTGCCGGTGGGTTCGATTGGGGCTGAGATCTCGCTCTGAGCAGCATCCAGGAGATTCTCGCTGGCTACGCGTTCAATAAGAGCTGCGTCGCGCTCAACGACCGGCAGAGACTTCTGAACCACAGAAGCCTCAGGTACCTCCGCCTGCGCCGCCGCATCCGCCTCGATCGAGCGCCGCCCGTCCTTGTCGCCGTGCATTAGGTCGAGGGCCTGCATGCGGGGCGCATCGTCGTTCGGGGGGGGAGCCATGTCTCTGGTGTGCGCTGCCGCACCGCCGGCGAGCGTATCCTCCAACATGTTGCCGACGTCGATCTTCTCGCCGATGACAGTCTCGAAAACGGGCTTGTTCATAATGACGTCCCCTCGTGCTTGCCGCTACGCATACCCGCCGGACCCCAACGGTCCGGACATATTGATTTAATATTACGTAACATAACGCACATCGCGAGCAAGGCAATGCTATATAGTTGAGATGCTTAAATCTCTACCTTTGGTTGATCATTTCCGGGGACAAGCCAACATCGGTTGCACCAGGGTTGCCTGGCGGTTAGAGATCCGGCCTCACGGTGACGGGCCGCTCGGGCATCGCCGACGGTTGGGAAAAGTCTGGATTCCCTCTGGATTCCGGCCCTTACATGAGCCTCGAGGCGCCCCTCCCGGCACAGCGGAGCCGGCGCCGAGCGGTCTGCCAGGAAGAACTATTCGGATTTGCAAGCTTCTCCTTGCATACCTGCAATATTGCCGACCTTCCCCCCGAAACCGATGCCGGAAAAGGCGCCCGTGCCGCCATGCCACGGGGCCGCGCCTCTCCCTCTCCCGGGCGGGCGAGGGCCGGGGTGAAGGCAGGCCGGTGCCGATGAGGATGGTGTCCGTTCCGCCCCGCAACCCTCATCCTTCGCTGCGAGGCGCAGGTGCTGTTTCCCTCCCCACCCCTCTCAGGCCTGCCTGAGAGGGGCATCCTCTTGCGCAAGTCGGGAACACCCGACTGGCGATGGGGAGGGATTAAGGGTGGGGGTGTGAGCGATAGCCTATCCGGGTCAGGCGCCCACACCCCCACCTCCCCCTCCTCCCCACAAGGGGGAGGAGAGCTTGTCGGCCCGCCTCGGGATAATGTTCTCATTTTGTTCTTGACAGGCAGGGCAAGCTCGGCTATATCATTGCCCATCCCCGCCCGACGAGGGACGCGCTTCGCGAGGCGTCACAAGTGTCGGGGCAGGGAG
>JAEWJH010000072.1 GCA_023386635.1 Pseudomonadota bacterium
GTGCAACGTCGCCTTCACCTTGCGGCCGTCCGGCGCGTTGCCGCCCTTCGTCTCCGGATCATAGGTACAGCGCAGCTCGACCACCTCACCGACCGCGTTCTTGATCACTTCGCGACACTTGATGAAATAGGCGTAGCGCAGCCGCACCTCCTGGCCAGGGGACAGGCGGAAGAACTTCTTGGGCGGATTCTCCATGAAGTCGTCCTGCTCGACATAGAGTTCGCGGCCGAACGTGACCGGTCGCGTGCCGAGCGAGGCGTCGTCGGGGTGATTCACCGCCTCCAGCGTCTCGGTCTTGCCTTCCGGATAGTTCTCGATGACCACCTTGAGCGGCCGCAGCACCGCCATCCGGCGCGGCGCCGCGCGGTTGAGCGCTTCGCGGATCGAGAAATCGAGCATCCCGGCTTCGACCACGCTGTTCGACTTGGCGACGCCGACACGCTTGATGAAATCGCGGATCGCCTCCGGCGGCACGCCACGCCGGCGGAAGCCGGCGAGTGTCGGCATGCGCGGATCGTCCCAGCCGTCGACGTGCCCGCCCTTCACCAGCGCGGTGAGCACGCGCTTCGACAACACCGTGTAGGTGAGGTTCAACCGCGCGAACTCGTACTGGCGCGGGCGCGACGGCACCGGCAGATGCTCGATGAACCAGTCGTAGAGCGGCCGGTGGTCGGCGAATTCCAGCGTGCAGACCGAATGGGTGATGGTCTCGATCGCATCCGACTGGCCGTGGGCGAAGTCGTAGCTCGGATAGATCTTCCACGCCGTGCCGGTGCGCGGATGCGGCACGTGCAGAATGCGGTACATCACCGGATCGCGCAGATTGATGTTGCCGGACGCCATGTCGATCTTGGCGCGCAGCACGCGCGTCCCGTCGGGAAACTCGCCGGCGCGCATGCGGCGGAACAGGTCGAGATTCTCGTCGATCGAGCGGGTGCGGAACGGGCTGTTGGTGCCGGCTTCGGTCAGGGTGCCGCGGGTGGCGCGGATTTCGTCGGCGCTCTGGTCGTCGACATAGGCCTTGCCGTCCAGAATAAGCTTCTCGGCCCACAGATAGAGCTGCTCGAAATAGTCGGAAGCGTGGTGCAGGTTCGTGCCCCAGTCAAAGCCGAGCCAGTGCACATCCTCCTTGATGGCGTCGATATATTCCTGCTCTTCCTTGGCCGGATTGGTGTCGTCGAAGCGCAGATGGCAGCGGCCGTCGAACTCCTGGGCGATGCCGAAATTCAGGCAGATCGACTTGGCGTGGCCGATATGGAGGTAGCCGTTCGGCTCCGGCGGAAACCGGGTCACGACGGACTTATGAGTGCCGGCAGCGAGGTCGCTCTGCACGATGTCGCGGATGAAGTCGCGCGCCTCGGGGGTCTCTTCGGTCATTCCTGCTTCAAACCTCGCTTCTCGCCGTCGCGGTCTATCTGCCAAAATCCGGCGGCGAGGCCAAGCGGGACGCCGAACACCGGATCAACGACAGTCCCCCTTGCGGCGCTCCGCCACGGTGTTTGTATCCGTATTTTGACGTGACACCGCACATGGCAAGTGTGGTACATGCCCGCCGATGCAAGCCCCTGTCGATACCCCTGTTGTCACCCGTTTTGCGCCTTCGCCGACCGGCTTCCTCCACATCGGCGGGGCGCGGACCGCGCTGTTCAACTGGCTCTATAGCCGGGGCCGCGGCGGCAAGATGCTGCTGCGGATCGAGGACACCGACCGCGAGCGCTCGACCCAGCAGGCGATGGACGCGATCATCGAGGGCCTGCGCTGGCTCGGCATCACCTGGGACGGTGACGTCGTCTATCAGTTCGCCCGCGCCGCGCGGCATCGCGAGGTCGCCGAGGCGCTGCTGGCCGGCGGCCACGCCTACCGCTGCTACGCCTCGCCGGAGGAACTCACGGCGATGCGGGAAGCCGCCCGCGCCGAAGGCCGCGCCAAGCTCTATGACGGCCGCTGGCGCGACCGCGATCCCGGCGATGCCCCGGCGGGCGTGAACCCGGTTATCCGGCTCAAGGCGCCGCAGACCGGCGAGACCGTGGTTCATGATCAGGTTCAGGGCCGGGTCGCCTGGCAGAACGAGAACCTCGACGACTTCGTGCTGCTGCGCTCGGACGGGACGCCGACCTATATGCTCGCCGTTGTGGTCGACGACCACGACATGGGCGTCACCCACATCATCCGCGGCGACGACCATCTCAACAACGCCGCGCGCCAGACCCAGATCTACCAGGCCATGGGCTGGGCCGTGCCTTCCATGGCCCACATCCCGCTGATCCACGGACCCGACGGCTCGAAGCTGTCGAAGCGCCACGGGGCGCTTGGCGTCGATGCCTACCGCAACATGGGCTACCTGCCCGCCGCGCTGCGCAACTATCTGGTCCGGCTCGGCTGGTCGCACGGCGACCAGGAAGTGTTCTCCACGCAGCAGATGATCGAGGCCTTCGACCTGCCGCAGGTCGGCCGCTCGCCGGCCCGGTTCGATTTCGCCAAGCTCGAAAACCTCAACGGCCTCTATATGCGCAACACGCCGGACGCCGAGCTGGTGGACGAGTTGCACCGGCTGCTGCCCCATATCGCGGGCGGAAACGCGCTGGCGGCGAAATGGAGCCCGGCGCTGCGCGGCCAGTTGATCGCGGCGATGCCCGGGCTGAAGGAGCGCGCCAAGACCCTGCTCGATCTGTTCGAGGGCACCCGCTTCATCTGGGCGTCGCTGCCGCTCGACCTCGACGACAAGGCCAAGGCGTTGCTGACCGCCGAGGCCCGGACCGTGATCGCGCAGATCCTGCCCGCGTTCGAGGCCAATGCCGACTGGACGGCCGGCACGACGGAAGCCGCGGTGCGCAGCTTCGCCGAGCAGCGGGGCCTCAAGCTCGGCGCCATCGCCCAGCCGCTGCGGGCGGCCCTGACCGGCCGCACCACCTCGCCGCCGATCTTCGATGTGCTCGCTGTCCTCGGGAAAGACGAGTCTCTGGCGCGGTTGCGCCAGCAGGCGGGCTGACACCCCACTTTAACCCCCGAGGGATGCAAAACCCCTTGATCCTGCATGCCTATTTCGCGGGCAGCGGAGGTGCTGGCGCATCTTGCAGCGTCCCTAGGGATGGGTTACGCCACAGCGCACAGTGAGGGCCGCAGCATGGACGCCAAGACCACCAACAACAAATCCTCGACGTTGACCGTCGGAAACAAGAACTACGATTTCCCGGTCTACGAGGGAACCATCGGCCCGGATGTCGTCGACATCTCCAAGCTGTACGGCCAGGCCGGCATTTTCACCTACGATCCGGGGTTCACCTCGACCGCGAGCTGCGAGTCGAAGATCACCTATATCGACGGCGACGAAGGCGTCCTGCTGTATCGCGGCTATCCGATCGCGCAGCTCGCCGAGCACGGTGACTTCCTCGAAACCTGCTACCTGTTGCTGTACGGGGAACTGCCGACCCCGACCCAGAAGTCCGATTTCGACTACCGCGTCACGCGCCACACCATGGTGCATGAGCAGATGAGCCGCTTCCTGCAGGGCTTCCGCCGCGATGCGCACCCGATGGCGGTGATGTGCGGCAGCGTCGGCGCGCTGGCGGCGTTTTATCACGACTCGACCGACATCTCGGACCCGCAGCAGCGCATGATCGCGTCGATCCGCATGATCGCGAAGATGCCGACGCTGGCGGCCATGGCCTACAAGTACAATGTCGGCCAGCCGTTCGTGTATCCGAAGAACGATCTCGACTACGCCTCGAACTTCCTGCGCATGTGCTACGCGGTGCCGTGCGAGGAGTACAAGCCGAACCCGGTCCTCGCCCGCGCGATGGATCGCATCTTCATCCTGCACGCCGACCACGAGCAGAACGCCTCGACCTCGACGGTGCGTCTGTCCGGCTCGTCGGGCGCCAACCCGTTCGCCTGCATCGCCGCCGGCATCGCCTGCCTGTGGGGACCCGCGCATGGTGGCGCCAACGAAGCGGCGCTGAAGATGCTCGGCGAGATCGGCACGGTCGACCGCATTCCGGAATTCATCAAGCGCGCGAAGGACAAGAACGATCCGTTCCGCCTGATGGGCTTCGGCCATCGCGTCTACAAGAACTACGATCCGCGCGCCAAGATCATGCAGAAGACCTGCCATGAGGTCTTGAGCGAACTCGGCATCAAGGACGATCCGCTGCTCGACGTCGCCATGGAGCTCGAGAAGATCGCGCTGCACGACGACTACTTCGTCGAGAAGAAGCTCTATCCGAACATCGATTTCTATTCGGGCATCACGCTGAAGGCGATGGGCTTCCCGGTCAGCATGTTCACTGTGCTGTTCGCCGTGGCGCGCACCGTCGGCTGGATCGCCCAGTGGAAGGAAATGATCGAGGATCCGAGCCAGAAGATCGGCCGTCCGCGCCAGCTCTACACCGGCGCAACCGAACGCGATTACGTGCCGATCTCGCGCCGCAAGTAAGCGATCGCATCACACTGATAAAAAAGCCCCGGCCTCGTGCCGGGGTTTTGTTTTGCGGGCGTCAGCCATACCCGACGGCGCGCGCGGTCCCGATGTTTCTCGATTCGCTTGCGACGTGGTCTCGGAAGGACGGAGTCAGGCCGCTTTCGCGGCCGCCGCTGCGCCGTCATAAGCCCAGGTGACATAGGCGCCGCCCCAGGTGAAGCCGCCGCCGAACGCAGCGAACATCAGGCGGTCGCCGGCCTTGAGCTGGCTCTCGTAATCCCACAGGCATAGCGGGATCGTCGCCGCGGTGGTGTTGCCGTATTTCTGGATCGTCAGCATCACCTTGTCCATCGGCAGACCGATCTTCTGCGCGGTGGTTTCGATGATGCGAATATTGGCCTGGTGCGGCACCACCCAGGCGATCATCTCGGCGCGCAGATTGTTGCGCGACATGATCTCGTGGGTGACCTCCGCCATGCGCGAGACCGCAAACTTATAGACGTGGTTGCCCTCTTGATAGACTGAGTGCAGACGCTTCGCGACCGTCTCTGCGGTCGGCGGCATGCGGCTGCCGCCGGCCTTCTGGTGCAGATGCTTCATGCCGGCGCCGTCGGAACGCACCACGGTATCAAGGATGCCATACCCGTTCGTGCTCGGCTCGAGCAGCACAGCGGCCGCGCCGTCGCCAAACAGCACGCAGGTGGCGCGGTCGGTATAATCGATGATCGCCGACATCTTGTCGGCGCCGACCACGACGACCTTCTTGTAGGTGCCGGCGGCGATGAACTGGCGGCCGACGGTCAGCGCATAGATAAAGCCGGAGCACGCCGCCGAAACGTCGAACGACCCGATCTCGCGGATGCCGACCATGTCGCAGATCAGATTCGCCGTGCAGGGATGCACGAAGTCCGGCGTGGTGGTTGCGCAGATCAGCAGCTCAACCTCGGACGGATCGGTCCCGGTTTTCTTCAAAAGGCCGCGTACAGCCTCGGCCCCCATATGCGAGGTGCCCTTGCCCTCGCCCTTGAGGATATGCCGTTCCTTAATGCCGGTGCGTTCGGTGATCCAGGCATCGGTGGTGTCCACCATCTGCGCCAGTTGCGCATTGGTGAGGACATCGGGCGGAACATAGCCGTGAACACCGGTGATTGCGGCGATCGGCATAATGGAGGCTGGCAAACGATCTATCCGATTGATGTAATGGTATCTTACGCGCGCCCCGCATCCCGCGCCACCCCACTTTGGCGGGGCTGATGTGCTGTGGCTAATGCCAGGACGCGCAAGGCGGCGCTGCGGCTCGGAGACAGGGCGCCGATCTGCATGATCGTGTCGAGGCGGGCGAAAGCCGCGAGCTGGGCGTCCCGCGCCGGCGTCTGCTGCAGCAGCGGGAGGAGCGCCGCGGCAAGTCGGTCGGAGGTGCAGTCGTCCTGCAACAGCTCCGGCACGGCGCGCTCCCCGAGCACCAGATTGGCAAGGATGAACGACGAGGTGCGGATCAACAACCGGGCGACGAGCGCCTCGACCTTGGGTACCTTATAGGCGGCAACCATGGGGACGCCGGCAACCGCCAGTTCCAGTGTCCCGGTGCCGGATTTCACCAGCGCCGCCCGGGCGATCCGCATCGCCGCGTTCTTCTCGGCCGGCTCAACCACAACGCGTACCGGAACCGGCCAGGTTGCAACCGCGGCCCGCACCTGGCGGGCAAGGTGCGGCACCGCCAGTACTGCGACGTCAAGGTCCGGGATCGACCGCTGCAGCCGTGTCACCGTCTCGGCGAACACCGGCAACATGAAATTCAACTCGCCGGAGCGGCTGCCGGGCATCACCAGCAGCACCGGCGGATCGGCATTGCGTCGAGCGGCCTCGGCCGCGTCGGGACGAATGTCCGCGACCCGATCGGCGATCGGATGGCCAACGAAGCTCGCCGGCGGACCATGCAGGTCCGCTAACGCCTGCGGCTCGAACGGCAGCAGCGCCAGCACGTGATCGACATAGCGGCGCATCGCCCGCGCCCGCCACGGCCGCCACGCCCAGACCGATGGACACACATAATCGACGATCAGCATCTGCGGCGCTTTTCCCCGCACGCGACGCGCAACGCGGTGGGTGAACTCGGGGCTGTCGATGATGACCAGCACGTCCGGCTGCGCGGCGATCACCGCGTCCGCCGTTTCGCGGATCCGCCGCAGCAGTTGCGGCAGGCGGCGCGGAATCGAGGTGATACCGACGATGCCGAGATCGCCGAGCGCAAACAGGCTGTGCAATCCGGCCTCAGCCATGTCGTGTCCGCCGACGCCGGAGAAACGCACCGCCCCGCCCGTCGCCTCGCGCAGCGCGCGCATCAGCGCGCCGCCGAGCCGGTCGCCCGACTCTTCGCCGGCGACAAGAAACACATGCAGCGGCGTATCGCTCACGACGCCGATCCGGCCGGAACGCCGACGGCAAAGACGCCGTGCCGGTCGGCGGCAGTGACCACATCCTCGGGATCGGCGATCACCGTTTCCCCGGCGACGACCGCGAGCCCGGCGAGACCCGCCTGCGCCACGCCTTCGACGGTGCGCGGCCCGATCGACGGCAGATCGAAGCGGCGATCCTGCTGCGGCTTGGGCGCTTTCACCAGCACACCCGTGCCATGCGGCAGGCGGATGCGGCCATTGGCCCGCAGTTGCGCGATCCGCGCCAGCAAGGCGTCGGTGCCTTCGGCGGCTTCCACGCCCAGCACTTGATTGTCGGCGACGACGACCGCCTGCCCCATATCGAAGCGGCCCGTCACGGCCAGAAAGTCCAGCGCCTTCGCGATATCGGCGCGGTCGCTGTCGCGCGGCACGGCGCGGCCGAGCACCCCGTGCGGAACGAGTATCTCCGGCGCGACCTCGTGGGCGCCAAGCGGCCGCAAGCCGGCTCCCTCCATCACTTTGCCCATGGCGGTGAGCAGCTTGTCGTCCCCGCCACGAAACGCGCGCACGATGGTCGGCAACATCGCCACCATGCCGAGATCGAAACGCATGTCGCGCCAGCCCGGCCGCACCAGCGAGCCGATGAAGACGACATCGCGACAATTCTCCTCGGCCATCAGTCGACGAAACCGGCCGAACTGGCCGAGCCTGATCCAATGATGCGGATATGCGGCAAGCCGCGCCGGATCGACAAGGCCCTGTAACGGATAGAGCACCGTGCGCCGGCCGCGCGCGAGGGCCGCATCGGCCACGGCAAACGGCAGCGAGCCGCCGCCGCAGACAATCGCGAGCGGGTCCGTTGGCTGTGGACCTTGAGCGAGCGGTTGCTGCCGCGGTGCGCTCATTCGCCCTCGTCCGACTCGGTCCTTTCGCGACCGGATCGACGGCCGGGCTTCATCAGCGGCCGGCGGCCCTGTCCCCGCAAAAACGCAGCCACCTTGCCGGTCAGCGGATCCTCGCCGTAGAGCGCGATCACCTGATCGATGCGCTCCTGCATCGATCCTTCGCCCGAAAAGAGAAGCCGGTACACCGCGCGCAGGCGATGCATGTCAGCGCGGCTGGCGCCACGGCGCTTGAGACCGACGACATTCAGGCCGGCGAGATAACCGCGATGGCCGAACACGAGACCAAACGGCAGCACGTCAGCAGCGACACCGCCGACGCCGGACACCATCACGCCTTCGCCGATGCGCGTGAACTGATGCACACCGGAGCCGCCGCCCATGAATGTGTTGTCGCCGACCTCCACATGGCCGCCGAGCAGCACATTGTTGGCGAGCGTCACCTGCGATCCGACAATGCAGTCATGGCCGACATGGGAGCCGACCATGAACAGGCAGCGGTCGCCGACGCGCGTAACGTCGCCACCGAACTCCGTGCCGATATTCATCGTCACATGTTCGCGGATGTCGCAATTCTCCCCGATCTCGAGACGGGTCGGACCGCCTTTGTAGCCGGTCGATTGCGGCGGCGAGCCGAGCGACGCGAACGGCTGGATCTTCGTGCCGGCACCAATGGTGGTGTGGCCGGCGATATGCACATGCGCCTCCAGGCGGCAATTGTCGCCGAGACGGACATGCGGTCCGATCACGCAATAGGGGCCGATCGACACGCCGTTGCCGATCTCGGCACCGGAAGCGATCCGCGCAGTGTCGTCGATCATGCCCATCGGGGTCTCATTCCATCCGCATCATCGCGCCGAGATTGCCCTCGGCGCACAATTCGCCACCGACCTTGGCTTCGCCGCGATACCACCACATGTCCTTGCGCCGTTTGAGCAATTGGACGTGGAATTCGACGGTGTCGCCGGGCAGCACCGGGCGGCGGAATTTCGCCTGATCGATGGTCATGAAATAGACGAACGGCGCTGCGGTCTTGCCCGAGGCCAGAATGCACAGCACGCCGCAGGTCTGCGCCATGCCTTCCAGCAGCAGCACACCGGGCATCACCGGATTATTAGGAAAATGCCCCATGAAGTGCGGCTCGTTGATGGTGCAGTTCTTGATGCCGACGGCGCTCTGCTCGCCGTTGATCTGTGTAATGCGGTCCACCATCAGAAACGGATAACGATGCGGCAGCGCGCGCAGAATTTCATGGATGCCGACTGCCTCGATCGTGCCCGTCATTCTTTCGCTCCCTGTTCGCCTTTTGCGCTCTTGCGCGTGAGCTGCCGCAACGTGGCAATGCCACGCAGCCAGTCACGGCCCGGCTCCGCCGGCATTCCAGCCCAGCGGGCGCCGGCCGGAACGTTCGACATGACGCCGCCCCGCGCGCCGATCTGTGCGCCGTCGCCGACCGTGAGGTGATCACCGACGCCGACCTGACCACCCATCACAACGTAATCGCCGAGCACCGTGCTGCCGGAAATACCGGTTTGCGACACGATGATGCAATGCCGACCGAGGGTCACGTTGTGCCCAATCTGCACCAGATTGTCGATCTTGCTGCCCTCGCCGATCACCGTGTCGCGCATCGCGCCGCGATCGATCGTGGTGTTGGCGCCGATCTCGACGTCGTTCTGGATGATGACGCGGCCCACCTGCGGCACCTTCTGATGGCCTTTTGGGCCAGGCAGATAACCGAAACCGTCCTGACCGATGCGCACACCGCCGTGCACGATCACCCGATCGCCGACAAGGGCATGACTGAGCGACGCCGCGGGGCCGATGACGCAATCGCGGCCGATCCGCACATCGGCGCCGATCACCGCATTCGCGCCGATCACCGTCCCCGAGCCGATCTCGACGCGCGGACCGATCACGGCGCCGGCGTCGATGACGATATCGTCTTCGAGCCGCGCGCTTGCATCGACCGTCGCCCCCGGGGACACGCCGGTATTGTCGGTGAGGGAGCGCGGCCGCAACGCGTCGGGAAACAATGCGCAGGCGACAGCCACCAGCGCACGATACGGAGCCTGGCTGCGCAGCACGACGATACCGGCCGGAACCTCGCCCGCGAAACGCTCGGACGCGAGGCAAGCGCCCGCGCGCGTCTTGGCCAGTTGGCCGAGATATTTGGAATTGTCGATGAAGGTGAGATCGGATGGACCGGCCTGATCGAGCGTGGCAACATCACGGATCAGCCGATCGTTCGGCAGGTTCTGCGGAGCGCCGGCCGGCAATTGCGCGCCCGTCAGCGCGGCGATCTCGGCCACCGACAGTCCGCGGGATTGCCTGAGAAACAGCGGCTCGGTCATCAGCCTAAAACCATGGCGGCGCCCGTTCCGGCGCCGCCTGTCTGTGTCGTTCGATCGCGACGATCAGAACTTGGTACCACCGCCGAAGCGGAAGATCTGCGTCCGGTCGTATTTGCCCTTGGTCAGGGCATAGGCAACGTCGAAGCGCAGCGGGCCGAACGGCGAATCCCAGATCAGGCTGCCGCCAACCGACGACCGGATCGTGTTGGAATCGTCGAACAGGAACTGTTCGCCGGGCGATCCGATATAGCTCGTGGCGCCCTTATAGCCCCAGAGCGAACCGGCGTCGGCGAACACCGCTGCCTTGATGCCCACTTCCTTCGGCAGGAAGTACAGCGGCGTCTGCATTTCAACCGACGCACCCCAGTACATCGTGCCACCCAACGCGTCGTTGGTGGTGCCCGGCGTGATGTCGCGCGGACCGATACCGGCCGGCTCGAAGCCGCGGACCAGCGTCGGGCCAAGCTGGAACTGATCGAGCATGCGCAGATCCTTGCTGCCCCAGCCCGCCATGTGGCCGGCCTGCAGATGGATCACGCTGACCACGTCCGGGAACACTTCGTAGTAGTTGCGGATGTCGCCAGTGGTCTTGATGAAGTTAACGTCGCCGCCAACGCCCGCGAAGTCCTGCTTGCCTTCGATCAGCAAACCGCTGGTCGGGTTCTTGTTGTTGTCGAGGGTGTTGTAGGCGACCGTGTAGCCAAGCGCCGACGTCAGCGTTGCGCCACGGGCGAGGTCCGCACGCACCGGCAGCGAAGCTTCGCCGTTGTTGTAGCACGGATAAGGAGCCGGTCCGCCGCCGACAGGCACGGCGCAATCGTTGTAGAAGCTCGGCAGCGTGATGCTGCGACGGAACAGCGAGTAGCGCAGCTGCACCGAAACTTCCTCGGTCAGCGCCACGCCAAGACGCAGGTTCGTGCCCATGGTCTCGGTATTGTACGAGACATAGCTCGTCGCCAGAGTGCGCTTCGCGAACAGATCGGTGCCGAAGCCAAGGCGATAGCCGAGGAAATACGGCTCCGCGAACGACAGTTCAACGCCGCGTGAATACTGACCGTAGCTCACCGAGGCGCGGGCATATTGGCCGCGACCGAGCAGGTTGCGTTCCGCCACACCCACTTCCGCGAGGAAGCCGTCAGCCGTCGAATAGCCGCCGGAGATCGAGAACTCGCCGGTCGCCTTTTCTTCGACGTCGACATTGACGACGATGCGGTCAGGCGCCGAGCCCGGCTCGTTGGTGATCTTGACCGTCTTGAAGTAGTCGAGGTTCTTCAGGCGCCGCTCGGCGCGATCGATCAGCGCGCGGTTATAGGCGTCGCCTTCACCGATATCGAATTCGCGGCGGATGACGTAGTCACGGGTACGGGTGTTGCCGCGGATATTGATGCGCTCGATATAAGCGCGCGTGCCCTCTTCAACGACGAACACGACGTTGATCTTGCGCTCGGCGAAATTGCGGTCGCCGTTCGGGCGAACGGTCGCGAAGGCGTAGCCACGCTTGGCCGCCTCGATCGTCATGCCCTCGACGCTCTTCTCGATCGCTTCGGCGTTGTAGACGCTGCCGCCGCTGGCCACCAGGCGGGACCGCAGCAGGCTCGGATCCATCGAGCGCACGTTGGAGACGATATCGACGGTGCCGAACCGATAGAGCGGCCCCTCGTCGATGCTGAAAGTGACGATAAAGCCCTTCTTTGCCGGGTCATACTGGCCAACCGCCGAGACGATGCGGACGTCGGCATAGCCGCGCTTGAGATAGAAGCGGCGCAGCAGGTCGCGATCGGATTCGATCCGATCCGGATCATAGATGTCGGTCGTCTGCAGGAAACTGAGCCAGTTCGATTCCGACGTCTTGATCACGTCCTTCAGGCGTGAGGACGAAAAAGCCTTGTTGCCGACGAACTCGATGTCCTTGACGCCGGTCTTGTCGCCTTCGTTGATTTCGAACACGAGGTCGACGCGGTTGTTCGGCAGTTCGATGACCTTCGGCTCGACGCGCACGTCGAAGCGGCCGTTGCGGCGATAGATCTCGATGATGCGCTGGGTGTCAGCCTGCACCGTGGCGCGCGACAGCGTACCGCGCGGCTTGGACTGCACTTCGGCGTGGAGCTGATCGTCCTTGGTCTTCTTGTTGCCCTCAAAGGCAACACGGTTGATCACCTGGTTTTCGACCACGGAAACGATGACGCGGCCGCCGGCATTGCGCACGCGCACATCCTGGAACAGGCCGGTGGCGTAGAGCGCCTTGACGCCCTCGTCGACCGAGATGGCGTCGAGCCGACCGCCGCGGAAATAGGACCGGATGGTGTCCGCCTCAACACGGCGGTTGCCTTCGACAACGATGGAAGACGCCGATTGGGCATAGGCCGGGCCGGCCGGAACGACGGCTACCGGGGCTGCCAGCAGGACGCCACACAGGACCATCGAGACAACGCTCAATGACCGCAAAAACCGCACCCTCAGTCCCATGTCGTCACGCACCTTTTTGACCCTCGCGACCCCTACCC
>JAEWJH010000095.1 GCA_023386635.1 Pseudomonadota bacterium
CGCAGGTTCTGGTCAAGGGCGAGCCGATCGCGCCGCCGCCGGGCCGCGCCGATAATTTCGCCTGGCCGCGCGCCTTGCCGGGGACGACCCCGGCGTCTACCGCGCCGCCGCCGGTGGCGGCTGCGCCCGCGCCCTCTGGGCCGGCTGCGACACGGACGTCATCCAATCCCGCAACGCCGGATGTGCCGGACACGCGCAACCGCAGACAAGCGCCAGCGGCTACGCCGGAGCGTCGCTCCGCCAGCGGCGACCAGAATCCGCGTCCGCCGGCGACGATGCAGCAGCGTCCGCCGCAGCAGCGGCAGGCGCCGCCACCGCCGCGTGGCGGTGGGTTGTTCGATCTGTTCAGGTAGTGAAACCGATTATGGTTTGGTCATTGCCGGGCCGCCGCGAATGCGGCGAGACCCGGCAATCCATCTTTGGATTGGAAAGGTGGATGCGCGGGTCGAGCCGCGCATGACGTTCTGAGAGCGGTGCTAACTTCAACGCGGCAGCGACGTCGATCCCATGAGGAACGTATCGATCGCGTGCGCGCACTGACGCCCCTCGCGGATCGCCCACACCACCAGCGACTGGCCGCGGCGCATGTCGCCGGCGGCGAACACCTTGGCCTTCGAGGTCTTGTAGGCGACCGTGTCGGCCTTGACGTTGCCGCGCGGATCGAGCGCGAGGTCGAGCGAGGCGACGAGCCCTTCGTGCACCGGATGGACGAAGCCCATGGCCAGCAGCACCAGATCGGCCTCGATGTCGAACTCGGTGCCCGGCACCGGCTTGAACGACGCATCGACATGCGCGCATTTCAGCTTCGTGACGTGACCGTCCTTGCCCTCGAAGGCGACAGTCGTGACGGCGAAGTCGCGGGTCGCGCCTTCCTCGTGGCTGGAGGAGATGCGCAGCTTCAGCGGCCACAGCGGCCAGGTGAGCGCCTTGTTCTCGTGCTCCGGCGGCTGCGGCATGATCTCGAAATTCACCACTGATGCCGCGCCCTGACGGATCGACGTGCCGATGCAGTCCGAGCCGGTGTCGCCGCCGCCTATGACGACGACGCGCTTGCCGGTGGCGAGGATCGGCTCCGCCGTCACCGCTTCGCCGCTGACGCGACGGTTCTGCTGCGGCAGGAAATCCATGGCGAAATGGATGCCCTTCAGTTGGCGGCCGGGGATGTTCAGATCGCGCGGCGCTTCGGCGCCGCCGGTCACCGCGACCGCGTCGTAGTCGTTGAGCAGCGTCTCGGCGGAGATATTGCCGCCGATATGCGCGTTGTAGTGGAAGGTGACGCCTTCCGCCTGCATCTGCGTGACGCGGCGGTCGACATGAACCTTCTCCATTTTGAAGTCGGGGATGCCGTAGCGCAGCAGGCCGCCGGCCTTGGCGTGCTTCTCATAGACATGCACGTCGTGTCCGGCGCGCGCGAGCTGCTGCGCGCAGGCCATGCCAGCCGGGCCGGCACCGACGATCGCGACCTTCTTGCCGGTCTTGTGTGCGGCGATCTCCGGCTTGAGACCCTGTTCGATGGCGCGATCGGCGATCGCACATTCGATGGTCTTGATGGTGACCGGGTTGTCGTCGATGTTGAGCGTGCACGACGCCTCGCACGGCGCGGGACAGATGCGGCCGGTCACTTCCGGGAAGTTGTTGGTCGAGTGCAGGTTGCGCGCCGCCTCGTCCCATTCGCCGCGATAGACGAGATCGTTCCAGTCCGGGATCTGGTTATTGACCGGACAGCCGGTCGGCGCCCCGGTGATCCGGTTCGTGCCGTGGCAATAGGGCACGCCGCAATCCATGCAGCGCGCGGCCTGATTGCGCGTCTCTTCGTCACCCAGCGGAATGACGAATTCGCGATAGTTCTTCACGCGCTGTTCGACTGGCGCGTAGTCGCGGTCGTTGCGCTCGATCTCGAGGAAGCCGGTGATCTTGCCCATGGTGCTTCTCCTCACTCCGCCGCTTGCAGGCTTGATTTCGCCATGTCGGCGAGCGCGCGACGGAATTCGACGGGCATCACCTTCTTGAACAGCCGCCGGTATTTCGGCCAGTCGGCGAGAATCTCTTTCGCGCGTTTCGAGCCGGTATAGTCGGCGTGCTGGGTCAGCAGCTTGCGCAGCCGGTAGTCGTCGAATCGCGTCATGTCGGCCAATATCTCGACCATGCCGTGGCTTGCGAGATCTTGGCCGAAAACGTGTTCGGCGACGTCTTCTTCTTCCGGCAGCGGTTCGAGCTCGACCATCGCCATGTTGCAGTGGTCCTTGAAGCTGCCGTCCTCATCGAGCACATAAGCGATGCCGCCGGACATACCGGCCGCGAAGTTGCGCCCGGTCGGTCCGAGCACGACCACGACGCCGCCGGTCATGTATTCGCAGCCATGGTCGCCGGTGCCTTCGACGACGACAGTGGCGCCGGAATTACGCACGGCGAAGCGTTCGCCGGCGATGCCGCGGAAATAGCACTCGCCGGCGATCGCGCCGTACATCACGGTGTTGCCGACGATGATCGACTCTTCCGGAATGATGCCGGTGTCGGCCGGCGGCTTGATGATGATGCGGCCGCCCGAGAGGCCCTTGCCGACATAGTCATTGCCTTCGCCTTCGAGTTCGAAGGTGACGCCCTTGGCGAGCCAGGCGCCGAAGCTCTGCCCGGCCGTGCCCTTGAACGCCACATGGATCGTGCCGTCCGGCAGGCCGTCATGGCCGTAGCGCTTGGCGACTTCACCGGACAGCATCGCGCCGACGGTGCGGTCGGTGTTGCCGATCTTGCTCGTGAGCCGCACCGCGGCACCGCGCTCCAGCGCCGGCTGCGCCTGCGCGATCAGCTTGCGGTCGAGCACCTTGTCGATGTGGTGGTCCTGCGCCTCGCTCTTGTAGAGCGTCATGCCCTCCGCATCGGGCTTGAAGAACAGCCGCGAGAAGTCGAGCCTATTCGCCTTCCAGTGCTCGATGGCGCGTTCGCGATCGAGCATCTGCAGCTGTCCGATCATCTCGTCGAAGCGGCGATAGCCGAGCGCGGCCATCAGTTCGCGCACTTCCTCGGCGACGAAGAAGAAGTAGTTGATGACGTGCTCGGGCTGGCCCTTGAAGCGCGCGCGCAACACCGGGTCCTGGGTGGCGACGCCGACCGGGCAGGTGTTGAGATGGCACTTGCGCATCATGATGCAGCCGGCCGCGATCAGCGGCGCGGTGGCGAAGCCGAATTCGTCGGCGCCCAGCAGCGCGCCGACCACGACGTCGCGGCCGGTGCGCACGCCGCCGTCCACCTGCACGGCGATGCGGCTGCGCAGCTTGTTGATCACCAGCGTCTGGTGAGTCTCGGCGAGGCCGATCTCCCACGGACTGCCGGCATGCTTGATCGAGGTGAGGGGGGACGCGCCGGTGCCGCCCTCGAAACCGGAGATCGTCACATGGTCGGCGCGCGCCTTGGCGACGCCGGCGGCAACGGTGCCGACGCCGATCTCGGACACGAGTTTGACGGAGACGTCGGCGGCCGGATTGACGTTCTTGAGATCGAAGATGAGCTGCGCGAGGTCTTCGATGGAATAGATGTCATGGTGCGGCGGCGGCGAGATCAGCGCCACGCCGGGCGTCGAGTGACGCACCTTGGCGATCACCCGATCGACCTTGTGGCCGGGCAACTGGCCGCCTTCTCCGGGCTTGGCGCCCTGCGCCATCTTGATCTGCATCATGTCGGAGTTGACGAGATACTCCGTGGTGACGCCAAAGCGGCCGGAGGCTACCTGCTTGATCGCCGAGCGCATCGAATCGCCGTTCGGCATCGGCTTGAAGCGATCGGCTTCTTCGCCGCCTTCGCCGGTGTTCGACTTGCCGCCGATCCGGTTCATGGCGATCGCCAGCGTGGTATGCGCCTCGCGCGAGATCGAGCCGAACGACATGGCGCCGGTAGCGAAGCGGCGGACGATATTCTTCGCCGGCTCGACCTCATCGAGCGGCACCGGCTTGCGGCCGTCGTCTTCCGCCGTCTTGATGCGGAACAGGCCGCGGATGGTCAAAAGCCGCTCGGTCTGCTCGTTGAGCAGCTTCGCGAACATGCGATACTGCTCCTGCGAGTTGCCGCGCACCGCGTGTTGCAGCGCCGATACCGAGCTTGCGGTCCAGGCATGTTCCTCGCCGCGCACGCGCATGGCGTATTCCCCGCCGACGTCGAGCATGGTGCGGTAGACCGGCGCATCGCTGAACGCATCGCGATGGCGGCGCACCGTCTCCTCGGCGATCTCGGCAAGGCCGACGCCCTCGATCTGGGTGTGGGTGCCGGTGAAGTAGCGCGCGACGAAATCCGCCTTGAGGCCGACGGCGTCGAAAATCTGCGCGCCGCAATAGGACTGGTAGGTGGAGATGCCCATCTTCGACATCACCTTGAACAGACCCTTGCCAACGGCCTTGATGTACTTCTTGACCGCCTCCTTCGCATCCGGCTTGCCCGGCAGCCTGTCGCGCATCGCGACCAGCGTCTCGAAGGCGAGATAGGGGTTGATCGCTTCCGCGCCGTAGCCGGCGAGGCAGGCGAAGTGATGCACCTCGCGCGGTTCGCCGGATTCGATCACGAGGCCGACCGAGGTGCGCAACCCGCAGCGGATCAAATGATGGTGCACGGAGGCGCAGGCGAGCAGCGACGGGATCGCGATCCGGTCGGTGCTGACCTTGCGGTCGCTGAGCACGATGATGTTGGTGCCGGCGCGCACGGCTTCCTCGGCCTTCTCGCACAACGCGTCGATGCCCCAGCGCATGCCGGTGGCGCCGTGCTCGGCGGGGAAGGTGATGTCGAAGGTCTTCGACTTGAAGTGCGAGCCGCTCACCTCGGAGATCGAACGGATTTTCTCCAGATCGTCATTGGTCAGGATCGGCTGGCGCACCTCGAGCCGCTTGATGGTCGACATGCCCTTGAGGTCGAGCAGGTTCGGTCGCGGGCCGATGATCGAGACGAGGCTCATCACCAGCTCTTCGCGGATCGGATCGATCGGCGGATTGGTGACCTGGGCGAAGTTCTGCTTGAAGTAGGTGAACAAGAGCTTGGATCGGTCGGACAGCGCCGAGATCGGCGTGTCGGTACCCATGGAGCCGACCGCTTCCTCGCCGGTCGAACCCATCGGCGTCATCAGGATCTTGATGTCTTCCTGGGTGTAGCCGAACGCCTGTTGGCGATCGAGCAGCGACAGGTTCGACTTCGGCGCGTGCTTGCCGGAGGCGGGCAGGTCTTCGAGCACGATCTGCGTGCGCTCGAGCCATTCGCGATAGGGATGCGCCTTGGCGAGGGTGGCCTTCAATTCCTCGTCGGGAATGAGGCGACCTTCCTGCAGGTCGACCAGCAGCATCTTGCCGGGCTGCAGGCGCCACTTGCGGACGATGTCCTTTTCCGGAATGTCGATGACGCCCATTTCCGAGGCCATGACGATCCGGTCGTCGCGGGTGACGAAATAGCGCGCCGGGCGAAGGCCGTTGCGGTCGAGCGTCGCGCCGATCTGGCGACCGTCGGTGAAGGCGATGGCCGCGGGTCCGTCCCACGGCTCCATCAGCGCGGCGTTGTATTCGTAGAATGCGCGGCGCTGCTCATCCATCAGCGGATTGCCGGCCCAGGCTTCCGGCACCAGCATCATCATCGCATGCGCCATGGAGTAGCCGCCGCGCACCAGGAATTCGAGCGCGTTGTCGAAGCAGGCGGTGTCCGACTGGCCTTCGTAGGAGATCGGCCACAGCTTGGTGATGTCGTTGCCGAACAGGTCGGACGACACCGAAGCCTGCCGCGCCGCCATCCAGTTGACGTTGCCGCGCAGCGTGTTGATCTCGCCGTTGTGCGCGACCATCCGGAACGGATGCGCCAGCGACCAGGTCGGGAACGTGTTGGTGGAGAAGCGCTGGTGCACCAGCGCGATCGCGGTCTCGAAATCGGGCTCGCTGAGGTCGGGATAATAGGTCTTGAGCTGGTCTGCGAGGAACATGCCCTTGTAGACCACCGTGCGACATGAGATCGACGACGGATAATAGTGGGAGAGGCGGCGCTCGCGCTGCTTGTAGATAGCGTTCGAGATGATCTTGCGCAGGATGTAAAGGCGGCGCTCGAACTCGTCTTCGCTGAGCTTCTGCTCGCCGAGACCGATGAACACCTGCTGGTGCATGGGTTCGGTCGGGATCACGCTCTTGCCGAGCGTCGAATTGTCGGTGGGGATTTCCCGCCAGCCGAGGAGGCGGAAGCCTTCGTCGGCGATCTTCTCGGCGTAGATGTCGCGGATGATCTCACGCCATTCGTTGTCTTGCGGCAGGAACAGTTGCCCAACGGCATACTGTCCGGCCGCCGGCAGCTTGAAGTCGAGTTCCTCGGCCTTGCGGCTAAAGAAACGATGCGGGATCTGCACCAGAATGCCGGCGCCGTCGCCCATGCGCGGGTCCGCGCCGACTGCGCCGCGATGTTCGAGATTGCACAGGATGCGCAGCGCATCCTCGACGATCTGGTGCGACTTGCGTCCCTTGATGTCGGCGATGAAACCGACGCCGCAGGAGTCCTTGTCGAGGCGCGGATCGTAGAGGCCCTGCGCCTCCGGCGTGCCGGGATCGAGCGTGGCGAGCGTGCGTTTGTCGGCACGCAGAGCTTGGCTTGAGAGGGCCTGGCTGCGGTCGTCGCGCTGTACGCTCATCTGTCCCATCCTCGCCCAGACATTGCCCGGGAGGTCCGAAGTTGCACCGTTGCCGCGATCAGCGGCGGTCTCGCCTGTGGTCTTGCCTGTTTGTCAGGCGCCGCGTGGCCCAGCGATTGGCTGAACCGGCAGCCGCATCGTTACCGGGCCTCGCCTTGCGGCAATCTGCCCAATAGGACAGCAATACTGTCCTTTAGAACCCTGCCAAATTTTGCACCGCCGCACAAGGCAGGTCCATGGGGGAATCGACTCTTTCCGCCTGAATGTTGCGCGCAGGCCCTGCCCATGGGCAACGAACGGGTGCCCCGACACCGTCAGCCTGCAACCTCGTTGCGCGCGCCGACCTGCGCGGCGGGTTAACCGTTTAATCGTCAATTCGATAAAACCCGCGTCAAAGGCTTCGTTTCGTTGATTCCCGCCGGCTGCTTCGCGAAGGTGATGCGAACCCAACTGCACCTGATGCAGGGAGCCCGTGTCATGACAGACGTCGCCGCCAACGGACCGTCCAACCATCCTCTCGACAATCTTGCCGACCGGCTGAATGCCCTGGTGCCGCCGGCGCAGCCCGGCCGTTCGGCCGCGGTGGAAGCCGCGCTGCGCAAGAGCCGGGCACGGGTCGCGGTCGCGACCCGGCGGGCCGACCGCCGCTCCTTCATCAACAAGATGATCGACAACACGGTGCGCGGCGTGGGCGTGGTGCCTTACGCGCTGGTGGCGCTGGCGCTGCGGCTCGTGATCGCGCGGGTGTTCTTTCTCGCCGGCCAGACCATGATCGAGGGCCCGCGCGTCGTGCTGACACCGCCGGCCTCGCTCAGTCCTTATCTCCCGCAGTCGTTGTGGTTCGAGTGGTCGTTCATCGTCCCGACCGGTGTGAAGTCCGAAACCTTCGCCATGTTCGCCAATCAGTTTTCGGCCGTGCCGGTGCCACCGACGATCGGTGCTTATCTGGTCAGCTTCGCCCAGTTCCTGCTGCCGGTGCTGCTGGTGCTCGGTCTGGCGACGCGGTTCTCGGCGTTCGGTCTGCTGGTCATCACCGTGATGATCCAGTTGTTCGTCTATCCCGATGCGCTGTGGACCACGCACATCTACTGGATCGTCATCCTCACTGCGCTGATGTCGGCGGGACCGGGCACACTGTCGCTCGATCATCTCATCCGCTGGGCCACGCGGCGTTAATCGGGGAGCATGGCCGTGCGCGCCAAGCTGATCTTCGGCCTGTTCTGTATCGGCGGCGCGGTGGCGCTGCTGGCGGTGCGCGCGCCGGCGCAGCAGACCGCAAATCAAACTGAAAGCAGGATGCCGTCCACGACCGCCGATCCGGCCGCGATCGACGCGCAGTTGCGTCCCTATGGCTTTGCCATGCTGGACGCACCGCTGCGGCAAGGCCCTTACTATCTGGTGCGCGCGCGCGATCCGCGCGGCATCGAAACGCGGATGGTGATCGAAGCCGACAGCGGCCAGATCGTCTCGGCGACGCCGGTGACGACCGCAGTCCGGCCGCCGGATTATTCGCCGTATTATGACGCCAGTCCGCGCATCATCTCGATTCCGCAGGCTGACGATATGCCGGTGCCGCAGCGCCAGGCGCGCGTGACGCACGACCGTCCCGAGACGCATCGCGCGTCGGCGCCGCAACGTCCGGTGCGCACCGCGGCGCGGGCGCCGGTGCAGGAGCCGATTGCGGAACCGGCGCAGCCGCGCCGCGTGGTGCGTCAGGTCGTGCCGGCACGCGAACAGCCTTACCGGCGACCTTATCATCCGGCTGCGGTGCCGCTGCCGCCGGTCGATCCGTCCCCGCGCGTGGAAACGCCGCAAGTATCCGCGCTGCCGGTCACGTCGCCGGCGGTGTCACCCGAGACGCCTCTGCCGCAAGCCGCCCCGACCCCGCCGCGCACGCGACCGCGCACCGTGCTCGCGCCGCCGCCTTATGCGGAAGGGCCGACGCCGCTGAAGCCGCTCTATCATCGCGACAGCAAGCGGTTTGCACCGGCGCAGAGCGAGCTGCCGCCCGCGCCATCGGACGCGAGGACTGCGCCGGATGTGCTGCCCGGCAGCGACCGGCATGCGGCCGTTCAACCGACTCTGCCGGCGATCCCCGCAGCGCCTGCTACGCCATTGCCCGAGGGCGCAGGCGCTCCGACGCCTCAAGCCGCCGACGCGCATGCCAATGCCAATGAAACGTCGCCCGAGGAAATCCCGCCGGGGACGGTGACGCTGGACCCGCCGCCGCGTTAGCCGACGTCCGGCATTTCGAATACGACGCAGGGAAGATGTTGGAATGGCTCCACGCGGGCCACCATCTTTTCCCTGTTTCGCCGCAAAAAGCTGTCGTTTCGCCCGTCGAACGCCCCAATCCCCGTCGAGCTTGTGCCAGCGCCGCGTCGCGGTGCGGAGGCAACATCAAGCAATCGGGAGGGCTGTCATGAAACGCGCAACTATTCTCGCCACCGCCATTTCACTGTTCGGATCGTTCGGCGCCAACGCCGAACCGCTGCGCGCCATGCCGGCTCCCGGCGGCGCGATGCCGGCGTTCGAGGCGGTGACCATTGCCCGTTCCATGGGGCTCGATCCGCTCGGCGGCCCGGTCTGGCGCAACGGCCGTTATGTGCTGCTCGCCACCGATGACGACGGCCGCGAGATGCGCGTCGTGCTCGATGCCTATGACGGCTCGGTGCTGGCGGTGAGGCCGCTGGCGCGCCGCTACTTCGAGCCGGGCGAGCGCGATTATGGTCCGCGCGATTACGTCGTCCGCGAGGAATACGACACCGTCGCGCCCGTGGTGCCGCCGTTGCCGCCGAACGCGCACGCGGTGCCGCCGCAGCGGCGTGCGTCGCTGACGCCGCCGGGCGTCAGTTCGCATAAGTCGGTGCAGAAGAAACCTGTCGTGAAGTCGGCGAAGGCGACGGTGCCGTCGCCTGTGGCGAAGCCCGACACGACGCTGAAGTCCGAGACGGCGAAGACCGATAAGTCCAAAGCGGACAAGCCTGCAGGCAAGAGCGCGACATCGTCCGCGGCGCAGCAGGCGCAGACCACCGGCAGCGCGTCGGGCGAGTACAAGGAGATCCGCAAGATCGAGCTCTACAAGACGCCGGAGGATCAGGCCGCCAAGCCGACGGAGGCGAAACCTGCCGACGCCACATCCGCCGACCAGCCGGCCGACAACGGCGGGCCGACCACGCCGGTCAATCCGCTGCTGTGAAGCGCGATTGGCATCGGCAAAGCAAAACGAAAAAACGCCCCGGAGAATGTCCGGGGCGTTCGCATCGAAGGGGCGTCAATCGATGCTGATCAGGCCGCCTGCGCTTCGACCAGCGTGGGCTTGGCGTTGCCGATCGGGATCTGGCGCGGCTTCTTCGCCTCCGGGATTTCCCGGACAAGGTCGACGTGCAGCAGACCGTTCTCGATCGTGGCGCCCTTGACCTGGACGTGGTCGGCGAGCTGGAAGACGCGCTCGAATGCGCGCGCGGCGATGCCCTGATAGAGCACCTCGCCCTTGGCGGTCTCTTCCTTGGATTTCTCGCCTTTGATGGTCAGGGTGTTCTCTTTCGCCTCGATCGACAGATCCTTCTCGCCGAAGCCGGCGACGGCGACCGAGATGCGATAGTCATTCTCGCCCGTGCGTTCGATGTTGTAGGGCGGGTAGCCCGGCGCGGCGGCGTTGTCGAAACCATCCAGCATGGAGAACAGACGGTCGAAGCCGACGGTCGAACGATACAGCGGAGCAAGATCAAAGGTACGCATGGCATATCCTCCTTGAGTTGAGCGACATGCGGGATTTTGCCCGCCGGAATGGCCGGGCTTTTCCCGTGTGCAGCCTGAATGGCCTGCACGGGATCGATATGGGCGCGCCTCAAACGATTTCAAGCCCGACCGCATTTTTATAAGCGTTTGAATTTTATGGAGATTTTTCGGTCCTTGAAATTGAGCCTCCCGACCCCGGTGGCGGAATCGGCCGCGCTGTTATAAGGACCGCAACCGGCAGCCCGCATGACACTCGTTTCCATCCCGGCCAATCCCGCCCCTGACGACGCCGTGAGCGGCACGATCCGCACGCGCGACGGCGTCAACCTGCGCTATGCGCGGTTCGCGCCGCCGCCGGGCCGCAAGGGGACGGTGGTGCTGTTGCAGGGCCGCGCCGAATTCATCGAGAAATACTTCGAGACGGCGCGCGATCTGCGCGCACGCGGCTTCGCGGTGGCGACGTTCGACTGGCGCGGGCAGGGTCTGTCCGACCGCGCGCTGCCCGATCGCCGCAAGGGCCATGTGCGCCGCTTCAGCGAATACGGCGTCGATCTCGACGCGATCATGGAACAGGTGGTGCTGCCCGACTGCCCGCCGCCTTTATTCGCGCTGGCACATTCCATGGGCGGCGCGGTGCTGATCGAAGCCTGTGCGCAAGGGCGCCGCTGGTTCGATCGCGTGGTGTTGAGCGCGCCCCTGATTGGTCTGCCGACGCAACCGTTCTATGGCTTCGCCGGTCCGGCGCTTGGCCTGATGCGGCTGATGGGACGCGGCAGCGCCTTCGTGCCATCGGCGGCGAGCTTCGACATCACCGATTTCGTCGGCAACGTGCTTACGTCCGATCCGGTGCGGTTCGCGCGCAACCGCGCGGTGCTCGAAGCCGAGCCGCAGCTCGGCCTCGGCGCGCCGACCATCAGTTGGGCGCAGGCGGCGATGAAGCAGATGCGCCGCTTCCAGATGCCGTCCTATCCTTCCCGCATCCGCCAGCCGATCCTGATTGCGGCCGCCGGACAGGACGAAGTGGTGTCGACGCCGGCGATCGAGGAATTCGGGGTGCATCTCCTGGCTGGCTCGCACGTCATCGTGCCGGGCGCGCGCCATGAAATCCTGCAGGAGCAGGATCTTTACCGCAAACAGTTCTTCGCCGCGTTCGATGCCTTCGTGCCGGGCACGCCGCTCTATTGAGCTACTTTGATATCCCGGCGTTGAGCATTGCCATCGCTTCGCGATGCACGCGCACGTCGCCGGCAGCGATGATGCGGCCGCCGGTCTGGGGCGGCCCGCCGTCCCAGGTCGTGATGATGCCGCCGGCCCCGGAGATGATCGGGATCAGCGCCATGATATCGTGCGGCTTCAGGCCGGTCTCGATCACCAGATCGACATGGCCCGCGGCCAGCATGCAATAAGCGTAGCAGTCGCCGCCGTATCGCGACAGCCGCGCCGCGTCCTCGACCGCGGCGAACGCCTTGCGCTCGTCCGGCTGCATCAGCCGAGGGCTGGTCGTATAGACCACGGCTTCGGAGAGTTGCGCGCACGACCGCACGCGCAGGTCGCGTGTGCCGGCGGGCCCGCGATAATGCGCGGCGGCGCCGTCGCCGGTGAAACGTTCGCGGGTGAACGGCTGGTGCATCATGCCGAACACCGGTTCGCCGAAGCGGATCAGTCCGATCAGCGTGCCCCAGGCAGGCATGCCGCTGACGAAGGATTTGGTGCCGTCGATCGGATCGAGCACCCAGACATATTCGGCGTCGGCGCGCTCGTCGCTGTATTCCTCGCCGATAATGCCGTGGTCGGGGAAATTCTCGCGGATCAGTGCGCGCATGCCGTTCTCGGCCGCGCGGTCGGCGGCGGTGACGGGGTCGAAATCGCCTGGCTTCTTGTTCTCGACGCTGAGCGCCGTGCGGAAAAACGGAAGGATCAGGTCGCCGGAGGTCGTGGCCAGTTGATCCACGAAAGCGGTGAAATCGATCGCGGTCATTCCGGTCCCCGTTGGCTGCCGTGTCCGACTATCGGAGAACCGGGACGCCGGCAACGGACTCCCTTCCGGTTGTAGCGAGTTCAAATGCCATGCACATATTGCGCTGCAAGATGCGGCAAAATGACCAATTTTCTGTCTCAATCTTGCTTGAAGCTCCGAAACCTGGTGATGGCCTGAAATACCATCAGTCTAAAAAGACGCTCACCTATGCAAAAACAGATGAGGTAATCACGTAAGAGCCCTTGCCTTTTGTGCGTCGCACTGTATGTTATCGCAATGCGGTAGCGAGAGCTATCGTTGCCCTCCTTGGGCGTTTCCTCCCTAGACTTGGGCCGCTTGCTTTCGCAGGCGGCCCTTTTTTCTTGTGCTGTGTGCCCCGTCCGCCGGACGCGGGGTCAACGGCCTATTCCGCGGCTGCCCGATAGGGACGGATCTCCCCAAGCGGAATATCGCCGAGCCGGTCGGCGAGCGTTTCCAGATCGGCGGCGAGCCGGGAGAAGCGTTCGGTGCGCTCGCGCTTGCGCTCGTTCATGTAGAGTGCGCGATTGATCTCGAGCTGGATGGTGTGCAACCCGGCGGCGGGGTTGCCGTAATGCTCGGTGATGAAGCCACCGGCGTAAGGCTTGTTGCGGCTGACGCTGTAGCCGCAGGAGCGCAGCGTCTGCTCCACCGTTTCGGAAATCATCGCCACACAACTGGTGCCGTATCGATCCCCCAATACGAAATCGGGGCGGTTGCGCTCGTCGCGGCTGCTGGCGGTCGATGGCATCGAGTGGCAGTCGACCAGCACGGCGGCGCCGTGGTCGCGGTGCAGCCGGCCGAACAGACGGCGCAGCGCGCGGTGATAAGGCTTGTAAAGGCTTTCGATGCGCTGCAGCGCCTCGTCCACCGGTATGCGCTGGTCATAGATTTCCTGCGCGTCGCCGACCACGCGCGCCACGGTGCCGAGCCCGCCGGCGACCCGCATCGAGCGCGTATTGGCGAATGAGGGGAGCTGGCCCTCGAACATGCGCGGGTCGAGTTCGTAGGGCTCGCGGTTGACGTCCACATAGCAGCGCGGGAAATGCGCGCGCATCAGCGGATAGCCGCGCGCTACGACCCCTTTGACGAGGTCGTCGACGAAACTATCTTCGGAGCGTTGCAAGGTCGCGAGACTGAGCCGGGCCGTCTCGAGAAACCGCGCGGGATAGACCGAGCCGCTGTGGGGCGAGTTGAAAAACACCGGCGCGCGCAGGGTCTGCGGTTCGTCGATTTCGAACGGCGGATCGAATTCATCATTCGCAGGTCGCAAATCGTGGCGCATCTCGGTCCGATCCACGCAAACTCCAGTCGCTCACCGGCCGATTCTGCCCCGGATCGGGCCGGTCTCGGCGTCCGGCGAGGATAGCAATCTTGGTCCCTGATACCACGCCGGGTGTGTCAGGGAACGCGGCCGGCGCCGAAGAGTTCACCGCATATTTACCCGGGACGGTCCAAATGGAGGCCGGGGAATTGGGGTTTCAGGGACGCGATGGACAACCGGGCGATTCAAGCAAAAATCCTGCTGGCTGAAGACGATACCGACATGCGCCGGTTTCTGGTGAAAGCCCTGCAAAACGCCGGATTCGAGGTCACCTCCTACGACAACGGTCTGTCCGCCTACCAGCGGCTGCGCGAGGAGCCGTTCGAACTGCTTCTGACTGATATCGTCATGCCGGAAATGGACGGGATCGAGCTGGCGCGCCGTGCGGCGGAACTCGACCCCGACATGAAGATCATGTTCATCACCGGCTTTGCCGCCGTGGCCCTGAATGCCGATTCGACCGCCCCCAAGCACGCCAAGGTGCTGTCCAAGCCGGTCCATCTGCGCGAACTGGTCTCGGAAGTGAACAAGATGCTGGCGGCCTGATCCGCCGCCATCGGACGCTCCGCCGGGGTTGCTTGCGTGCGGCGGAGCCGATAAGAGACAGCGCAACGGGCGCGTAGCTCAGCGGAAGAGCACTACCTTGACATGGTAGGGGTCACAGGTTCGATCCCTGTCGCGCCCACCATCCGTTTCAGGTCTTTTCGATCGATCAGGGCCGGCTTCGGTCCCTCCGGATCGGCTGCCCGCACGGATGTTCCTGCGGCCGGCATGGCCGCGCTTGTCCATCCGTGACATTCCGGCGAGTCTGAGCGCCGCCCAGCACCATATGAATCGGTCTCAGTGCGACATCAGCGTCGGCACGGTCATCGACTGCATCATGCCGCGGGTTGCGCCGCCGAGTACGAATTCCCGCAGGCGGGAATGGCCGTAGCCGCCCATCACCACAAGATCGGTCGATGCATCCGCCGTGAAGTTCAGGATCGTGGTGGAAACATCCGTGGTCATCGGCAGTCGCTTGAGGTCGACGTTCAAGCCATGGCGCGCAAGATGCCGCGCGATGTCGATGCCGGGGAAGTCCTCGCTCTTCGGGCGGTCGTTCTCGATCACGATCAGATCGACCGTCTTGGCCCGCTTGAGGAACGGCATCGCGTCGGCGGTGGCGCGGCTCGCGGCGCGGCTGCCGTCCCAGCAGACGCTGACCCTGTTGAGCGTCAGGCTGCCCTTGTGGATGTAGGGCACCAGCAGGATCGGCCGGCCGGAATCGAACAGAGCCGACTCGGCGATGATCTCGTCCATCGCGTCGCGATCGGGTTCGATCTGCTGCAACACCGCGAGGTCGAACCGCCGGGCGATTTCGGCAAACCGGGTCGGTGCGCCGGAGGTCGTGGTGTCGAAACGATGCGATTCAGCGGACACGCCTTCACGGCGCGCCAGTTCCTCGAACCGGGCGATCGCCGCATCGGTATGCTCGCGCGCCTCGGCACGCGCCTGCTCGAGGAAGCGGGCGGAGAGCGACGCACCGATGTCGACCGGCGGCAGGCTCGGTTCGAACAGGAAGCCGACGCCGGCGAGGTGCGCCTGGAACAGCGAGGCCAGCGCCACGGCGAACGGTGTCGCCGGCGCATTGGCGCTGTCGACCGGCAGATTGAGAACGATGTCCTTGATCATGATGCGCTCCTGTTGGCCGGCTTGGTGCCGGCCGGTTGCCTGCGTTGATTTTCAGTCAGGTTGATCTTCAGTGAGATTGCCGTCGGACAGCGCTGCGCGCGCTGCGGTCAGTGTGTCGTTGGGCGTGCCGGACGCATCGATCCGTCGCCACGTCAGGCGCCCGAGATCATAGGTGCTCTGCTGCTGTGCCACCGTGGCATCGGCGTCCGACGCATCGCCGGTGCGACCGCTGACCCGCGCCATCCGCGTCGCCAGATCCGCGTCGAGGAAAAGGCCGAGATGACCGCACGCATGATCCGCGGCGACGGCCTCGATCTGCGCGCGCTCCTGCGGCTGCGCGAACACGGCATCGACCAGCACCGCATGGCCGGCGGCCAGCGCACGCCCGGCCTGTTCGGCGAGCCCCTCATAGACGCGCCGCGTGGTCTTCGACGTATACGCGGTGGCGGGAAGGCGTTGCGTCTCCGGCACGGCGTAGAGATTCTTGCGCGCGATATCGGAGCGCAGCAGGACAGCGCCCGGTGCGGGGCCGATGTCGGCGCAGAGCGAGCGCGCGAGCAGGGATTTGCCGGTGCCCGACAGTCCGCCGACCGCGACCAGCACTGGTTTGCGTGGAGCGATGAAATCGCAGGCGAGGCGGAAATAGCGCTTCGCCTGCGCGGCGATCTTTGCATCGTCAGCCTGCTCGCCGGTGAGCCGGGCGGCGGTCACCTTGGCGCGGATCGCCGCGCGCAGCGACAGGAACAGCGGCAGGGCGGCCAGCGCATCGAGATGCGATGGCTCGCGCGCATGCTGCAGATAGCGGTTGAAAATCTGGTTGGCGGCGAGCGGCAGGTCGCGCGCCCACAGATCCATCAGCAGGAACGCGAGATCGTAGAGGACATCGCCGGTCGCGACCCATTGGTCGAATTCGATGGCATCGAACAACACCGGCGCGCCGTCGAGTCGCACGATATTGCCGAGATGCAGGTCGCCATGCAGCCGGCGGATGAATCCGTCGCGGCCGCGTTGGCGCAGCAGCCGTTGCAGCGTTTCGAGTGCGGCGAAGCTGCGGCGCGTCAGGGTGCGCGTCGCCGCCGCATCGAACAGGTCGGCACGTTGCGCGAAGGCTTCCTCGTTCTGCCGCAGATAGTCGTGCAGCGCCGTGAGCCAGGGGTCAGCGGGCATCGCCGGTGCGCGCGCATGCGCGGCGAGCACGGCGTCGGCCAACGCTCGTGCGGTCGGCTCGTCGATGCCTTCGCGATCGGCGATCCGGTCGAACGTCTGATCGGGATCGAACCGCTGCATCTCCACCGCCCATTCGGCGATCGGACCGCTGCCGTCGAGGGTAAACTTGCCGCAGCGGTCGCGGGTGATTGCGACGACGCGACGGTAGATCTGTGGCGCAAGCGCGCGGTTGACGCGCAGTTCAGCGTCGCAGGCGGCGCGGCGCAGCCGCAGCGTCGAATAATCGAGGAACGGGAAACGCACCGCACGCTTGATCTTCAACGCGCGCTCGCCGGCAAGAAATACCAGGGCGGCGTGGGTCTCGATGACATCGACCGGCGCGCCGCCGTGAAAAGCCGGATCGGAGAGCGCAGCGATCACCGCGTCCTGTCCGTGCGACGTCTTATCGTGCTCCGTGTCGGCATGCGGCATGCGGGCAGGCTCTTTCCGCGCACTGGATTTGTGCGCAAGGTGCCGATGAGCATGCGGCGCGGTGGACACGATAATCTCCCTTTCCAGCACGATCACGGCAGCGGCGCCCCGTGACGATAACCGGCCGCGCCGCCAGCCTGTTCCGAAATCGCGCCGGCTTACGGTTGAAAGTATGGACTGGCTCGCTCCGTAGCCCTTTGACGGACGTCAAAGCCGCAAAGTGGCGGCGCGTGACCGCGATGGGGCCGGCGCTATCCGCGATTCAGCAGTCCGACCTGCAGCGCCATGCGCACCAGATCGGACAGGCTCTGCGCCTGCATTTTCGTCATCACATTGGCGCGATAGATTTCCACCGTGCGCGGGCTGATCGACAGGTCGAAGGCGATGATCTTGTTGGCGCGGCCGGCGACCAAACCGTCAAGGACCTGGCGTTCGCGGGCGGTGAGGCTCGCGAGTTTTCCGGCGATATCGGCACGCTCGCTGTCCTGCCGCTCGGTCTGATGGTGCGTGTCGAGCGCGGCGCGCACGGCCTTGAGCAAGGCATCGTCGTCGAACGGCTTTTCGAAAAAATCGACGGCGCCATACTTCATGGCTTCGACCGCGAGCGGAACGTCGCCGTGGCCGGTGATGATGATCACCGGCAGCGACTGCGGCAAAGCGCGGACATGGCGTAGCAGGTCGATGCCGCTCATGCCGGGCATGCGGACATCGGTGATGATGCAGCCGGCGTGGTCCGCCGGCAGCTTCGCGATCACTTCGGTGGCGGATGCATAGGTCTCGACCGGCAGCCGCGCGCTGCGCAACAGGAATGCCAGCGACTGCCGCACCCCGTCGTCGTCGTCGACCACCAGAACGGTGCCGGGCGTCTCACTCATGATCGAGTTCCTGTTCGTTGACCATGCGCAGCGTGAACCGGAAGCGCGTCCCGCCGCCGGGCGCCGGCTCGGCGGCGATCTTGCCGCCGTGCGCCTCGACGATGGTACGGCAGATCGACAGGCCGACACCCATCCCGTAGCGTTTGGTGGTGAAGAACGGCTGGAACAGTTGCGCCGCCGCTTCCGGCGCGATGCCGGCGCCGGTGTCGGCGACGCCGATCTCGGTGAAGCCGTCCGGCGCCGGCATCGAGGTGATGGTCAGTTCGCGCACCGGCATGTCGGCCATCGCTTCGATGGCGTTGCGGATCAGGTTCACCAGCACCTGCTGGATCTGCACCTTGTCAGCCAGTACCCGGTCGCAGACCGGATCGAGGCGGAAGCGCACATGCACGCTCTGCTCGCGCGCGCCGACCAAAGCGAGCGCGCTTGCTTCCTCCACGAGCTTGGTGACGCTCTCGACGCGCCGCTCGCTTTCGCCGCGCGCGACGAAGTCGCGCAGCCGGCGGATGATCTGGCCGGCGCGGATCGCCTGCTCGGTGGCTTTCTGCAGCGCTTCGCGCAGCATGCCGGCGTCCTCGTCGGTGCGCTGCTCGATCAGGCGGGTCGATCCTTTCAGATAATTGGCGATGGCAGCGAGCGGCTGGTTCAATTCATGCGCCAGCGTCGAGGCCATCTCGCCCATGGCAGTGAGGCGTGACATATGCACCAGCTCGGACTGCAATTCCTGCAGCCGCGTTTCGGTGCGCTGGCGCTCGGTGAGGTCTCGCACGAAGCCGGTGAAATAGGTCTGGTCCGAGGAGCGCATCTCGCCGACGGCGAGCTCCATCGGAAATGTGGAGCCGCCCTTGCGCTCGCCGACGACGACGCGGCCGATGCCGATGATGCGCCGTTCGCCGGTGCGGTTGTAGCGTTCGAGATAGCCGTCGTGCCGTTCGCGATAAGGGTCCGGCATCAGCATCCTGACGTTCTTGCCGATCACCTCCGCCGCCTGATAGCCGAACAGCCGCTCGGCGGCGGCGCTGAAATTGCGGATGGTGCCGCGGGGATCGATGACGATCATCGCATCCGGAACGGTGTCGAGGATCGACTGCAGGTGCGCTTCGCGCGCGCGCAGATCCGCGTTGCTGGAGACGATGGCGCCGCGCGTGCGCAGCAGCCGTTCGCCGAACCAGGCGATCCCGGCGCCGATCACGACGAAGACGGCGAGGGCGAGAGCCCGCGCCGGCGTCAGCGGGAAGTCCGATGCATCGAGCGCCAGCAACGTGCTGGCCGCCGTGGCGAGCAGTCCCGGGCCGAGCCCGCCGAGCCGGCTGGCCGCCAGCACCGCCGGGATGAACAACAGATAGCGGATTTCGCTTTGCACGTTCTGTTCGAGCAGCAGGCGCACGCCGAAGGCGGCAGCGGCCAGCGCCGCCGCGATCGGATAGCTCAAGGTTGGACTCAGACCCTGCGCGCGGGGCGTCGTGACATCGGGCGGGATGGGGGACGGGATCGGGGGCGGGTCAGGGGGCGGCGCTGCGGACATCGCGCAAATCTATCCTTTGAATGCGGTTTTCTCGGCGCCGCATCACGTCATCTCATGGCCGGATGAGCGGCGCGGTCAACCCCCCGGAGGGCGGGCGGCCGGCCGCTACGTAGTTTCCCTTAGGGTGATTATCGGAATTTTCGCGCCCTCCGCCGCGCGCGATGGTGTCGGTACGGAATCTGAGCCGCCCCTCATCGGAGATCGTCATGCACACCGAGACCCTCCCTTTCCACGCTCCCACCGCGCGCAGGATGGTGTCGATGCCGCCGCGCCGCGCCACGGCGTCGGTCGGCGATTTGTTCGACATGATGGGCGTGCCCATGCAATTCGCACGCAACGAGGAGGTCTACGGAGCGGATGAGCCGGCGGATTATCTCTACAAGGTCAAATCCGGCTGCGTGCGCACTTATACGGTATCGGCCGGCGGACGCCGCCAGATCGGTTCTTTCTATCTGCCGGGCGACGTGTTCGGCTTCGAGGCTGGCGATACCCACAGCCTCTCGGCGGAGGCGATCGCGTCGGGCACCATCCAGGTGGTGAAGCGTGCGGCGCTGACCGCCCGCGCCGCCGGCGATGCCTCGGTCGCGCGCCAGTTGCTCGAACTCACCTGCGGGGAATTGCATCGCGCGCAGGACCATATCGGCCTGCTGGTGCGCAGCGCGGCCGAGCGCGTGGCCGGCTTCCTGATCGCCATGGCGAAGCGGGAAGGCAACCCCACCGAGGTCGTGCTGCCGATGTCGCGGCAGGATATCGCCGATTATCTCGGCCTCACCATCGAGACCGTGTCGCGCACGCTGACGCAGCTGGAAAGCACCGCGACCATCGCGCTGCCGAGCGCGCGGCACATCGTGCTGCGCAATGCGGCGGCGTTGCGCGGTCTCGCCGCCTGACAGAACTCCGGACGGGGAGAGGGTCATGGCCATCAAGCACATCCTCGCCCGGATCGACGGTTCGCCGTCGGATATCGCGGTGCTTGATTACGCGCTGGCGGTCGCCGCGAAATTGTCGGCGCATGTCGACGTGCTGCATTGCCGGTTCGCGCCGTCCGATCTGAGCCGTCTAACCGCCAAGCCGAAAGCGCGAACCGGTCTCGACGGGCTGGTGGCCGAATATGCCGACGAGGCGGCGCTCCGCGCGCGCGATCATTTCGACCGCTGGCTGCGGGCCAACGAACTGATCGAAGGCGAGGCGGCGCCGACCGGCTGCGCCTTCAGTTGGCGCGAGCTGGTCGGATGGGAATCGGATCTGCTCGCCACCGCCACGCGGCTCACCGACCTCACGATCATGGCGAAACCCGACCGTACGACGGTGGCGGGAATGCTGGCGCTGGAAACCGCGCTGTTTGAATCGCACCGCCCGGTGTTGATGGTGCCGGAGGGGCCGCGCGCCGATCTGTTCTATCGTCCGATCATCGCCTGGAACGGTAGCCTGGAGGCCTCGCAGGCGATCAAGGGGGCGTTGCCGATCCTGGCGGCCAGTCAGGATCCGACAGAAATATTCGCTGTCGATGAACCGCATCGCGATGCCGATCCACATGCGCTCCTCGCCTATCTGCACTGGCACGGCATTGTCGCGGCGCCGACGCCGCGAAACGACGAGAGCGGCATCGGCGATGCCTTGTTGCGGCAGGCGCGTGCGCGCCGTTCCGGCCTGATCGTGATGGGCGCTTACACCCACGGCCATGTCCGCCAGATGCTGTTCGGTGGCGTCACCCGTCAGGTCATCGAACAAGCGACCCAGCCCGTGCTGATGGCGCATTAGCGAGCCCGGAAATCATGCCCGATCACACGCGCATCGTTTCGAACCACAACCACCAGGAGACTGCCATGCAACCCGCCTCGTTCCGATCCGCCTCGGCCTGGCTGCGCAATGTGTTTGCCGCGCGGGCGCTTCCCCACGATCTGGAGGAAAGCGGGGAGATGACCCGCATCGCTCACGACCTCGGTTTGTCTGAAGCGGAGTTGAAGATGCTGGCGTGCCAGGGCCCGCAGTCGCCGCATCTCCTGTACGACCGTCTGCGCGAACTCGGCCTCGATCGTCAGGATCTTGCCAATGCCGGTCCTGCGGTGGTGCGCGATCTCGAACACACCTGCGCCATGTGCCAGTCGCAGCGCCGCTGCGCCAAGGATCTCGCGCGCCACGATGCCGAGGCCGGCCGCACCTATTGCGGCAACGAGACGACCCTGCAGGCTCTCAAGGACGACAAGGCGCACCATTCGTCATGCGCCTGATCGTCCAGCGAACCACGGCATTCGGCATGGCGGCGGTCCTCGCATTGGCGGCGACCGGCGCCAGCGCCCAGCTTTCGCCCAGCGAGCAGCGCGGGCGCGCTCTCGCGCTCGCCAACTGCGCGCGCTGCCATTCGATCGACAAGGTGAGTGCCAGCCCGCTGTCGATCGCGCCGCCGTTCCGCACCCTGCATCTGCGCTATCCAGTGGAGACGCTGGATGAGGCCCTGGCTGAAGGCATCGTCACCGGTCATCCGACGATGCCGGAATTTCGACTCGAGGCGGACCAGATCGGCGATTTCATCGCCTTCCTGAAGTCGCTCGAACATTAATTGCGAAGGTCTGAGTCATGACCGAATCCGCACGCGACGCCATGGCTCCCTTTCTGTTCCGCTGTCCGACCACGGGCATGACGGTGCAGGACTTCGTGACACAGGGCGAGGCGGACGACATTGGCGAACTCGGCACCCATCACGCGATCAAATGCATCGCCTGCGGGCGGGTGCATATGCTGGCGATCCGCTGCGACCCGGGCGGCGGTCTCACCGCGCTTGATCCCGATCAAGGCGATTAGCGGTCGCCCGCGCAAGATCGTCAGCGTCTTGCGGAGAAATGATCCATGCTTGCTCACCTGTCTTCCGGCGAAACCATGTTCCTGGCGCTGATCGTCGTCGCATTCCTGGCGTTCGGAGCGGCGCTCGCCTATGTCAACGTCCAGGCCGCCCGCCGCCCGGACGCCTGACCCCCGGCAGGCGGCGCCCGAAGGTTGCTCCTGTGCCCTGTCCAAATCCTGCAGGCCGTTGAAATCACGGACGATTGCCGGTAAGACCCGCGCGCCGTCGGCTCCAGTGCCGGTGGAGCGGCGTCGGGGCATAGCGCGGGAATGGCGCAGGATAAGGCCAAGGAAATCGCGTTTTTCGACGGCCACGCTGCGGCCGACGACTACAACGTGTTCACCGACGCATCGAACGCGCTGCTGATCGACAGCTTCGTGCGGCTCACCGGCCTGCCGGCAGGCGCGCGGGTCGCTGATCTCGGCTGTGGCTCCGGCCTGTTCACCGATCTCCTGCGCCAGCGCGGCTATCGCGCCGCCGGCATCGACATCAGTCCGAAGCTCCTGGAAGTCGGCCGGCGGAAATATCCGGGGCTGGAACTGATCGAGGGCGACATCGAGCATCTGCCGTTCAAGGACGGCGAACTCGATGGCGTGCTGCTCTCCGGCGTGATCCACCATTTTCCGGATCCGCGCCGCTGCATCGCCGAGGTGCAGCGCGTGCTGCGGCCGGGCGGGCGATTCATGGCGTTCGATCCGAACCGCCGCAACCCGTTCATGTATCTCTACCGCGACCGCTCGTCGCCGTTCTACAGCCCGGTCGGCGTCACCGAGAACGAACGGCCGATTATTGCCGGCGAGGTTGCGGCGCTGTTTTCCGCCGCCGGCTTCAAGGTCGAGACCGACTATCTGTCCGGGCTGTCTTATCGTTACGTGGCATCCTCACGCGCGCGCGTGTTCCTGCCGATCTATAACTGGCTCGATTCCTTGATTTTCAATCTGCCGCCGTTGGCTCCGATGCGCGCCTTCGTGCTGACATCGGGAGAGAAGCTGTGAGCAGCGCCCATTCATCCCCATCCGCCGCGGACGTCACGGTGGTCGGCGGCGCCGGCCATGTCGGCGTGCCGCTGGTGCTGGCCTTCACCCATGCGGGGCTGACGGTCAACATCAACGATCTCAATCAGCAGTCGCTCGCGACGCTGAAGTCCGGCAAGCTGCCGTTCATCGAATATGACGCCGAGCCGCTGCTCAAGGACGCGCTGGCGCGGAACCGGCTGGTGTTCTCGTCATCGCCTGCGGGGGTCAGCACGCCCGGTCCGGTGATCGTGACGATCGGCACGCCGGTCGACGAGTTCTTCAATCCGGTGCAGCAGGCGGTGCAGGCCTGCATCGACTCCCTGCTGCCGCATATGGTCGACGGACAATTGCTGATCCTGCGCTCGACCGTTTATCCCGGCACCACCGCATGGGTGGACGAATATCTCAAGCGCGTCGGCCGCAATATCAAAGTCGCGTTCTGCCCGGAGCGGATCGTGCAGGGCTATGGCGTCAAGGAATTGCGCGAGATGCCGCAGATCGTGTCCGGCACCACGCCGGACGCGGAGCGGGAAGCGGCGGCGCTGTTCGCCAAGCTCGCGCCGGAGATCGTTACGGTGAAGCCGCTCGAGGCGGAGTTCGCGAAGCTGTTCAACAATGCCTACCGCTACATCGAATTCGCCGCGACCAACCAGTTCTACATGATCGCCAAGTCGGCCGGCGCCGACTATCAGCAGATCATGAAGGCGATGAAGCAGAACTATCCGCGCGCCCGCACCGTGCCGGGGCCGGGCTTTGCCGCCGGTCCGTGCCTGTTCAAGGACACGATGCAGCTCGCGTCGTTCGCGCGTAACCAGTTCGGCATCGGCCATGCGGCGATGCACGTCAACGAGGGCCTCGCCCTGCACATGGTCGAGGATCTCCGCCGGCAGTTCGATCTCGGATCGATGACGGTCGGCCTGCTCGGTATGGCGTTCAAGGCGGATATCGACGACACCCGCGCGTCGCTCAGCTACAAGGTGAAGAAGACGCTGCGCACCGTGGCGCGCGACGTGATCGCCACCGATCCTTTCGTCACCACCGATCCCGATCTGCTGCCGCTCGACGAGGTGATCGCGCGCAGCGATCTGCTGATCCTGTGCACGCCGCATTCGGCGTACAAGGCGCATCCGCTCGGCGGCAAGCCGGTGGTCGATGTCTGGGGCTTCCTTCAGCGCGCCAATGTCGTCTACTGAGTGCCGAGTCACGCCATGGCGCCGCGGCTCGACATCGTCATCCCGGTCTACAACGAAGGCGGCGTCATCGTCCCGACGCTCACCTCGCTGCGCGCCTCGCTGAAGACGCCGTTCCGCGTCCTGATCTGCTACGACCGCGAGGACGACGACACGCTGGCGACGATCCGCGCGCATCCCGACCTGATGGCGACCATGGATATCGTGTTCGTGCGCAATGCCGGGCGTGGCGCGCATGGCGCGGTTCTCACCGGCTTTGCCGCGTCGCAGGCGCCGCAGGTGCTGATGTTCCCGGCCGACGACGACTACAATGCCGGCATGCTCGATGCGATGGTCGCCAAGGCGGAGGAGGGCTGCGCTATCGTCTGCGCCAGCCGCTTCATGGCCGGCGGCTCCATGGTCGGCTGTCCGTGGCTCAAGGCGGCGCTGGTGCGCAGCGCCAACTTCACGCTCTATCATCTGGCCGGCCTGCCGACCCACGACGCCAGCAACGGATTCCGGCTGTTTTCGCGCCGGGTGCTGGATACGATCATGATCGAATCCGACCGCGGCTTCTGCTACAGCATCGAACTCCTGGTCAAAAGCCATCGACTGGGGCTCAAGATCGGCGAAGTTCCGGCGCGCTGGTTCGAGCGGCAGGCGGGGCAGAGCCGGTTTCGTGTTCTGCGCTGGCTGCCGGCCTATCTGCGCTGGTATCTCTACGCTTTCGCCACCACCTGGTTGCGGCGCCCGGCCAGCACCGTTCCGCTCCGTCAAGACCACGCCGCAACCTCGACCGCATGATGATCCCCATTCCCAGCCTGACCCCGCGCCAGATGTTGATCGTGCTGCACGATCTCATCGCGACCGCGGCCGCGCTCGTCGTCACCTTCGTGATGCGGTTCGACGACTATCTGCTGGTTGACCGGCTCGGCAGCCTGGTCCTGGTTCTGCCCGGCATCCTGATCTACGCGGCGATCGTGTTCTTCATCTTCAAGCTGGAGCGCTCGAAGTGGCGCTTCATCTCGATTCCGGACCTGTTCAGCATCATCAAGGCGGCGACCGTGCTCGCGGTGTCGCTGCTGATCGCCGATTACGTGCTGCTGTCGCCGGCGTTCTACGGCACGTTCTTCTTCGGCAAGATCACCATCGTCCTGTTCTGGTTCCTCGAAATCTTCTTCCTCAGCGGCTCGCGCGTCGCTTACCGCTATTTCCGCTATGCCCGCACCTTGCAGCAGGCGCGCGCTGAAGGCACGCAGCAGACCCTCATCATCGGCCGCGCCGCCGATGCCGAGGTGCTGCTGCGCGCGATCGAAAGCGGTGCGGTGCGCAAGGTCAGCCCGGTGGCGATCCTGTCGTCGTCGCCGGCCGACCGCGGCCAATCGATCCGCAATGTACCGGTGCTCGGCTATGCCGAAGACCTTGAGCGTATCGTCGCCGATCTCGCCAATCGCGGCACGCGCATCGGCCGTGTGATCCTCACGCCGTCGGCGCTGGCGGCGGAAGAAAAGCCGGAGCAGATGCTGATCCGCACGCGCCGGCTCGGCATTCCGTTGAGCCAGATGCCCTCACTCACCTCGGGCGGGCAGGCGGTGCAGCTTGCGCCGGTGGCGGTGGAAGACCTGCTGCTGCGGCCGAGCGTCGAGATCGACTACGGCCGGCTCGAGCAGTTCGTCAGCGGCAAGGCAGTGGTCGTTACCGGCGGCGGCGGCTCGATCGGTTCGGAAATCTGCCGCCGGGTGGCGGCGTTCGGCGCGGCGCGGCTCCTTGTGATCGAGAATTCCGAGCCGGCGATGTATGCGATCCAGGAACAACTCGCGGCGGCGGAAACGGCGGCCGTGGTCGAGGGCCGCATCGCCGATGTGCGCGACCGCGCGCGCATCATGGAGGTGATGGCCGCGTTCAAGCCCGACGTCGTGTTCCACGCGGCGGCGCTCAAGCATGTGCCGGTGCTGGAGCGCGACTGGGCCGAGGGCATCAAGACCAATATCTTCGGCTCGGTGAATGTCGCCGACGCGGCGGCCGTCGCCGGCGCCACCGCCATGGTGATGATCTCCACCGACAAGGCGATCGACCCGGTGTCGATCCTCGGCGTCACCAAGCGTTTCGCGGAGATGTATTGCCACGCGCTCGACGCCGAACGCATCTCGCCGATGCGGCTGATCTCGGTGCGCTTCGGCAACGTGCTCGCCTCGAACGGATCGGTGGTGCCGAAGTTCAAGGCGCAGATCGAAGCCGGCGGCCCGGTGACGGTGACGCATCCGGACATGGTGCGCTACTTCATGACCATCCGCGAAGCCTGCGATCTCGTCATCACCGCGTCGACCCATGCGCTCGGCCCGAACCGGGACGGCGTGTCCGTCTACACCCTGAACATGGGCCAGCCGGTGAAGATCCTCGATCTCGCCGAGCGGATGATCCGTCTCTCCGGTCTCGAACCGGGACGCGATATCGACATCGCCTTCACCGGCGTACGCCCGGGCGAGCGGCTGCACGAAATTCTGTTCGCGCGCGAGGAGGAGACCGGCGAGGTTGGCATCCCCGGCATCGTCGCGGCACGGCCGCTGCAGCCGTCGCTCGCCGCGATCCGCGACTGGCTCGCGGCACTGGAGCGCGGCGTGGCGGAGCGCGACCGCGCCGCCTGCGATGCCGTGCTGCGCGCCGCCGTGCCGGAATTTGCCGGTCACGTCGCGCCTGATACGGTGCCGACGGCTGCCCCTTCTGCCGGAGCCCGCTGATGGACCTCGCTTCCTTCTTCGCCGCCGAATTTGCCGAACATCGTGAGACCGTGTCGCGCGCGGAGGTTGATCTGGGGCCGGCCTTTGCCGGACTGGTGAAAGCCTGCGTCGCGTCGATCAAGGGCGGCGGCAAGATCCTGTTCTTCGGCAATGGCGGCAGCGCGGCGGATGCCCAGCATCTCGCGACCGAACTGACGATCCGCTACCGCAAGGACCGCGCGCCGATCGCCGCCATCGCGCTGACGACCGACACTTCGTCGCTGACGGCGGCCGGCAACGATCTCGGCTTCGAGCAGATTTTCGCCCGGCAGGTCGCCGCGCTGGGCCGGGCAGGCGACGTCGCCATCGGCATCTCCACCTCGGGCAACAGCCCGAACGTGCTGGCGGCGCTGCGGCAGGCCCGCGCCATGAAGCTGGTCACGGTCGGCTTCAGCGGCCGGTCCGGCGGCAAGCTGCCGCCGCTGTGCGACCACGCGTTGCTGGTGCCGTCCGACACCACCGCGCGCATCCAGGAACTGCACATCATGCTCGGCCAGATGCTGTGTGGGGCGCTGGAAATCGAACTCGGCCTCGTCCCGCCAGCGTAAGCAAGACGGCCTGAGCCAACGCGCCGCTTGCGCTTCGCCCCGTCGGCGCAGATCATCCTCTCTGTGCCGGCTATTATCGGCATTAGGGAGAGGGGCATGGCGAAACGGAAAAAGGCCAAAACAGCGAAACGAAAGACGGCGAAACGTCGTTCGGCAAAGAAGGCGAAGACCGCCGCAAAAACCTCGCGCGCCAGGAAGTCGCGTGCCAGGAAGTCGCGTACCAAGTCGCGCGCGAAGAAGGCGCGGCGTCCGACCCGCAAGACCTCGGCAAAAAAGACTGCCGCCCGGCGTTCGTCTCCCGCCCGGAAACCGGCGGCAAAGCCGGTCCGCGAAAAGACGGCTCGCGCGCGCGGCCGGATCGAGCAGCAGGGTGACGTCGTCGATATCAATTCCGACGAGAGCTTCCCCGCGTCCGATCCGCCGAGCTGGACGCCTGTGACCGGCGAAAAATAGCGGCGATCGGCCTCTGAAACCCCGATGGAACGGACCCGCGTCTGGGCCGTTTCCTTCAGGAACAGGAGCCTGGATCATGGATCAGCAGACAAAAACGCCGGAAAAGCCGCGCGATAAGGCTGAGAAGGAACGCGAGCGGATCAAGAAGCACGAGGACGAAGTCACCCAGCAGTCGGATGACAGTTTCCCGGCCTCCGATCCGCCGAGCTTCACGCCGGTGAAAGGCCCGACCGGCGAGAACGATACGAACAAGTAGGACGTATGGCGTTTCGACAAATGAAGCCCGCGCTGGCTGCGCGGGCTTCATTTTTATCTGTTGCTTTATCTGTTACGGCTTGCGCATCAGTTCTTTGGCGCATGAGCTTTCCCGGAAGCGGCGTCATATTTTTCGGTGTCGTGCGCGAGCCGCCGTTCCAGCGGGAACGCCTGCCAGCCGAACCGGTCGGCGACAAAGCCCCACAGGCCCCTGGGCGCGAACAGCATCACCACGATGGCGACCGCGCCGAGCATGAGCAGGTAGAGACTGCCGAGATCGGCCAGCGTCTCGCGCAGCAGGAAGAACACCACGGTGCCGATCAGCGGCCCTTCGACCCGACCGATGCCGCCGATCACGGTGATGAAGATCACGAACGCGGTCCAGTCATTGACGCTGAACGCCGTGTCCGGCGAGATGCGGAGCTTGGTGAGAAAAATCAGCGCGCCGGTCATGGCCGTGCCGGCCGCGGTGGCGACATAGACCAGATATTTGATTCGCGTGACGCTGATGCCGTTCGAGCGCGCCGCGGTTTCGTTGTCGCGGATCGCGGTGAGCGCCAGCCCGTAGCGCGAGCGAAGGAGCCAGACAATGCCGCCGACCACCAGCACCGCGAGGCCGAGCGCCAGCCAGTAGATGATGTATTCGCGCATGGCGCGCGTGCCTGCGATGCCGGTGATGACGCCGGCCGGCAGGCTGACGCCCGAGCCGCCGCCGAGCGCACCGATCTGCGCGGCGACAAGCCGGAAGATCTCCGCCACGACCCATGTGCCGATGGCGAAATAATGCCCGCGCAGCCGGAACATCAGCGCCGCCACCGGCACCGCCAGCAACGCCGCGAGCGCGCCGGCGACGATGATCGCCGCGACCGGCGGCACGCCGAACAGGATCGCCGCGGCGAACAGCACATAGCCGCCGAAGCCGACAAAAGCTTGCTGTCCGACGGAGACGAGACCCGCATAGCCCGCCAGCAGATTCCACAGGCTCGCCAGCGCGACGAAGGCGAAGATTTCGCCGAGGAGCCGCAGCGACGCGCGGTCGGCCCACAGCGGCGCGGCGGCGAGCGCGACCACCAGCAGCGCCAGCACGGTCATGCCGATGCGGCTCGCGCGCGTCGCATGTTCGACACGGATCGCGGCGTCGCTCATCACTGCACCTTCGGAAACAGGCCCTGCGGCCGTAAAGCGAGAATGACGATGAAGACGAGATGTCCGGCCAGCACCTGCCAGCCGGGATCGATCTGCGCGCCGATCGCCTGCGCCACGCCGAGGATGATGCCGCCGGCGAGCGTGCCCCACAGGCTGCCGAGGCCGCCGATGATCACCGCCTCGAATCCGTAAATCAGCCGCGCCGGGCCGATCGCCGGATCGAAATTGGCGCGCACGGCGAGGAACACGCCGGCGACGGCGACCACCGCGAGCGACAGCGCCATCGCCAGCGCGAAGACGTGCCGCGTATCGAGGCCCATCAGTTGCGCGACCGCCGGATCATCCGAGGTGGCGCGGAACGCGCGGCCGAACGCGGTGCGGTAGAACAGCAGTTGCAGCCCGCCGATGATCGCGACCGTCACGGCGAATTGCAGCAGCGGCAGGAGGCCGATCCAGACGCCGGGCAGGGCCTGGAACGCCTGCACCTCGATGGCGCCGGCGGTCAGTTTGCGGCTGTCGGCGGTGAACCATTCCAGCAATCCGTTCTGGATAATCACCGACAGGCCGAAGGTGACGAGCAGCGGCGGCAGCAGATCGTCGCCGAGGGTGCGGTTGAGAATGAGCCGTTGCAGCGCGTAGCCGATCACCGCCATCGCCGGCACGACGACGATCAGCGACGTCAGCGGATCGAGGCCGAGTGTCGTCACCACCACCAGCGCCAAGTATGAGGCGAGCACGATCAGGTCGCCATGCGCGATGTTGACGAGCCGCATCACGCCGAAGATCAGAGAGAGACCGGCGGCGAACAGCGCGTAAAGCCCGCCGATCAGCACGCCCTGCACGATGGCGTTGACCCATTGCATCGCGTCACACTCCGAAATAGGCGGCCGACACCGCCTCGCGGGTGAGGGATTTGGCCTCGCCTTCGAGCGCGACGCGGCCTTCCTGCAGGCAGTAGACGCGGCGCGCGGCGCTCAATGCCTGAACGATGTCCTGCTCGACGATGACGAGCGAGAGGCCCTCGCTGGTGATGGCCGGAAGCCGTTCGTAGATCTCCTTCACGACGATCGGCGCGAGGCCGAGGCTGATCTCGTCGCACAGCAGCAGTTGCGGGTTGGACATCAGCGCGCGGGCGATGGCGACCATCTGCTGCTGTCCGCCGGAGAGAGACATCGACGGCTGCCGCCGCCGCTCTTCGAGAATGGGGAACAGGTCGAACACCCGCCGCAGCGACCATGGCCCCGGCCGTCCGGCCTGCGCGCCGATGAGCAGGTTCTCTTCCACGCTGAGCGAGGGAAACAGCCGCCGGCCTTCCGGCACCAGCGCGACGCCGCGTCGGACCATGGCGAAGGCGGGGAGCGTGCCGACCGTCTCGCCGGCGAAACGCAGCGTGCCGGCGCGCGGATGCAGTTGCCCGGCGAAGGTCTTGAGCAGTGTGCTCTTGCCGGCGCCGTTGGCGCCGATCACGGCCACCACGTCGCCCGCCGCGACGGAGAGCGACACGCCGAACAGCGCCTGGAAGTCGCCGTAGAACACATCGAGCGCGTCGGCTTGCAGCAGCGCGTCAGGCATCGGCGGGAATCCCCATATAGATTTCCTGCACCGGTGCGCTCTTGATCACGCTCTGCGGCTCGCCCTGCGCGATGAAGCGGCCGCCGTGCAGCACCACCAGCCGGTCTACCACCGAAACCAGCGCATGGACGATGTGCTCGATCCAGATCACCGAGACGCCGTCGGCGCGGATATTTTTGATGAGCGCAACCAGCGCCGTGCATTCGTGTTCGGTGAGCCCGCCGGCCACCTCGTCGAGCAGCAGCACGCGCGGCTTCGTCGCGAGCGCGCGGGCGAGTTCGAGCCGCTTGCGGTCGAGCAGCGTCAGCGCGCCGGCCGGGCGGTTGGCTTTCGGCGCGAGGCCGCAGCGCTCGAGGATCTGCGCGCAGGGCGCGTAGACGTCGCGTTCGCGCGCGCCGGTGCCGAAGGCGGCGGCGACCACGACATTCTCGAACACGGTCATGCCGCCGAACGGCTGCGGAATCTGGAACGAGCGCGCGAGGCCGAGCCGGCAGCGTCGCTCCGGCGGCAGCGTGGTAATGTCCGCGCCGTCGAACAGGACGCGGCCGCTGTCGGGCGCGAGCGTGCCGGTCGCCATGCCGAACAGCGAGGTCTTGCCGGCGCCGTTCGGACCGATGACGCCGAGCGCTTCGCCCTCTGCCAGCGCGAGATCGATCCGGTCGGCGACGACGACAGCGCCGAAGCGTTTGGAGATCTGTTCGAGGGCAAGGAGGGCGGGCATGACTCTCTCCCCGTCATGCCCGGCCTTGTGCCGGGCATCCCGCTTAGGAAGGCGTTGTGCTCACCTAAGCGAGATGGCCGGGACAAGCCCGGCCATGACGGCATGTGATGTTACGCCAAAGGTTTCAACGTCCCGCCGACCGGAATCTGCGGCGCCGGCTTGTTGGTGGTGACGACGAGATCGAGCTTGCCGTCCTGCTTCTGCCATTGCCCGGCGACCAGCGGCGTCTTGGTGACGTTCTTCACCGGCTGGCCGCTCCACTGCACCGGGCCGACGATCGATTGATAATTCGTCGCGGCAATCGCGTCGCGGATCGAGGCCGGGTCGTCGAGCTTCTTGGTGCGTTTGAGCACGTCGATCGCCACTTCGAACAGCGCATGCTTGAAGCCGATCGGCTGCGTCCACGGCCGGCTGGTCGCGGCGGTGTAGGCATCGGTCAACTGCTTCGGCGTCTGCCCGGTGAGGCCGGACTTGAACGGATGCGTCGGCGTCCACCAGATTTCGCTGGTCAGGCCTTCGCCGCGATCGCCGAGCGCCGCGACGGCAGAGGGGAACAGCAGCGCCTTGGCCACGGTGACGATCTTTGGCTTGAAACCCTGCTGCGCCGCTTGCGACCAGAACGTGGCGAAATCCGGCGGGATGAACACGCCGGTGACGATCTCCACATTTGCCGCCTTGAACGCGGAGATCTGCGCGGTGAAGTCGTTCGACAGCGGCTGATAGAGGCCGGGATTGATCAGCTTGTAATTGGCCTTGGCGAGCGCCGGCGGGAAGCCCATCTGCGGATTGGCGAAGGCATTGCCGTCGGCATCGTTGGAGAACATGCCGCCGACCACCTTATTGGTCGGCATCTGGTCCCACAGCGCGGTGAAGGCGGCGAGCAGGTCTTCCGCGCCCCAGAAGAAATGATAGGTCCAGTTGAAGCCCTTCTTCGGGTCGCCTTTGCGGCCGAAGAAATAAGCCTGCCACGGGCAGTCGGTGGTGATGCAGGGCACCTCGTTGACCTCCGCCTGATCCGCCACCGGATTGGTGGTGTCCGGCGTCGAGGCGGCGACGATCAGATCGACTTTGTCGCGCAGAATCAGTTCGGAGGCGACCTCCGACGCGCGCGCGGTGTTCGACTGGCTATCCTTGGAGATGATCTCGACCTTGTAGGTCTTGCCGCCGTTCTGGATGCCGTTCGCGAGCAGCTTGTTGATCTGCTCGAGGATGAACGGATCGGCCTCGCCGAACGCTGCGAGCGGGCCGGTGCGTGGCGACACATGACCGATCTTGATGGTCTTGCTCTGCGCATGCGCGGGAATGACACGCAGGACCGCCGGCGCCGCGATCAGGCTCGCGCCGCCTTGCAAGGCGGTGCGGCGGGAAATGGTCTTGTCACTCATGTCGTCCTCCCGGGTTGAGCGCGTCAGTCGAGACTGCGCGCGTTCTTAAGATGCTGCACGACTCGCTGGCGCAGCGCCTGTTGCTGTTCCGGCGTCCAGCTGCGGAAGCCTTCGCCGCTTTTGAATCCGAGCTTGCCGTCGCTGACGAGCTTTTCAAGATAGGGTGACGCCGCAGGCCGGCTGTCGATCGCCGGCAGCACCGTCTTGTGGATCGCCAGCGTCAGATCGGTGCCGACGAGGTCGGCATTCTCCAAGGGGCCGAGCACGGCGAGCCGCCGTCCGAACGAAGCTTTCACCACCGCATCGACGGTCTGCGCGTCGCAGATGCCGTTCTCCACAAGCGCGATCGCCTCGCGCCACAGCGCGTGTTGCAGGCGGTTGCCGATGAATCCCGGCACGTCCTTCTTCACGTGCGCCGGCGTCTTGCCGGCGTCGCGGTGCAGCGCCATGGTCCACGCCACCACGTCCGGCGATGTCCATTCGGTCTCGATCACCTCGACCAGCGGCACCAGGAACGGCGGATTCCAGAAATGCGTGCCGAGCGCGCGCTCGCGCTTGTTCAGGCCCTGCATGATCGCGGTGATCGGGATCACCGAGGTGTTGCTGGCGAGGATCGTGTCCGGCCGTACATGCTTCTCGATCTCGGCGAATAGCGATTGCTTGAGATCGAGGTCTTCCAGCACCGCCTCGACCACATAGTCGGCGTCGCGCACCGCGTCGGCGAGATCGGCGATCGGCGTGATGCGCTCGAGCGCCGCTTCATCCTCGCCAAGGTCTTTCAGATTGGCGAGGACGCGATCCTTGGCGGCATCGAGCGCCGGCTTGAATGTGTCGGTGATGGTGACGGCGTGACCGGCGAGCGCGAACACCTGGGCGATGCCGTGGCCCATCAGGCCGGCGCCGACGACGGCGATGCGGGGTTTGCTCATGTCACCCCGCCGTGTAGCCGCCGTCCGCGTAGAGAATGTGGCCGGTGTAGAAATCCGACGCACGCGAGGCGAGAAACAGCAGCGGGCCGGCGAGGTCGGCCGGCTCGCCGAGGCGCGCTTTCGGCACGCGGGCGAGGAAGCCCTTGCGCACGTCGCGCGCTTTTTCGGTGTCCTCGTACATCCATGCGGTCAGCGCGGAGCGGAACACGGTCGGCGCGATGGCGTTCACGGTGATGCCGGTGTCGCCCCATTCGCAGCCGAGCGCCTTGGTGATGCCGTCGACGGCGGACTTCGATGCGCAATACGCGGTGTAGCCGGCGGGGTGGCCGAGCAGGCCGCGCGCCGACGACATCAGCACGATCTTGCCGCTGGTCTTGCCGTCCTTACCTTGCTTCAACATCTGCCGGCCGGCGGCGCGCGCCATCAGCCACGACTGCGTGACATTGGCGTCCATCACGTCGAGGAATCGTTCCGGCGCCATCTCCGTGATCTTCGCGACGTCGTTCTTGCCGGAGCCGACAACTAGGATGTCGACGCGGCCGAACGCCTTGACGGCGGCGTCGACGATCTTGTCGCAATTGGCTTCGGAGGAGGGGCGCAGCGCCACGATCTCGACCTTGCCGCCGCCGAGCGCGGCACATTCCGCCGCGACCTGTTTCAACTCGTCGGCCTTGCCGGCGGCGATGACGACATTGGCGCCGGCGCCGGCCAGTACCTTCGCGGCGAGCGCCCCGAATGCGCCGGACGCGCCGGTGACGATGGCGGTCTGTCCCTTGATGTCGAACAGCGACAGCGGGTTTTTCAGGAAGGCTTCGGACATGGCGTTCTCCCAGCTTCTATTTTCGTCATGGCCGGGCTTGTCCCGGCCATCTCGCTTAGGCGTGCGTTGTGCTCGCCTGATCGGAATCGCCGGGACGAGCCCGGCGATGACGGGTTAGTGCATTGCGCGTCGCTCTCATTTGGGCGGCGCAGCCACCGCCACCGCGATGGTGCAGACCTCGTGGCCGCGATTGATGATCTCGCGGCTTTCGTTCGGCGCGATGTAGCAGCTGTCACCTTGCCTGATGACCTGCTCCTTGCCACCGGCGATGACAGTCAGTTCACCTGCCAGAACGTAATAGATCTTCTCCGGCGGCGAGGCGTCCGGCCCGGCGCCACCGCCCGGCAGGAAATGCGAGATGCCGAACACGAGCGCTTGCGATCCGCCCATCTCGGCGCCGAACACGCGAAACGATTTGTAGTCGCGGTGGTTCGGCGCGTCGTAAGGCTTCGCTTCCGAAAATTTGCGGACGATCATGGCTCTATCCTCTCAAGCGAACTTCTTGCCGCTCTCGATGCGGTACTTGCCGTCGGGGTCGATCATCGCGACGAGACGGATGATGCAGCCGTCGCCGCGGTCCCAGTTCCACGGGAAGAACGAGAAGGTGCAGCGCCGGCCGGTGACCTTGTCGAGATCGCCGCCGACATTCTCGATGCCGAGGATGCCGTTCTTGAACAGGATGCGGTGCACCGGCTCCCATTCCGGGAAGTCGTCCTTCCAGTTGCGGCCGCCCGACCATTCGAAATATTCCTTTTCGAGATGCGGATGCAGCGGGCCGTTGCGCTGCGGGCCGATCGCAGTGGCGAGCGGATGGTCGTTGGCCTGGGTGTCGTGGCCGACCACCTTCACCTTCTTCTCGACGAACCATTCGCCGGCGGACTTCACGAAGCCCGGCGCGCGGCAGAAATAATCCTCGCTGTCCTCGTATTTGTGGTGCCAGCCGGTGTTGACGATCACGACGTCGCGCGGCCGCACGATCTTGCCCGCTGCCTTTTCCAGGTCGTCATAAGTGATCGGTTCCCACTGCTTCTTCGGGATCGAGACGACGATGCCGGAGCCGAAAAAGTGCGGCAGCGGCACCTCGTCGATGAACGGCGTGCCCTCGACCACATGCGCCGGCGCGTCGATATGCGTGGTGTTGTGCATCGAGGTGGTGATGCGCTGCGACAGCACGCCCGACTTCGCCATGTAGTGGATGCGCTCGATCTTCACGTCCTCGAAGTAGGGCCAGTTCGGCGACTGGTAACCGAACCGGTGCGAGAGATTGTAGAACTCGAGCCCCATGTCGTTCTTGAGGTTTTCCTCGAACATGATGCCGCGGATTTTCTTGGCCATGCGGTGTACTCCCTTGAATGATGATGAATGCGGACGCCGCGCGCGGCGGCGTGCTTTGCCGCCGGTCAGGCGGCCTTGGCGTTGAGTTGCGCGAGCAGGCCGCGCTTGGTGGCCATCAGCCGTTCGGCGATCTGCGCCTGACGGTTGACGAAGCGCGGCGTCGGCACCGGCACCGAGATCGCCACCGGATTGCCGAGCGGGTCGTGCATCGCGACGCCGACGGCGCTGATGCCGAGGGTGTGCTCCTCGCGGTCGAACGCGACGCCGATCTTGCGGATGGTCGCGAGCTCGGCGAGCAGCGGCTCGATCCGCGTGATGGTCTTCGGCGTGCGCGCCGCATAGTCGCGGCCGATCAGCGCTTCCACCTGCTCATTGGTCAGCTTGGCGAGATAGGCCTTGCCGTTCGCCGTGCAGTGCAGCGGGAAGGTCTCGCCGACCGCGGCTTCGGTGCGCAGGCGCTGAGAACCCACCACCTGATCGATGAAGATCAACTGGTCCTTCTTCACCGTGGCGAGGTCGACGGTCTCCTGCAGTTCCTGCGACAGCCGCGTCAGGAACGGCCGCGCCTGATGCACGAAGTCGCTGCGCACCGAAGCGGCAAGCCGCAGGATCGCCGGGCCGAGACGCACGCGGCCATTCGGCGTCGCGGCGATCAACAGCTTTTCGCCTTCCAGCGCCGCGACGATCCGCTGCACCGTAGAGCGGGCCAGCCCGACACGTTGCGCGATCTGGCCGAGGCTGAGACCATTGGTCTCGTCTTCCAGCGCCCGCAGGATGCACGCGGCGCGCGCGATCACCTGCACCTGGCTGTTTTCGCTGACTTGGAGCTTGGCGTCCCGTGACGGCCGCATCCTGTTTCCACCCTGTTTTATTATGTTTGTATTGTGGGACAGTTTAACCCATGGAATGGTACAGGCAAGAGGGCTACAAATTAGGCTGCAACAGCGGCCGTGGCCGCGAGAACAAAAGACCGGAGGACGCCTGATGGTTCGCAAGATCGCGCTCGAAGAACATTTCATCGACCCGGCCACGTTCGATTACTGGCGTCCGACGATGTCGGAGGTGCCGGCGCCGTTCGTGGAAAAGCTGATCGCGTCGCTGACGGATTTCGGCGAGCGGCGGTTGAAGATGATGGACGAATGCGGGCTGGCGCATTGCGTGCTCGCGGCGTCGGGTCCCGGCGTGCAGGTCGAGCGCGACACCGCGACCGCGATCCGCAAGGCGCGCGAGTCCAACGATTTTCTCGGCAAGGAAGTGACGAAGCGGCCGGACCGTTATTCCGGTTTCGCGCATCTGCCGATGCAGGACGCGAAGGCCGCCGCCGACGAACTTGAGCGCTGTATGCGCGACTACAAATTCCGCGGCGCGATGATCAACGGCCAGACTCATGGCCGCTATCTCGACGATCCGGCGCTCTATCCGTTCTGGGAGCGCGCCGAGTCGCTGGGCGCGGTGGTGTATCTGCATCCGGCCGATCCGGAATCCGCCTATCCGGCGCTCGCCGCCTACAAGTCGTTGCAGCGCGCCACCTGGGGCTGGGGCGTCGAGACCGGCTCGCATGCGCTCCGGCTCGTTTTCAGCGGCCTGTTCGACCGCTTCCCGAAGGCGAAGTTCGCGCTCGGCCACACCGGCGAGACCTTGCCGTTCCTGCTGTGGCGGTTCGACAGCCGCGCCAAGCTCTACAACGTCAAGCTCGGCCGCGAACCGTCGCAATACATCAAGGACAATATCTGGGTGACGATTTCCGGCATGTATTCCAAGGAGCCGCTCGATTGCGCGCTCGCCGCGCTCGGCCGCGACCGGGTGATGTTCTCCGCCGACTTCCCGTTCGAGGACGCGCGGGAGGCGTGCCACTTCATGGATACGGTGCCGCTCGACGAGGGCGTGCGCGCCGATGTGGCCTACAACAACGCGGCGAAGCTGTTGGGGGTGTGAAGGCGGATTAGCTCTCACCCCGCCTCATCCTGAGGAGCCGCGCCGGAGCGCAAGGCGCGAAGGCGGGCGTCTCGAAGGATGCGGCGGTCCCGATCCCGCCTCATGGTTCGAGACGCCCGGCTTTGCCGGGCTCCTCACCATGAGGCTTGTAGGATTAAGAAATCACCCGCACCGGCTTGCCGTCGATGAACGCGCGAATATCCTCGACGATGTCGCGGAAATAGATGCGGTAGTTCTGCTCGCTGACGTAGCCGAGATGTGGCGTCAGCACGACATTGTCGAGCGTGCGGAATGGATGATCGACCGGCAGCGGCTCGACATCGAACACGTCTAGGCCGGCACCGGCGACTTTCTTCGCGCGTAACGCCTCGAGCAATGCGGCTTCGTCCACCAGCGGTCCGCGCGCGGTGTTGATCAGACAGGCGTCGCGCTTCATCCGGCCGAGATCGGCGGCGCCGACGATGCCGCGCGAGCGCGCCGACAGCGCGTAATGGAGGGTGACGATGTCGGCTTCGCTGAAAAGCTGTTCCTTTGTGGCGTAGCGAACTCCGGCCTTCTCCGCGTCTTCCGGGGTCAGGTTCTGGCTCCAGGCGATCACCTTCATGCCGAACGCCTGCGCCACGGCGGCGACGCGATGGCCGAGCTTGCCGAAGCCGACCACGCCGAGCGTCAGTCCCTCGAGATCGCGGCCGAGCGTCACCTGCCACGGCTCGCCCGCTTTCATCCGCTGGTTCTCGAAGCCGATGCGGCGCGTCAGTTCCAGCATCAGTCCGAAGGTGATGCCGACGGTCGGCGCCCCCACCGTGCCGGTGCCGCAGACGGTGATGCCGTGCTCGGCGGCGGCCTTCAGATCGAACGAGTTGTTCTTGGCGCCGGTGGTGATCAACAGCTTCAGCTTCGGCAGCGCGGCGATGGTCGCGCGCGGGAAGGGCGTGCGCTCGCGCATGCCGACGACGATCTCGAAATCCTGCAACGCGTCGGTTGCCGCCTGCCGGCTGGCGAACGGTTGCGTGAACACCTTGATGTCGACGTCGGAGAGCGCGCTCCAGTCGGCGAGCCGAAGGGCCACGTTCTGATAGTCGTCGAGGATTGCCGCGCGGAGCCTGGTCGCCATGGGGATCGTCCGGTCTCAAGGGGGAGGGTGAGCGTGCGCATTTCTCGCACAGCGGCTGGCCTGCGCCTAAGCACAATCCCGCAGAGCTTTATGCGCTGGTCGGCATGCCCCGGTGTTTTTCCGAAAGACGGGCTTGACGAATCCGCCGCGTGACCCGCTATATATAGCAGATCACGGTTCTTCCCGGTCTAGTAATAGTTTTGGCCGGGAAGCTAAGAGGGAATCCGGTACGCCCGCCAGCCAGAAATGGCGCAGGGCCAGTCCGGAGCTGCCCCCGCAACTGTAAGCGGAGAGCGGCTGTCATCAGTGTCACTGGTGCGTCAATGCATCGGGAAGACCGACAGCCGCTGCGACCCGCGAGCCAGGAGACCTGCCGTGATCGATGAACGTCCTCGGGCGGGGTGCCTCGCGGGTCGCTTGCAGCCGGACGTGCGTCCGGATCGCTCGCAAGTGTCCGATCGGCCTCAGCCCTCACATCACGGGGTTGCTGATGTCTCTGTCCTACGACTTCGATCACCAGGGTGACCTGGTCTCCACCAAATCTGTTCCGAACGCTCCTGCGTCGCCGAAAGTACCGCCGCCCGAATTGCGGCTGGTGGCCGAGCGCCATCCCGCGCCGCTGCCGGGCCCGCTCGGCGGGCAGCCGAAGCCGTCCGACCTGACGCTCGATCGCTCGCGCGACAGCCTGCTGACCGCGTTCGGCAAGATAACGCTGACCGACCGCTACCTGCTGGACGGCGAAAGCTTCCAGGACATGTTCGCGCGCGTCTCCTGCGCCTTTGCCGACGACGTCGCGCATGCGCAGCGGCTGTACGACGCCATGTCGCGGCTCTGGTTCATGCCGGCGACGCCGGTCCTCTCGAATGGCGGCACGACGCGCGGCCTGCCGATCTCCTGCTTCCTCAATTCGGTGTCGGATTCGCTCGACGGCATCGTCGGCACTTGGAACGAGAACGTCTGGCTGGCGTCGAACGGCGGCGGCATCGGCACCTATTGGGGCCGCGTGCGTTCGCTCGGCGAGAAGGTGAAAGGCGGCGTCACGTCGGGCATCATCCCGTTCATTCATGTGATGGATGGGCTGACGCTGGCGATCAGCCAGGGCTCGCTGCGGCGCGGCTCGGCGGCGGTCTATCTCGATATCCATCATCCGGAAATCGAGGAATTCCTCGAAATCCGCAAGGCGTCGGGCGACTTCAACCGCAAGAGCCTCAACCTGCATCACGGCATCAACGTCACCGACGAATTCATGGAAGCGGTCGGAGCGGGGAGGAGTTTCCCGCTGCGCAGCCCGAAAAGCGGCGAGGTGGTGCGCGAGGTCGATGCGCGGCAGCTCTGGCAGCGCATCCTCGAAACCCGGCTGCAGACCGGCGAGCCGTATCTGTTGTTCATCGACACGGTGAACCGCGCGCTGCCGAAGCATCAGCGCGAACTGGGGCTGAAGGTCACGACGTCGAACCTGTGCAGCGAGATCACGCTGCCGACCGGCCTCGATCACCGCGACGAGGAGCGCACGGCGGTCTGCTGCCTGTCGTCGCTCAATCTGGAGACCTGGGACCAGTGGAAGGACAAGGCGGGCTTTATCGAGGACGTGATGCGCTTCCTCGACAATGTCCTGACGCATTTCATCACCGTCGCGCCGGACGGTATGAAGCGGGCGAAATATGCCGCTCTGCGCGAGCGTTCCGTCGGGCTCGGCGTGATGGGTTTCCACTCCTTCCTGCAGGCGAAGGGCATCCCGTTCGAAAGCGCGATGGCCAAGTCGTTCAACCTGACCATGTTCCGCAAGATCCGCCGCGACGCCGACGCGGCCTCTGTGGAGCTGGCGCATGAGCGCGGGCCGTGCCCGGATGCGCTGGAGCGCAACATCATGGCGCGGTTCAGCCACAAGATCGCGATCGCGCCGACGGCCTCGATCAGCATCATCTGCGGCGGCACCAGCGCCTGCGTCGAGCCGATCCCGGCCAACATCTACACGCACAAGACACTGTCCGGCGCGATCTCGGTGCGCAATCCGCATCTCGCGCGGCTGCTCGCCGCCAAGGGCATGGACACGCCGGACGTCTGGCAATCGATCATCGAGCATGAAGGCTCGGTGGCGCATCTCGATGCCCTGACCGAGCACGAGCGCATGACTTACCGCACCGCGTTCGAGATCGATCAGCGCTGGGTGGTCGAACTGGCGGCGGACCGCTCGCCGTTCATCTGCCAGAGCCAGTCGATCAATCTCTACATCCCCGCCGACGTCGAGAAGTGGGACCTGCACATGCTGCACTGGAGCGCGTGGAAGCGCGGGGTCAAGAGCCTCTATTACTGCCGCTCCAAGTCGATCTCCCGCGCCGGCTTCGCCGGCCAGCTGGAGAAAGCCGACAAGACCGAGAGCGCGCTCGCTGCGCCGCCGGCCCGCACCGACTACGAGGAGTGCCTCGCATGTCAGTAACGGATTTGGGGCGCTTGGATTTAGGATCGGTCGATCCGCGCACGCTGATCGGCAAGGGCCAGGTCGGCCTCCTCGATGCGACCGGCACCTATGATGTCGATCGTTATGCGTGGGCCTACGAATTCTGGAAGCGCCAGCAGCAGACGCACTGGATGGGCGAGGAGGTTCCGCTCGGCGGCGACCTTAAGGACTGGGCATCCGACCGGGTGACGGAGAACGAGCGGGCGCTGCTGACGCAGATCTTCCGCTTCTTCACGCAATCGGACATCGAGGTCGGCGACAACTATCTCAAGCGCTATATCCCGATCTTCCAGCCGCTCACCGTGCAGATGATGATGGCCGCCTTCACCAATATGGAGACGGTGCACATCGACGCCTATGCGCTGCTCTTGAAGACCCTCGGCATGCCGAAGACCGAGTTCGAGGCGTTCCGCGACTATTCGCAGATGCGTGCCAAGGCGGACTATATGCACCAGTTCGGCGTCGGCACGGTGTCGGATGTGGCGCGCACGCTGGCGATGTTCGGCGCCTTCACCGAGGGCATGTCGTTGTTCGCCAGCTTCGCGATGCTGCTCAACTTCCCGCGCCATAACAAAATGAACGGCATGGGCCAGATCGTCAGCTGGTCGGTGCGCGACGAGAGCCTGCATTGCGAAGGCGTCATCAGGCTGTTCCACGAATGGCATCGCGAGACCGGCGCCGTCACCAGCGGCGTGCGTGATGACATCATCGATGTCGCGAGGACGATGGTGACGCTGGAGGAGAACTTCGTCGATCTCGCCTTCGGCCTCGGCAAGATCGAGGGCATGACGGCGGGGGAGATCCACGCTTACGTCCGCTACGTCGCGGACTGGCGGCTGACGCAACTCCGGCTCACCCCGGTGTTCGGCTATTTCGAGACCGCCGAGGGCGGCTACCGGCAGATCAAGCCGCATCCGCTGCCGTGGCTGGTCGAAATCCTCAACGGCGTCGAGCACGCCAATTTCTTCGAGCAGCGGGCGACCGAATATTCAAAGGCCGCGAGCCGGGGCAGTTGGGATGGCGAGGGCGGCGTCTGGGCCGAATTCGGCCGCAGGCAGGCGGGCGGTACGGAGGGCATTCAGCGCGAGGCGGGCGGGTAGCTGCCGCGGGAGCGGCATTTGGGGCCGGGGCCGCGCATATAGTGCTTCTCGGGCCGGTAGGGGTCGACCACGCGGATCAGCAGGCGGCCGATCTGGCCGGCGGCGCGCGCCAGCGGGCGCGGCAGATGAATGAAAAAGCTCACGGCCAGTCTCGCTGCGGTCATCGCAACACCCACAACACTGATGCGCTCGGTGGCCGGCATGGACATCATCCCATGCCGTCACCCTACCTTGGTCGCACCGGACGCGGCCGAGGTTCATGGCGTCAACCCTAACGGTGCAGGTCTTAACGTCCGGTCGCCGGCGCGACCGCGGCCGTGTGTTTTGACACACAGGCTTTCCATTTGGTGTTCGACTGTGGCCGAAAAGCCGCTTTGGCGCCCAGGAGCGTTCTCCGCTCCCGCAAGCGTCAAAAAGTTTGTCTGTTCGTTCGCGACGAGAGCAATTCCCGGATGCGGGCGGTCATCACCTCCACGGAGAACGGTTTCGTCATGACATGCATGTCGGGTTCCAGTTGCCCGCTGCCGACGACCGCATTCTCCGCATAAC